>CAYTJN010000105.1:0-15104 GCA_964438125.1 uncultured Occallatibacter sp.
ATGTCGGCCCAGGACCGGCGCCGGCAGCGAACTGCGGAAAGCGCTTGGCCAGCATTGCCATCACCTCTTTGCTGAGGCCGAGTTCCATCATCACAGGCACCGGACCCGCTGCGTTAGCCGGGGTGCTCAAGGTCAAGTCGATCACCACCTTGATCGACGGGTAAGCCGAGTTATCCACGTGGCCCACAAGCTTCTTCGTGACGACCGGAACATCGCCATTCTTTTCCTGCGTCGTACTCATCACCTCCCAGGTCACCTTGGGCAGGTTGGCGGGCATGCGGCCGTAGATCTCCCGATCGAAGTCTTCGACAATCTCAGGGCGGCGCTGCGTCCACCAAAGCTCGGCCGTGGTCACGCGCTGGCCGTTCTTGAGCACCAGCGGATCGGGCAGCACGGGATAGACGTCCGCCTTCGACTCGTCATAGTTGGCCGCATGGGGCGACTTCGGATCGCCGTCGGCCCCGCGCCGCAGTTCCTTGATCCCGAGTTGCTCCATCACGCGCTGGTGATCCTTCTCCGATGCCGCTTCAATAGCCAACTGCTCGGGCGACGGTTGGAAGACCGGCGGAGCCTGAGCAGCAGCGGCAGGAGCGGTCTGCGCCGCCAGGCGAAGAATTGCTGAACAGGCAAACAGAGCGAGCGCCATCGTGAAAAGCCCGCGTTGGATGATCAACCGCAAACCCGGCATGGAATCCTCAATTCTGACCCGTCTTCGCTTAAGGAAGCAGATGCGGCCCAAGAATATCGATTTGCTCTTGCTTCGGCAAGCGACATCGCTCGATGCTTCACAAGCCGCCTGTTTTAGTGCCGCCGCGAGAACCTTCCGCCGAGGAGCTGGGTGCAGTCGCATTCAAGTCAGCTCTGATTTCGCCGATGAACCCTCCATGTAGTTTTCGAATAAGAAAGGGTTCCCGCCATGCAATGGCTGCGCAACCTCCCGGTCTCCCGCAAGTTCGTTCTTGCCTTCGGCATCGTCTGCGGCCTGTGCATCCTGCTAGGCTCCTACACGTTTTTCACCTTCCGGAACATAGCCCAGGCGAGCATTGAGGTCAGCGGAGAACATGTCCCCTCATTAATTCACATCGGTGACATCCGCAGCGGCGTCAGTGCGGAGCGGCGTCAGACACTTGACCTGCTGCTGTGCCAGACGCCGGCCTGCATTGCCGAGCACAGCGCCAAGCGCCAGAAAGCCATCGCCGATTATCGGGATGCATTGAGTGCGATGGAGCCCCTTATCATCCCCGCAGAGCGCGAACATTACCTTAACTTCGTTGCCTCCATCAAGCTATATCAAGATGCCAGCGATCGCGGCGTCAGCTTGATTGCCGCGGCCAAAACAGGCGATGCGCTGGACCTGCTCATGTCGGACACTGTGACGGCGCCGCTGGGAGACGCTCTCGCGGCGGCTGACGACGGATTCCTGCTCCACGCGAAGCTTGGCATGGGCAGGGCCACGGAAGTCGCCGCCGCCAGCAGCCGCGCCCTCTGGATCAATTCAGGCGCCTCCCTGCTGATCGTTCTGCTCTGCGCACTCATCGGTGCGGTTCTTACGTGGGAGATCTCGCCCCGATTGGTTCACCTCATGGCCGCTCTGGAGTCTCTGGCGGCCAAGGATATGACCGCGCACGTCGACGTGACGGGAACCGATGAGATCGGCCGCGTCGGGGAGGCGTTCAATTCGAGCGTAGACTCCATCCGCGGCGTGTTGCAATCGGTGGCCCAAGGCGCGGACACCCTCTCTGCCGCTACAACCGAAATCAGCGCACGCGCTGTGCAGTCCGCCGGCAATGCTCATGCCCAGTCCAGCAAGACAAACCAGATCGCCGCTGCGGCCCAAGAGATGACAGCAACCATCGGCGAGATCAGCCACAACGCCGAAAGCGCAGCCAGCGCTAGCCGTTCATCGGCCGACACCGCCAACCAGGGCGGCACGGTCATGCAGGCCGCCGCTGTGACCATGGAAAAGATCGCCGCGGCAACCAGTTCAGTCTCAAGCAAAATGACCTCTCTGGCCCACCGCTCCGAAGAAATCGGCAAGGTGGTCAACGTCATCCAGGAGATTAGCGAGCAGACCAATCTGCTGGCTCTGAACGCCGCCATCGAAGCCGCCCGCGCCGGAGAGCATGGCCGCGGATTCGCCGTCGTCGCCGGTGAGGTACGCCGGCTGGCCGAACGCACCAAGGGTGCCACCGAAGAGATTTCAGGCACCATCCGCAGCATCCAGGAAGAGACCCGCGAAACCCTCCAGGTCATGCAGGAGAGCCGCTCGGCCGTCCAAACTGGAATGGAGGAGACTTCTCATGCCCGCCAAAGCCTGGAGGCGATCATCGAGTCCTCCAAGCAGGTTGAGCACCAGATCCACCTGATCGCTACCGCCGCCACCGAGCAGACCTCCGCCTCCGGAGAAATCTCCGAGTCCGCCGGTCAAATCTCTCTGCTTTCGGTAGAGAATGCGCAAGGCGCCGAGGAGGCCGTCGAAGCCCTTAAGAACCTCGCCTCGCTCGCTAGTGATTTGGACGGCATGATCCGCCAGTTCCACTTGGACAGCGACCGCCAGGGCGGAGCCAGCTTTGCCGGCAAGAGCCGGCCTGTCGCCCGGCCCGCTCTGCGTACCGCACAGTATTAAAAAGTTTGATTTTGGCGGCAGCCAAACCCGGATCTTGGTTCCAGCAATCAGTATTCAAGGCCGGAACCGGGCTGCCGCCCTTCTTTATCGATTACAAAGAGAATTCTCTAGTGCATTCATGCGCAACACTTTGCATAGCCTTACACGGCTCGCTTACTATATATCTGATTCTAAAAGTTAACGTTTGGCACACCACCTGCATCTGAAACAGGGAATATTGTCGACGTGACCAAGTAGATCTCAGAAGGCTCTACCGTTGCGTCACGTAGACGTCAGGTGCGGGCAAGGAAATGTCCGGAGGAACGATGAAAGTGATCTGGAAGATAGGGTCTTTAACGGTGTTTCTGCTCCTCCTCGCGTCAACGGTAAGGGCAGACTCCATCTCCCTTTCGAGCACGGGAGGCTCATCCACCGGTCACGCCAATGGCGCATTGGAGTATCTGGGCTACGGCGCGATTGCTTACGGGCCCGGCGGCGCGTCGACCTGCACACTGCCCTGCTACACACCGTTAACGGCCGCGACGACGCCCGCAATCAATAGCACCTCAACCACCGCGTACTCCATAGCTGCCGGAGGCTGGTCTCCCGCGATCAGCGGATCAAGCTGGGTCTCAAATACTTCGTTAGCCGGCACCACCTGTTCCGACAACTCATGCGATGCGAACGACTTCTACTATTACGAAACGACTTTCACGGCGGTTGGCAAAACATCGTATTACGGCAGCCTCTCCGTGATGGCGGATGATACGGCCGAGGTAATCCTCGATGCGGGAACAGTCGATCAGAGGGTTCTTGTGCCCTTTGCCATCGTTGGCGCGGACGGACATTGCGCTACTGGAAATGCAGATGGGACAGATGCGATGCCAAGCTGCGGTGGGGCGGATACGGTCTCCTTCGCCTATCTGCCGTTGCTTACCGGGACAAATACGCTGACCATCATCGATGCGCAAACCGACCTGAACGGCGCCGGGGTTGACTTCACGGCCAATTTCATCGCAGCCCCTGAACCTTCTTCTCTTTTGTTATTGGGAACTGGGCTTGTCGGACTGGCGCTCGTGGTCTTTCGCAAGCACAAGCCGTCCGGCATGGCGGCGCTTAAATCCTAGTCGACTGATTCCATTTGAAGTTGCAAGGCGGAGGGTGCTTAAGCATTTTCGGGAATGCTGTAGGCCGAAACCATGACCTCAAGTTGGCGCGACCAGCAGGGAGCGACAACCTACGATGACGTAATAAAGTTCACACTATCCCGAAAATGCTCTAATTGCACCCTCTTTCCATTGCTATCTCAGTTCTCCCGCAGGTACGTCCTTGAAAGCCGATCGTGCCAGCTCAAGTGGCCGTCGTCGAACAGCGCCCAGGCGACGCCCAGACCCACCGGGGCAACGGAGAGCAACAGCGCGCCCAGGCGGCTGCGCAACTGCGCGCGTGTGGGGATCTGACCGTCGAAGGTACAAAGGGAAATGCCGGAAAACTTCATGCCCGGAGTCGTCCCAGCCACGGTGAGAAAGAGCGTGTGATAAAACAGCCCGACCAACAGAATCGCAAGAACCACGCCGAGTTCAATGATCTTCATCGCTGGTGGATGAACGATCTTGGCAGCGGCCACAAGCGCCAGAAAACTTACAACGCCGGCGATGAGCGCGCTATCCGCCAGGGCCGCCACCGCTCGGCGATTGAAGGGCGCTAGTTGCACCTCCAGCGGCACTGCGGAACTCTGGCGGCTCTCCTCTTCGTCCTGAGTTTGGGGCTCCAGTTCGATCTCCGCCCAGGCAGGCTCCGGCCAGGCCTCCGTCGCCGTCGCGCCGACGCAGTCGGCATAAGTAGAGATTGCGTCGGGATCAACTTCGAAGATGTTCAACTGCATCTCCGAGCTTGCGGTCGCGAACGGTCCTTCTGCCCGCCGAGGACGAATCTTGCGAGTGGCGACCAACTCCCGTGGAAACTGGATGAGGTTAGCATGGATGGGCAGATCCGGCTCGACGGGCCGGATCTCTTCGCTGTCGATGGGATCGGAAAGCATTTCTGGCCATTCCCACCTGGCCTCGATATTGGACTTGAAATCCAGGGACGCAACGGCCAGAGTAGCCGAATCCGCATCGGAAACCGCGGCTGAAATCGAAGTGGAGACAAGGTCCGGCGCTGCGGCTGGAACCGGTCCAGGGGGACGCAAGCTAAGATCCGGCTCCCAGCGATTCTGAGCGCACTCGTGCTCCCAATCTTCAAGTGAGGAAGGCGGCGCGAGATGGAAGGTCGCGATGGCCGGCGCCCAATCCCGCGCAGAGGTTGGCGCAGGTGCCACGATCGGATGGATCTCCCCGGAATGGTTCTCGAAAGGTTTCAGCTCGAGTTCCGAGAGGCAAGTGGCCGAAGGCACAACGGGGGACTCCTCAAATGATGACCGCACGGCGCCATCAAGAGCGACAGGCGTGGCGATCGCCGCAACAGTGGGGGCTGTCGAAAGGCTTTCGGCCGTCTCCATTTCGCTATAGCTGGGTGCGTGCGCATAGCGCGCGGCCACGCGGGCAGCGGCCTCAGCGGCGCGGCTGCTGGCCGCAATCCAAGCTGGGGCGGACTCAGCCTGCTTCGTCGCGGGCCTGCCTCGCCGGCTCTTGTGTGCGGCAATGCGCATACTCACTTCCTGCTTCCAGGAGCAAGTGGTGTCGGGCTGGCCTACAAAAGTTGTACTCAAGGCTCCAAGTTCCCTTCTTACGCCTTCCGGGCCGTTGGTGGGCTCAGAATGCAGTTCAGTCCTCGATGCCCGATCGAAACGGGGACTCTCGGACGTTGCTTTCAAGAAGGAAGGGAGGTTGCGGAGGAAGTCGGACGCAGAACCGTTCACCCAATCGAGGTCGCGGGACCCGAGCGCGTGTCAGCACTATCCGACTTTGTCTTCTGCCAGAGCTGCGCGGCGCGCCGCCGGTCCAAGGCAGCCTGTTTTGCTATGCTGACCTTGGTCCCTGGGATGCGTCCTCGCACTATTGTGTTTATCACGATGCTAGCCCTCTGTCACCTGCAAACCAGGGGGCAGGCGTTGACCAATGCGGCACCTGTGCCGGCCGACGCCCCCGCCAGTGCCGGGCATCTATCCGATCTCCCGGACGACCCCGGCCAGGAGGCCCTGCCAGTAGCCCAGCCGGAGCCCGAGCCCGCCAGCGGCGTGCCAGTCGAGTGGGAGGCCAAAAAACAGAGCCGCGTGGGCGATACCTGGACGTTGACCGGCGACGTGGTCGTTCACTATCGGGACTACATTCTGCGCGCCGACAAGGTGGTCTATCACCAATCCACCACAGAGTTAGAGGCGGAGGGCAACCTGCAGGTGGCGGGCGGCCCCAACGATGTCCTCATCTACGCCTCGCGCGGTGACATGCGGCTCAATATGCACACTGCCCGCTACTTCAACGTGCACGGCTCTCAGGGTGTCCGCACCCTGGGCCGCACCACGGTCTATTCCACGACCAATCCCTTCCTCTTTACCGGCAGAGTTTTGCTCCAAACCGGCGAGGGCCACTACCGCATCGTCGACGGCACCATGACCAACTGCCGCCTGCCACGCCCCGACTGGCTGTTGATCTCCCGAAACATCAAGTTGGAAGAAGGCAAAGCCTCCTCGGCCAATATGCTCTTCAAGTTTCTAGGCATGCCCGTCTTCTATCTGCCTTACATCACCCATCCAATCGACGAAACGGGCCGCGAGAGCGGGTTCCTCTTCCCCACGCTGCCCAGCAATTACTCCCCGATCCGCGGTTACACCTTCGGCGAGCAGGTCTATTGGGTGATCAACCGGAGCATGGACATGGTTGCCGGCATGGAGTACTACAGCAAGCGCGGCTGGGCTCCCAACGGAGATTTCCGCTACAAAGGCCCAGGTCTCGACCATCTGAACGCGCGTTTGAATGCCCTGCTCGATCGCGGCTTTGTGCCTGCGCCAAGCAGCAACCCGACTGCCAATTGCCTTCCCGGCCCCACCAGCACCGGCCTTGTCAACCAGGGAGGTACCGACGTGACGGCCGAGGGCCGCAAGGATTTCAGTCCCGAAACGCGCTTGGCCGGGAAAGTAGAATACCTGTCGTGCTATGTCTACCGGCTGGTCTTCAACGACACCTACTCCCAGGCCGTCAACTCCGAGGTGGCCAGTGATATTTCGCTCATTCATGACCACAATGGCTTCATCCCCTCCGTTTCGCTGGAGCGCTTTCAGACCTTTGCAAGTTCCACCGATGGCGACGAGGCGCGGATACTCCACCTGCCCAACCTGCGAATCGACGTGCTCGACAGGCCGCTGAGCGCGTCGTTGCTCTATTGGGGACTGGGATCGTCCCTCGGCTACCTTACCCGCTCCGAGCCCGCCAGCATCCTAAGCGGCACCAGCTTCCATGCTCGCAACCTTGGCCGCATTGACTTCTACCCACATCTCTCCTTGCCGCTTTCGGCTGGCGGCTGGAGTGTTCTGGCCGAAGTCGCGCTGCGCGAAACCGCTTACTCCCTCAGTCAGAATCCCGATCTGCCTCAAGCCAACGGCGGAGTTCCTGTAAACGGCGGCACACCGACCATCAGCCACGACCCGCTCAACCGCAGCGACGTGGAAGCATCGATCGACCTCAGGCCGCCCAGCCTGGAGCGGGATTTCATGCTGACTCGATGGGGTCATGAGCTGCGTCATGTGATCGAGCCCGAATTGACGTACCGCTACGTCTCCGGGATCGGAGCGCAGGAGCGGAACGTGTTGCTCATCGACACCACGGACATCGCGACCAACACCAACCAGGTCGGTTTCTCGCTCACCCAGCGTCTTTACCTGCGCCCAACGGGCGATCAGCCCTGTGCAGCCGCTGACGCCGACCTTGATCCCCATGGCTGCACGGCGCTGCCCCGCGAATGGGCCAGTTGGCAGATCGCCCAGGAGTACTTCATCGACCCCAACTTCGGAGGCGCGCTGATTCCCAACCGGCGCAACGTCTTTGACTCCACGCTAGACCTGAGCGCCATCGCCTTCCTTACCTCGCCGCGCAATCTCTCGCCCATCATCTCGCGGCTGCGTTTCGAAGCCATCGACAATTTACGCATCGAGTGGGATCTGGACTATGACCCCAAGGCTGGACGGCTTGGCGCCGACAACCTTTTCGCGGGCTACAGTTGGGGAGGCACGACTGTCGGCGTGGGCCATGCCATGCTCAACGCCGTCAATGAGAGCGGCAGTGGCGCCTCCACCATCCAGAGCCAGCAGGTGCAGCCGTTTTTCTCCATCGGCAAAGTGGGCACCAATGGTCTGCCCATCAACAGCGGATTCAGCATTGCCGCCAACGGCGGTTACGACTTTGTGCTCGGCCAGTTGCAATACGTCGGAGCGCAAACGACCTATAACTGGGACTGCTGCGGTCTCACCTTCGGCTACCGGCGCCTCAATCTGGGCTCGGTTCGCGGCAACGACACCCAGTATCTGTGGGGCTTTACCCTGGCCAACTTCGGCACCATCGGCGACATCCGCCGCACCAACTCCGCCTTCCGCGACCCCACGCTGCCGCCTCCCTATTAGCTGTTTTTTCGGCACTGGCTCACTGTGCGCTGCAACTATTTCGACTTACTCTGCCGCAGCACGCATGACTTCTTTCTCCGTCTTCGGAGGGAGTTGACCAACCCACGTTCTCTCAATGCGACCGTTGGAATCGAGAAGCAGTACGGTCGGGGTTCCCGACACCCTGAGAGCACCAAGTTGTTGATCGAAGATCGTTTGCACCTCCAGGTTATCTTTTCTCAAGTATTCGCTGGCGGAAGATGCGTCATTGGGCATGACGAGGAGAAGATGAGCCCGCAGCTCGTTGCTCTTTTCCTGCTCGCTGAGGCGCCGGTAAAAAGGCAGGCTCGCATCGCAGTAAGGACATCCTTTGCGAATGGCGATCACGAGCGTCTTGGGGTAACTACTCCAACTGTATCCCGGAAGCGGCGCTAAAACCTGGCCTCCGGGGCTCCCCTTTTCGCTACCGGGCTTTTGCCGCTTTGAGGCCTGGGCTGGGGTGTAGGAGCCTATCATCTCGATCTGGGGGAATGACCCGCGCTGGACAGCCTCGGCCGGAGTTTCCTTCGGCCTATCAAGGCCCGAACACAAAACATATCCGAGTCTCGACGAACCATTCTGACTTGCAATGCTGCACCAGTCTCCCTCTTCGCCGGTCACCGTAAGGAGAATTCGAACAGCAACTCCATGGGTCAATGTCTTCACCACGTCGCTCTGTGTCGACATTTCAGAGTACACGTCAAGAGAATCCCTTTGGACAGTGCCCTGCTTACCCTGGGGTAGAGCTGGAGAGGGCACCAGCAGGACAAGAGAAATCAAAGCACACCACACGGTCGATGACGTCGTCTCCACCCGATTTTCCTTTCCAACTGGGAATTCCATCATTCTACCGGTTCCTGACTGCCGGTCCCAACTAATACGACAAGGCGAAAATCTACAACAGGGCAAAGAATCGACTTAAATCAAGGTGAATCGATGCTCTCCCGAAACGGCCAGTAAGGCATAACAGAGGGTGTCCGGCCACTGAGGTGCGCACGTCCTTGAAATTGGGCTTCGGGTTAAACAATCTCTCAGAATCGTGTGTTAGAATGTTCGTCACGAGGTGCTCATGCGGCGGACGATTTTCTTCAGCTTGTTTGTACTCCTCGCCCTGAGCGCGGCGAACTATGCCAACGCCCAGCGCCGCGGTGGAGGGGGGGTCGGTGCCGCCCGCGGGGGACGGAGCCACGGACGGATCGTTTCGCCCTACGGATTCGGCTACGCGGATTTGCCCTACGATTACGACTTCGGCACCGCAGACGGCTACGCTCCCCAGCCGGTTCCTCCGGTTGAGCCGCCACCCCAATGCTTTCAGCCGCCTCCTGTCGCGCCCCCAGGGCATTCCGTCATCACCGAATACAATTGGCCCGCCGAAGGCGCAGTTTCTTCTCGTTCGGAGCCAGAGACGCAGCCCTTTGCCATCGTCCTCAAGGACGGCGCGACCCTTTCCGCCGTAGCCATCTTCACCTCCGACGACGGCGTGCACTACGTTGACCCTGAGGAGAGGCACCTGCGCCTTTCCATGAGTGAGGTCGACCGCGAAGCAACCCTCAAGCTCAACCGCGCGAGAAACCTTAACCTGCATCTTCCCGCTCCGCAATGAGCCGCACCGCGCCCCCTGTCTTGCTTCGACGTTAGACCGGGTCTGTCTTGTTGAGCGACGCTGGGCATTCATTCTCACGGACTGCCTGCGCGGTGTCGCGAGGCTCTGCTCAGATCCCGCACATCTCTCGTTCCGCTGATACGGCGATTTTGCAGGAACCTAACCCTGGCACTTTTTTCAGCCCAAGTGCCGGAAAACCTCGACCTCCAGGCGCGCAAGTGCCACCCGCCCCACAGCAGGTTGGCCCCTGGGCGCGCAAGCGCCGGCTACCCCACCGCAGGTGGTGGTGGAGTATTCTTTTGAGAGAGGGTTCACTTTTGTCACGCATTCACTTGATAACCTGCCTGCTAGCTCTAGGTCTGGCCGTGGGCTGCAAGGCCCAAACGCCTCCGCAAAGCGCTCCTGATCCATTGATGAGCCGCCGCATCGAATCCATAGTTCGCTCCCAATTCAACGTTTCACCGGAGGTGGGGGTGACCATTGGCGCGCGCAAGCCAAGTCAAATCGCGGGCTTTGACACGCTGCCCGTCACCCTGATGCACGGGGCCAAGCAGCAAAACATGGATTTTCTGATCTCGACCGACGGCAAGACGCTGGCCCGGCTGGAGAAGTTCGATCTGGCCAACGACCCCGCCTTCTCGATCGATGTGGTTGGCCGGCCTATTCGCGGCAATCCCGCGGCAAAGGTCACGGTGGTCAACTTCGACGATCTGGAATGCCCTTTCTGCGCGCGGTTGCACCAGGAACTCTTCCCAGCCACCCTGGAGCACTACAAAGACAAGGTGCGTTTTATCTATAAGGACAACCCGCTGCCCGCGGACATGCACCCCTGGGCGATGCACGCTGCCGTGGATGCCAACTGCCTGGCTGATCAGAGCGGCGACGTCTACTGGGCTTACGTCGATTACCTTCACTCCCACGGCCAGGAGGTCAACGGTGAGAACCGCGACCTGACCAAGAGCTTTGCCGCGCTGGATCGCATCGCCCGCCAGGAGGCTACGCTCAGCAAGCTCGATGCCCCCAAGCTGGACGCATGCCTTGCCAAACAGGATGAGACCGCGGTTCGCGCTTCAACCAAGGAAGCCCAGTCGCTGGGAATCGATGCCGCGCCCTACGTCTTCGTCAATGGCGAGCGCTTCGATGGCGCATTGCCCCAGGAGCAAGTGTGGATGGTGATCGACCGCGCATTGCGCGACGCCGGCGAGCAATTACCCGCCGCGCCGGCCCAGACTGCGGCGACTGGCAAGTAAGCCGCACGCCGGCCTTCACATCACGCCTGCGACCCTCTACTGCCGGCGGCGGTAATTCGCAGTTCCATCTGTAAATTGCCTATCGCCATGCTGGCTTTGGCATTTATCCTTGATTGCCGGGGACTTTCGTGTCCTATGGGGGATACCAGGTTGCAGATAAGAGCTTTTTGCCGCACGCCTTTTCGTTTGACCGCCATTTTTCTTTGCTTGGGAACGCCGTTGGCCGTTGTGACCGGCTGCCACCGCGCGCTCTCTCCTGATGTCATTGCAACCGTGAATGGCAAGGAGATCCTGCGTTCGGATCTGGAGAAGTACTACAAAGCCAATCTGAACGAGAGTGCCCCCAAGCCCTCTGCCGAGCAGGCCGACATCGTGCGCCTCAATATTCTGGGCAAGATGATCGACGACGAAATCCTATGGCAGCGCGCCGCCAAGCTCAATCTGGCCGCCAGCGACGATGACGTCAATGCCAAAGTGACGGAGATGAAAGCGCCCTACACACCTGGAGAGTGGGACAAGCAGTTGCAGGCGCGCGGCATCACCTTGGACGACCTGAAGCGCGAGATTCGCCGCTCGTTGACCAAGACCAAGCTCCTGAACAAGGAGATCGAGTCCAAGATCACCATCACCGACGCTGAGATCAGCGGCTACTATGCTGCGCACAAGTCGGAGTTCAACCTGATTGAGCCGCAATACCATCTGGCGCAGATCGCAGTCACGAGCGCTCCCGCGCAACAGACCGGCAACTTGCAGAACAACAAGGCATCCGGCGACGCCGACGCGAGAAAGAAGATACAGGAACTGCACGCCAAACTCCTCAACGGCGAAGATTTCGGCACCCTTGCTACGAATTTCTCAGAGAATCCAAGCACCGCCTCGAACGGAGGCGACATGGGCTTTATCCCCGAGTCGCAACTGCGCGCCGAAGCGGATGTATACAGCGTCGTGTCCAAGCTCAAGCCGGGAGAGATTACCGACATCCTTCCCGTCTACGAAGCACCCCCAGGTCACCGAGCAATGGGATACGCGATCTACAAACTGGTCGCGCGCGAGCCGGCCGGGCAGCGCGAGTTGAACGACTCTCGCGTGCAGCAGGTCATCCGTCAGGGCCTCCGTGAGGGCCACGCGCAATTGCTGCAGAACGCCTACTTCGAGGTGCTCCACAACGATGCCAAAGTGCACAACTATTTTGCCGACCAGATTCTCAAGCAAGGTGGCGCGCAGTAAGGATCTGGCACTGGTGGCACCCCGAGAATGAATCTTCGTCCTTGGGGCCGGTCGAACTCGAGGTTCACGTCATTGAGGTGTGCAACAAGAGTGGCAGCCTCCCTGCACCTTGAACCATTGCATTGAATTGAATAGAAGGACGGCGAGGTCGGCGATTCAGCCCGAGCACGGACCTCTAGTTCTTGGGCAAGACAGAAATGGCCTCCGCATATGCGGAGGCCATTTTCGCCTTGCCTAAGAGTTTGGAACTTACTTCAGATTGCCGCTTGAGTCCATGGTGATGCCACCCGGCCCAGCGTTCTTCTTCTCTTCATTGGCCTTGCGCGTACCCATCGCCTTGGTGCGCCATTCCTCGGCCTTTGCAACATCATCCTTGCGTGCTGTGTCGTTGCCATAATCCACATCGGCTTTGCGCCGGTAGATCAAGTTCAGATAGGCCATGGCGTCGTCGTAGTTGGGTCGGTTCTCCACGGCCTGGTTGAGATACTGCAATGCCTCGTCGACCAGCGGACCGTTTTTGGCTTTGAGCGGCTCCATGACAGTCTTGGGTGCCTTGGCGTTTCCTTCGCCGTCATCGTTGACGCCTGCGGACGCCAGTGCAGTCAGGGTGTTTTGGTGCGCCTGCATCCAGTCGATCACGCCCACCGTGTAGGCTGCCTCTGGATCTTTCGGGTCTTCGGCCAGCACCTTCTTCTGCCAGTCCTTGGCCTCATCCAGCTTCTTGATCTGGAAGTCGATGCCCGCAATCTGCTTCATGCTGTTGATGTCGTGCGGGTCCTTGTCGAGAACCTCCTGAAAGATATCGATCGCCTGCTGCGCGCTCTTCAGATTGTCCGGCGTGTCCAGCCCCGGAACCACGTTCTGGGCCAATGCCGTGGCCAGGTAACTCTTCGCCATGGGCAAAGTCGGATCGAGCTGCGTGGCTTTCTGGAAGTGCCCGATCGCCTCCTCGTAGTGGGCGCCCTTGTATGCTTCCACTCCCTTGTTCAACTGGTCACGGGCTGCGAGGCGGTTGCACCCGCTCATGGAAAGCACCATGCCGGCCAAAGCAACTGCGAGCGCCGTAATTCGTGCGGGTCCATTCATCTTCGTATCCTTCTCCTTCAAGCGAGCGCCTATCGGCCGCGGGCCTGGAATCTCTTGTCGTGCTGGCCGCGGGCGGGAGAAGCCGAAACCAGTACAGAAAAATTGTACTCCCGTTTTCCACCCGGACGAACCGTCCCGGACGGAGCTGGCACGCTTGGATTCAACGGGGATCTCAACCCTCCCCATCCATCCCTTTCGCCAGCCTCAACTCTATGCAATCTCTCTTGCCGTTGCCGTCTTTCAGCCGAACTTGAAGCCTGAAACCATCCAGGCTCGATCTCGGCCACAGGCGCACGCATTCCCTTCCGGAAATGCAGCCTCCAGCAACTCGTTACTCTCCGGCCATGATCTTCGGCGTCATCAAACCGATATGATCCACATTCGCAGAGCGCCCGATATCGATCACTTCGGCGATGTAATGGAAGTCAAGATTGTCGTCGCCCTTGACGAACATGATGCGCTCGGCACGGTTGGCATAGATTTCGGTCAGCCGGGCCTGCAGTTCCTTCTGAGCAGCCGGGCCGCCGACGCCATTGTAGACCGCGGTCTCGTTGATCTTGTACGACGGATTCTTGCCCGGTTCATGCAAAACCTGCACCACGATCGTGCGATCGGTGGGGTTGGTTTGCTGCGGGTTCTTAGGTGGCTGGGGCACCAGCGCATCCAGGCCCTTGGGCGTCACCGGCACAATGACCATGAAGATGATCAGCAACACCAGCAGAATGTCGATCATCGGGGTCACATTGATGTCGGACGAGTAGCCCCCCGCGTTCCCAGTTGTCATTGACATCGCTTAATACTCCTCGTTGCTTAAAATCGTTAAACGGACACCACTAGAACCTTACTCGCCGCCTGCGAGATTACCTTCGCGCTTCTGCGTCAGCAATCCCACGTCTTCCACGCCGGCGCTACGCACGGCATCGATGGCGTCTTCCACTGCCCGATACTGCGCGCGGGCATCGGCGCGAACATAAATCGTCTTGCCGGGCTTGTCGGCCAGCTTCTCTTGGACCTGCACTCCAAGCTCGCTGACAGACGTCTTGTTTTGCCCCAGAAAGACATCTCCGCTCCGGGTGATGGCCACGACAATAGCATCTTCCTTGTCGGCGTCCGGCATGGAAGTGGGATTGTCAACTTGAGCCATGTTGATCTGGACCTTGTTCTGCAGCATGGGGGTGATGACCATGAAAATGATCAGCAACACAAGCATCACATCCACCATGGGGGTGACGTTGATATTCGAGTTGACCTTAGTACCTTCGTTGCGAACCGCGATTCCCATTGTGAGGGCTCCGTTGGTTGAAAAGTTTTTATTCCGGAGGTCATCCGGCCCTGCTTGCGATCAGACCGCTGGCGAGCGTTTGGAACCGGCATGCGGGAGAGAGTGATTGCTCTCCCGCTTGCCGCAGCTTCCCGCTCTCGCCGCGAGGCGTCTCGCTTAGCGCCTGTGGCTCTGCTTGATAAAGTAGTCGACCAGTTCGCTCGACGAGTTATCCATCTCGACGTCGAAGCTCTCGACACGTCCCGTAAAGTAGTTGAAGGCCATAACGGCCGGGATGGCGACGAGCAGGCCGAAGGCCGTCGTCACCAGGGCTTCCGAAATGCCGCCGGCAACCGCGCCGATGCCCGAAGTCTTCTGCGTGGCGATCTGCTGGAAGGCGTGCAGAATGCCGATGACGGTGCCCAGCAGTCCGACGAAGGGAGCAGTGGCGCCGATGGTGGCCAGAACCGCAAGGCCCCTCTTCAGCTTGGCGTGAACGA
>CAYTJN010000106.1:0-15061 GCA_964438125.1 uncultured Occallatibacter sp.
TCGCCCTCGCGCGTGAGCAGCGGCACCGTGCCCATCTCGCGCAGGTACATGCGGACCGGGTCGTTGGTTTTTTCCAGGGTGCCAGGCGTCAGGTCCAATTCGACGTCTTCGCCCTCTTCCAACTCGAAGTCCTTGTCGCCGAATTTGGGTCCGTCGAGGAGGTCGATGCCCTGGGTTCCGATCGTGGTGATCAGGTCGTCGAGATCATCGGCCGAGGTCGCCATATCTTCCGGCAACATGTCGTTGACGTCGCCGTATGTCAGATAGCCCTTTTCCTTGCCGACCTCAATCAGCGTGTCAATGTCGGGTTCATGCTCGTGTTCGATTTCAAACTTTTCGTCGATCGCCAAAATGCTCCTTTTCTCTTGCGCAAGGCAGATTCAGCACCGTCTTGCGCGCCGGTGCGGCGTCCATTGCAGCGCATAAACGCGATCCCCGGGAGACATCCCGAAAAAGGCGCATCTGCACACGGACCTGCGGTCACCCGCATAAAAAGCGGTTTCAGGGGGTTGCTCGGAACAGGATGACAAGCGCTTCAGGATTCACCTGGTTCGCCCGCGAGCCATGGCTCATAGTTGGGGCAGAGGGGCGCGCATCCGCACAGAGACTAATAGAATAGCACCACTTAGCCCGTTCTCCAATCAAAAATCCGGGCCTTGACGAAAACCTTTGGCCCACCGCGCAACCTGGCCGAGAGCCGTATTCTCTTCCGTCCGCACCTGCTTCTGTTTATTTGACGCTGGAAAATTCGATTCGACGCAGGGATTCACGAGTCCGGGCACGCGGCTCCGTTGGCACGGCATGCCAAGACGAGGCTCAGGAGGCGCAAGTTAGGCCGTTTTGCGCAGAGCCTCGTGAATGATCATTTTTAAGTAAGTCTGGTAGCGCAAACCGCGCTCGGCAGCCTGCACGCGGGCTATGGCGATATCTTCGGGGTCGAGGCGGATGGTGGTTGACGACAATGCTGCCCGCTTTGCTACTGTGCCGATGCCGATCCGACCTTCGGCTGTTGCTTTTTCAAACTCATCGGCCAGAGCGTCTTCGTGCGACTCCCACCAAGCGGCTTCTTCCGCTTCATTCTTGAAGGTCTTGTTTTTCAACTCTTCCAACATTGCCATTCCTCTTCTGCGTCTGGAAGTAACGTCGGAATCTTTCCTTTGCGGGCCATGCTGTGATGACGCGAATCTTCCTGTTCTGCATGGTCGTGACTCCGATCAGGATTCGCCCAGCGTCCGTTTCTCCAACCTGGGCGGTTCTCTCTTCGTCATTGCGAAGCTCGGTTCCAAGGTCGACGGGTCGATTCACGACGACTTGTAGGTGACGGATGTTCTCTTCGTCCCAATCGAATTGAAATGCTTCCATCTCTCCATCGCTTTCCTCCCGGCTTTGTCGTTGGCTATGGAGGGTTCCCATTCCCTCGCCCGCTTCTGTAAGCGTAGCTACATTGTAGCTATTTTGCAACTACTGCCGCAATTCGACTAGCGTTGCTCCCTGGCCGCCTTCGTTTTGCGGGGCTTCGGCTATCGTGGCCACGTGGGGATGGCCTTTTAGGAATTCGCGGACGCCACGGCGAAGAATGCCCGCGCCATGCCCATGGATGATGCGGACACGTGGCAGACCGGCCAGGAAGGCATGGTCAAGATACGTTTCCAGTTCCCCGGTCGCCTCGTCCACGGTGCGCCCGATGAGGTTGATCTCCATGCGCATCTCGTCTGTGTTGGCGTTGGTCACTGTGACGTGGACGTTCTTCTGCTTGCGGGCTGCGGCTAGCGGATCGGGCCGCTTTCCATCCAGATCCGAACCAATGGGTTGGGGCTCGCAAAGCTCGTCGCGTTTGACGCGCATCTTGATCGTGCCAAGAGCGACTTCGAAGAGGTCTCTCTCGATCTCGCGTTGCACAACTGCGATCTTGTTCATCGACTTGAGGCGCACCTGGTCGCCAACCGCGATGTGCTTCAAGATGTGGGGCTGCGCGTTGGCGTCGTTCACATCCGCACCGGTGCGGTGGGCCACGACAGTCTGGTTGAAGCTCTCCTGGAACTCCCGGCGCAGGCGCAGGATGCGGCGCTCTGCCTCTTTCGAAAGCTTTTGCTGCCCCACGCGATCTTCGATGGCGCGCACAGTTTCGCGCATCTGAAACTCAAAGTCCTTAAGCAGCGAGGCCAGCTTGGTTTCGAGCTCACGCGTCCGGTTGCGCAGTTCAATATCGCCCTCCCGTGCGAGCTTTGCGCGTTCCTGATTGAGCGCGTATTGCTCGGCCCGGGCGGCCTTGCGATCCTCTTCGAGTTGGGTGAGTTCGGCGTGCATGCGATCGAGGAAGCGGGCAATATCCACCTGTTGCGAGCTGAGTCGCTCGCGCGCGGCGGTAATGATGGCTGCGTTCAGGCCCAGCCGTTCAGCGGTTTGTATTCCCGCCGACGCTCCAGGGACGCCGAGGCGCAGTTGATAATTGGGTGCAAGCGTCACTTCGTCAACACCGGCCGCAGCGTTCAGCACTCCGGGCGTGTTGGCCGCGTAGACCTTAAGCGAGGTGTGATGTGTGGAGATGAGCGACCACGCGCCTGCCGTCAAGAAATAGTGGGCAATGGCAACGGCCAGCGCGGACCCTTCTTCTGGATCGGTCGCGGAGCCGAGTTCGTCCAGCAGCACCAGAGATCGATCGCCGCCCAGCCGCGAAAGCCGGTCAAGATTTGTGATGTGCGCGGAAAATGTCGAAAGAGCAGCCTCGATCGATTGAGCATCGCCGATGTCGGCCAGAAACGCGGTGAAAACAGGAAAGCTCGCCGCTGTCGCCGGAACGGGCAGACCTGCCTGGGCCATCATGGCCAGCAGAGCCGTGGTCTTCAGCGTGACAGTCTTGCCGCCGGTGTTGGGACCACTGATGATGAGCTGGCGATTCGCCGCGGTGAGCTCCAACGTTAGCGGAACGACGCAGGTGTTGGGGCGGCCGCCGGTCGCGCGGAAGTGGCGTTCGAGAAGAGGATGCCGGGCAGCTTCAAGGCGCAGCAGGTCGGCCGTAATCGCTGGGGCAACGCAATCGTAGTCGCGGGCAAAGCGGGCGCGCGCCTGGAGGCTATCGACGAGCGCCAGAACGCGAGCGCCTTCGACAAGAGCCTGAGCGTAACCGCCGACCTGGCGCGTGAGCGCGACAAAGATGCGGTGAATCTCGGCTTGTTCTTCCTCGATGAGCCGGACCAGTTCGTTGTTTTGCTCGATAGTTTCGAGCGGCTCGACGTAAACCGTCTGGCCAGAGGAGCTGGCTCCGTGAACAACGCCGCTGATACGCCGCTTCAATTCGGCTCGAACTGGAATCACAAAACGCTCGCCCCGAATAGTGATGAGGTCTTCCTGGGTGGCTCCGTCGGCCGAGAGTTTGCGCAAGGCGGAGCGCAGACTTTCCTCAATAAGTCTCTGCTGGCGCTCCTGTTCTCGGCGGATGCGGCCCAAGGCAGGCGAGGCGTTGTCAGCCAGCGAGCCGTCGGGTTGAATGGTCCGTTCGATGGATTCGGCCAGCGGGCGCAGGCTCCCGGTCAGCGCCGCAGAGAGCGCAGACAAGCCGGGCATCTTGCCTGCCAGACGTGCCGGTGGCATTTGCAGCAGCGATTGCCACGAGGCTACGTCATTGGCCAACCTGGCCACGGCCTGCAATTCATTCGCCTCCAACGCCGCGCCGGGAATCTGCGCCTTCGAGGCGTGCTGTGTTGGATCAAATAATCCACCGACAGGGATCGAGATCTGCTCACCGAGCAGCAATCTGACCTCGCTAGTCAGCTGGTGCTGGAGCCTGATCCACTCTTCGTCGATCGATGGCCGAAGGCCCAGGATCGCGTCGCGGCCCACTGGCGATGCTGCAAATCCCGCAACCAATACCAGCAGCGGCTCCCACTCGAGAGCGGCAAAGTCGGCGTCAAGCACCGGCGACGGAATGGGGTCAAGCAGGGGCATCGATTTTTTACGCTTGATCTATCTTAGCGAGATTCGGGCGGGCGAACTCCCCAGCAACCCTCCCAGCGCTAGCTGGCTTTGGCGCCCTCGGTCCCGTGCTTGCCCGGCGCAGTCGCGTTCACTGCGCGCGGCGGGGCCGTCATCGCAGTCGGCGGCTGGTGCATGGTAACAATAATCGCCCCGGCCGGCTTCTGCCCCGCGCACTTGTAGGAGTGCGGGGTCGAGGCGTCGAAGTACACTGAATCGCCCGCCTCAAGCGACGAGGTCTGGTCGCCGTGATGAAGTTCCAGATCTCCCTCCAGTAAATAAAGGAATTCGAAGCCCGGATGCATGTGGGCCTTGGGATCCGTCTCTTCGGTGAGGGGTTGAAACTCGGCAAAGTAAGGGTCCATGTCTCGGTCCGGAACAAGGTAACCCAGGCTTTCAAAAAAGTAGGTAGGAGATTCCACCCCGGTTTGTGGTAGGCGCACACGTTCCTTGCGCCGGTGAATCCGAAAAACTGCCTGCGGCTCGCTCTCAAAAAAATAAGATAGATCCTTGGAAAAGACCATGGCGATACGCGCCAGATTGCGCAAAGTGGGCACCACGCGGCCGGTTTCCAACTGGGACAAGAAACTGGCCGAAAGCCCTGTGTGCTTGCCCAACTCCACCAGGCCCATTGATTTCTTCAGCCGCAATCGCCTGATGCGCTCGCCAAGATGCTTTTCGGCAATGAAGCGCTCCGTAGTTTCGGAGTCCACCTGCGATTTTTGCGTCTCTTCGTTCTGTACTAAGGTCAACTCGCTCATCCGCCCTCCACCTTGCAAGTCGAACGTATTAATTGGAATTTTGTGCGTATCAAAAACAATTCTCATCCTACTAAATTGGGAATATGGCCGCAATCGTCGAAGCATCGACAAACGGCGATTGGTCACCCCGCGCTATCCTAGAGTGTCCGGTCGACCGGACGCCGAGGAAGTTTATGCCCGAAGACTCGAACACTCTGCCCGTTCAAGCGGCGTCTGCTCCGCCGCAGGTGGCCACGATTGATACTCTTGGCCGGCATGAAGGCCAATCCGTCATCCTGCGCGGGTGGCTCTACAACCTGCGCGAAAGCGGCAAGCTCCTTTTTCCCATCTTTCGCGATGGTACCGGTACGATCCAGGGCGTAGCCCACGTCAAAAGCGTTCCGCCTGATGTCTTTGATGCGCTCAAGGGCCTAACGCAGGAGTCAAGCGTCATCGTGACCGGCAAAGTCCGGGCCGACAAGCGAGCGCCGGGCGGGTATGAGCTCGACGTGCTTGACCTGGAGGTAGTTCAGCGCGTCCCGGAGTCCGACCCTTATCCGATCACACTCAAGGAGCATGGCGTCGACTTTCTGATGGATCACCGGCATCTCTGGGTCCGCTCGCCCCGCCAGTCCGCCATTCTTCGCATTCGAGCAGAGATCATGCGCGCTGCTGCCGAGTACTTTGACTCGAACGGCTTCATCCGGACCGATCCGCCGATTTTGACGCCCGCGGCCTGCGAAGGCACGTCCACTCTCTTTCCCGTCGATTACTTCGGCGACCCAGCCTATCTAACTCAATCCGGCCAGTTATACATCGAGTCAACGGCCCTGGCGCTGGGCAAGGTCTATAGCTTCGGCCCGACCTTTCGCGCGGAAAAATCCAAGACGCGTCGCCATCTTACTGAGTTTTGGATGATCGAACCAGAGGTCGCTTTCATGGACCTCGACGGCTTGCTTGAGTTAGCTGAGAATTTCCTCTCCCACATCGTTCAATCCGTCGTCAAAAATCGCGCTCCAGAGTTAGTAGTTATCGGTCGCGACCCGGCCAAGTTACAAGCCATCACCCCGCCCTTCCCGCGCCTTCGTTACGACGAGGCTGCCGAAATGCTCAACCAGGCACACAAAGACGGGCACCTCGAAGCGCCGTTTGAATATGGCAATGACTTCGGCTCACCGGATGAGACCTGGCTCTCCAGCCAATATGACCGTCCCGTGATGGTCCATCGCTATCCAGCCAACGTCAAGGCATTCTATATGGAGCCTGACCCTGCCGATTCGCGTTATGCCCTCTGTGTGGATGTGCTCGCGCCTGAAGGGTACGGAGAGATCATTGGCGGCTCGCAGCGAGTTTCAAGTTATGAGTTATTAAATGCGCGAATCGAGCAGCACAAGCTACCCAAAGAAGCCTTCCAGTGGTATCTCGATCTTCGCCGCTACGGCAGCGTTCCTCATAGTGGATTTGGCATGGGCATCGAGCGCGCAGTCGCATGGATCTGCGGGTTGGATCACGTGCGCGAAACGATTCCCTTCGCGCGCACTCTGCATCGCATTTATCCGTGAAGCGGCGGAGAATTGCAAGCCTCGAAGATTTCTATCATCGAGTCACTTAAATTCCCAGCCCACCCTGCCTCGCCGGTAGAGCGCAAGGCCTGGTGGGCTGGCGGAGCATTACTCCAAATTCAGCGTCCAGATGATCAGGGTTGCAGTATTGTCATCGACCGCAGCGAGAATCGCCTTGTCATGAGACGAACTCACCGCCAGGCCGAACGAACCCCCTTGGGCTGGATCGACTGAAATCTCCTTCACAAATTCCCCTTGTTTGGTAAACTCGACGATCTCGCTTGGCTGAGTAGGATCGGAATTGATGCCGTCGTTGTTGGTCACAAGCAAGTGGCCATTCGGCGCCGCCGCCATCGCCAGTGCACCATGGAGATGTGCATTATCCGCGTATACGATCGATCCCATCCCGGCGTCTTTCTTGCGATCGGCCGCATCGTTGACCGCAAAAACGGCGTTGTCTCCGGTTGACGCGACATAGAGGCGGTCGCGTTGAGCGTCGTAGACCAGTCCCGTTGGCGCAACGAAGAATGTCACAGGATCGGGTCGGTTGACATAGCCAGACGCAATCGTCGTGGCGCTGGTCAGCTTGAGACCCCAGGAAGTTACCTGGAAGTCCAACCGGCTAATTGTTCCATTCAGTGCGTTGGCCACAAACGCAATCGCCCAGTCACCCTCGTCCACCAGTGCCATATCCCACGGCGCATGGATCCACGGACTGGTGATGGTCTGGATGAGCTTGCCCTGGTTGTTGATCACCAACAGGGAGCCTGGTTCTCCGGCCGCCTGGGTGCTTGGAATATCGGGAGAGTTGCCGACAACCACGAAGCCTTTCCGAAGTGTTCCCAGGGCGGTCGATAGTCCCAACGGCGCGGTGCCCTGGAAAAATAAAGTTTGCGAGCCGCTTGGGGAAATGCTGACAATCGTCGTTCCGGTGCCCTGGATATTCGCACTGGCGTTGAAATTCGAAACCAGAATATTTCCGTGCTTCAAAGGTCCTGATCCGATTTGGAAGTCATTTGGAACAAAGGCAACGCCGTACGGATTCACGTCTCCATTCGCGGGAACGGTGGAGACAGTGACGACTGGACTGGGCAGGAAAGCATCTCTGTCGCCAAACCCCTGCGCAAGGCAAATTCCAGGAGCAGCTGCTAAGAACGTTGCGGCAATGAAAACTTTGCGCGAACCTGGCAAGCTTCTCTGGCGAAGCATAGGTGCACTGGATTCACACTCAGTTAACAATTCAATGTTGTGCATGTCTTTTTCCTTTCCAAATTAGTGACGCCTTTTTCGTGATCCCCCCGTGGGACCCGCCTCAACACTGGACGAAGAAGGAGTCCGCCGGAACGACAATAGCGTCTGTGGACAGAAGGAGTGTCACAAGGATGTCATTTGATTGTCGCTTCAGCTAATTGACTCAAAGCAACGGCAAACTCTGGAAGGATCGAGAATAGAAACTCAAGTTACTTTTGCGGTTCCATGTTATAGAGAAAATATGCCCGCAGCTCGAGGTACGGTCCGTGAAAATCTCTCGGCAGAGGCGGATAGTTCGAGCCGGTGAGCGCACCCCATGCCGCACGGTCGAGAGCTACATCCCCTGACCGGCCTTCCAGCACGAGACTGCCGTCCATCAGACGGCCACTGGGCAGAACCTTGAAGCGAATTGCCACCATGCCCGACTTGAGAATCGGAGGGTTGACCTCGTCAGGGATTAGCGGATCCCACGTGCGTTCCGTCTCCCGGTGCCAATGTTGCAGCCAACTGTTGAAGTCCACGCCCTGTGTGTCAGAGAGGACCTCGATGCCGCCCGTCCCGGCTCCGGGATGCATTGTCAGACCACCGCTAGAGGGCAAATTGCCAGCTCCCATGCCTGGATTGCGCGAGGCGCCTCGCATAGCATCACGCAGTTGGTCGGCCGGGTTTTGTGAGCCCAATGCGAAGTTAGGCCGGGCAGGAACAGCAGCGGGACGGGGTGATTCGACCTGCGACTGCTGTGGAGGCGGTGGAGGCGCTGGCGCGGGCGTTGGCGCCGGTGCTGCAACTTGCGGCGCTGGCTCGGGCTTTGGCTCCGGTGGCGCGACCCGTTTCATCGCATCCATTGTCTGCTTGTCAATCAATGGATGCTGTATAGGAGGCGACTTGATTTGAGGTTTCTGTGGCGGCTGCCACGGTGAATCGAGGTAAGTAAAGTCTTTGTTCTGCTTGATCGCCTGGGTCGAGTCGACGACTAATGGGACCTTGAAAATATATCTTGGAATCCAAGTGATTGCCGAAAGCACCACGAGATGGATAAGGATGGCGAGCCAGACGCCCTCGCGCAGCCTTGCCCAGCGCCGCTCGTCCTCGAGCTCGCTGATCATCTGCAGCAGCTCGTGGGTGTCGTAGTCTACCCAGCGCGAAGCACGCACCATCGGGGAGCCGGACTCCGCCTCACGCGGGATCTCATTGTGAACCGGCTCGCCCGAAACCGGTTCTCCCGGATCGGATTCTGCTGGCCCTTTGGGCTCGTTCACCTCAGTTGGAGCTTGGATGGTGGGCATTTGTTCCTGCGGAGCCTCTTTGGCGCGTATGCGGCTGGCCGCTCTCTTCTTCATCTACTCTCTCTTCTTCGTCTATTCTCTCATCCTCAGTAAACCCCTGCCCATCACCCCGGCTCGTACAATGATTTCTGACTCATAGACGGATTAGCGGGCGGAAGGGGACCCAGTTTGAAGCGGTTTTTTGTTGTCTTGAAGGCCAAATGGGCGCTTATCACCCTGTTTCTGGCCAAGTTCGGCATTTGGGGCGTAGGCGCGGCCGCCCTTCTTGATTCGTCCACCATTCCCATTCCCATGGACGCATTGTTGGCCGTCTATGTCTGGAACGATAAAAGCCACTTCTGGCTCTACTGCCTGCTTGCTGCCGCGGGTTCGGCGGTAGGAGGACTTCTCCCATACGGGCTGGGCCGCGCCGGCGGCGAACTCTTCCTGCTCAAACGCGTGAACCGCGATCATTACGAACGCATGAGAGCCCGCTTCGAGCGCCAGGAGTTCCTGGCCATGATGATTCCTTCCATGTTGCCCCCGCCAACACCCTGGAAGGTATTTGTCTTTGCAGCGGGCGTATTCGAGATGCGGGTCGCGCCCTTCATGCTGTCGGTCTTTTGCGGAAGAATGGTTCGCTGGCTGGTGCTTTCGTTGTTGGTTTTCAAACTTGGTCCGGGCGCTGTCGATTTGGTGGCGCACCACGGACTAGCGCTCCTGGCTGTCGTAGGTGGAGTGGCACTTCTGGCTTTCGGCTGGTGGTGGCTGCGGAGGAAGCGCGCCGGGACAAGCTCTCTGAGGCCGAATTCGAGAGCGGGAAACGGACCGTTGAGTCGGAAAAATTGACGAGAGTTCCGCGAGTTGGGCGGCGACCTCAACGGCATCTACCCAGGTCTTCTCGACAAAGGGAAGTGAGATGCGGCTGGGTTGTTACGATCTGACAATTGCAATTCAATAAGCCGGAAGGGGGGCTTCCCGCAGCAAGATTAGTTGCTCGGTGCAAATGTAGAAAAGGATTCTGGTGTGATTCTGAGTTTACTTGCCGACTGGAGCCGTCCACACCTCGGGCGTGCCCATGCGCCGCACCAGCACGGGAATCCCGAAAGCCAGTCCGGCAACGACCGCCGTCGAGAGCAGATCGTTCCGATAGAAGGGCACCGCAGCCGCAAAACATGCGCCCAGCCCGTCCAGCGTGCGCGGATACATCCAACCGCTCGCCCAGACCGCATAATTTGACACCAGGAAAAATGAGGTCGGACCGAGCAGCGCTCCGGCCGCGACACGGACTGCGGTTGTCTTGGAATGCAGCAAAATCTGACCCAGCGCCATGGCCATAACGTACCAAGCCCAGGTGGCAACGTAGCCTTGCCAGCGGAAGGCGTAATGGTAGCTGTAGATGGTGAGAAAGTAGTCAGTCGCCATCAGCGCCGCCAGCGGAACCAGCATCTCCCGCCAAGGCCGACGCGCGCCAAAGTAAAGTAAGGCGCCCCCAACTGCGGTGAAATTCAACCACCCAGGGTGCGGCATCACACGTGTCAGAATTGCAACGAGTATCAGCAGATAAGCAGGCATAGACACCTCAAACCTCAGAGTTCTGACAACTCCCGCTGGGAAGAATGCAGTCAGGAAACACACTTACGCTACTATCATTCTGCGGGTCCCGGGCGGCGGGGTCAACTGAATTCCTTTCACACGATCAACACTTTATTAATATGCAGCTGTCTATCGTTGCACTCGGCCGCTCATTGCCTCACCCGCGTCGTCGCGGCCATCCACGATGTAGACCCAGCCACTCAAGGGCGGGACGTTGCCGCCCGCACCGCGGCCCAGTCCAAAAATGGAAGTCTCAAAGCGCAAGTCGGTGAATTCGACAGTTGTCCACTGACGGTAGGGAGTTAGCCGGGGAGGATCGAGGCCCCTCACATTGCCGGGAATGGGCTCTGGACCCATGTCGCGCACCACGGCCCAACTGCCCCAATCGAGATAGATCTGACCGAGAGGAGTGAGCTTGGCGGCCTCGACTGCCGGAGTGACGGACGGCTTGAAGATTACGTCTTGCAGCGGGTCGCTCACGATCTCCCCACTGAATGTGTTGACCTCGGCGGTCTGGTAATAACCGTTCGTTTCCAGAATCGCGTGCCAGCGGAAAGGATTGATTGGATAAGGCTCCAGTGCTACCCGCTTTACCGGGGTCGTTGCCACCTGCGTGTTTTGCAGAAGCATTCGCGCCCGCCCCTGCTCGGCCCCGCGCCAGCCCCAGAGCAGAACCATCGCGGACAACCCAAAAATCGCCCATCCCCGGCCACGAAAGGCCGGCCGCCGCGCTCCAATTTCGCCACCCACCAGACCCAGCAGCGCTGGAATCACGAGGGCCGATCCTAGCAGGGCCAACAGCACCGGCTCGACAATAAAGACCAGGCTGCCCTCATACCAGCGCGGATTGAAGGGGTAAAAGGGGCGCAGGCCGTAATTATTCGTCCAGTCCAGCAGCAAATGGCTCAGCGCGGAAATCAAAGCCGTCAAATAAAGCCAGCCCCAGCGCACCGGCTGTTGCGCTGTCGGGGGCGCTTTTGCGTTTTGAATGAAAGCTCCGTGCCCCATCCATTCCGCTTTCTTCTGCGGAATGGGTGGGAGACCTCGAACCTCGACAGACCCTGGTCCTTCTGGAACTGAACCCGCTTTGGATTTGCGCCTTCGCCGCGCCGTCACCAAGCGGTCATAAAGCCAAACCGCCCCTACTGTCGCGGCGGCGACCACCGGCACGGCAATGAACGTGTGTGTGATGCCGCGATGGTGTTTCAGTTCTTCTACAGGCCCGCCCAGCCCCCACAGCACGTCGATATCGGCAGCCTCGGCAGCGAGTACGGCAACCAGCGTGGCGTAGGCCGTCTTGCGGTTCAGCCCCGAGCGGCCAATGCAGGCTCCGGTCAGAAAGTGTGTGATGGGTTCCATCGCGCTCTACAAGCCATACTACCGTGCCCTCCGGCCTCCTATAATTCTTCCCATGGGCGAACGAAGCAACCCTGACTCAACTGCGACCCAGCGGGCCGAGCAACTGCGTACCGAACTGCGCCGCCATGAGCACTTGTATTACGTTCTCGATGCACCTGAGATCAGCGACGCCGAGTACGACGCGCTGATGAACGAGCTGAAGTCCATCGAGACCGCGCACCCCGAGTTGCTGACGCACGATTCGCCCACCCAGCGCGTAGGCGGAAAGCCGGCCGAAGGATTCAAGAAGGTCGCGCATTCGCGGCCCATGCTTAGCCTGGATAATGCGTATTCATTCGAGGAACTGGCCGCATGGGACGCACGCGTGCGCGAGTTGGCTGGTAGGCTGCCGGTCGAGTACGTTGCCGAGTACAAGATGGACGGGCTTAGCGTGGCCCTGCGTTATGGTCCTGCGGATGGCGCAGGCTCAAGGCTGATCGCCGGAGTGACCCGCGGTGACGGACAGACCGGCGAAGATGTCACTTCGAATATCCGCACCATTCGCAGCGTGCCGCTCAGCGTTTCCGCTGCAAAACTGAAAGCGTTGGATTTGCCGCAGGCCTTCGAGGTGCGCGGCGAAGCGGTCATGCCCGCAACCGCTTTCCTGCACCTCAACGAAGAGCGCGAGCAACAGGGACTGGCCCCGGCCGTCAATCCGCGCAATGCCGCCGCCGGAACGCTGCGAACCTTAGAGCCGAAGATCGTCGCCAAACGACGGCTCGACCTTTACGCTTACTTCCTGCTGGTCGAAGGCGAGTATTGGCCTCGTGGACAGCGTGCAACTCTCGATGCGCTGGCCTCGCTTGGCTTCCGCGTCAATCGCCAGCGCAAGCCGGTCGAATCGGTTGATGAGATGATTCAATTCATCGATGCCGCCGAAGCCGCCCGCGCCACGCTCGGCTATGAGATCGACGGTGTGGTTCTCAAGGTCGATTCTCATGCAACACAACAAAGGTTAGGCTATACGGGCCGCGCACCACGCTGGGCCATCGCCTACAAATTCACCGCACGCTCCGGCATCACGAAGGTCAACGCCATTACCGTTCAAGTGGGACGCACAGGCAAGCTGACTCCGGTAGCTGAACTGACCCCGATCTTCATCGGCGGCACCACGGTAAGCCGCGCTACGCTGCACAATGCCGACTTCATTGAGCGGCTGGGCCTCAAGCTCGGCGACTGGGTCAAGGTCGAGCGCGGCGGCGACGTGATTCCTAAAGTCGTCGAAGTCATCGAAGATGCTGATCATCATCGCGGCGAGTCGCCTTTCATCTTTCCCGATACATGTCCCGAATGCCATAGCGCTGTTGTCCGCGCCCAAGGCGAAGTTGACTTCCGCTGTGTGAACGCCGACTGCCCGGCCAAGCTGCGCGAGAGCCTGCTCCACTTCGCATCGCGCAATGTGATGAATATCGAAGGTCTGGGCGAAGCAGTGGTGCAGCAGTTGCTCGACACGAAGCTCGTAAGGAGCGTAGCCGACCTGTACCGGTTGAAAATCGAAGACCTGATCGCGCTCGAACGCTTCGCAAATAAGTCGGCCGCGTCGCTTATTGAAGAGATTGACCATTCGAGACAGGCCGGGCTGGCGCGCGTCCTGATGGGTCTCGGCATCCGCTTTGTGGGCGAACGCACCGCCGTGCTGCTGGCGGAGGAATTCGGGACTATCGAAGACCTGATGAACTCGAGCGCCGAGGATCTGGAAAAGGTGGAAGAGGTCGGCCCACGCATCTCGCAAGCGATCCTTGAGTTTTTCGCCGATCAAGAGAACCGCGATCTCGTCCAACGCCTCTTGGATGCCGGAGTCAACATGACGGCCCATAAGCGGCATCGCTCGGCGCATTTGGCGGGACTAACCTTTGTGCTTACCGGCACGCTGCCCACTCTCACGCGTGACGAGGCCAAGGCGAAGATCGAAGCTGCGGGCGGAAAAACCGCTGGCTCGGTCAGCAAGAAAACCAGTTACGTGGTGGCCGGCGAGGAGGCGGGCTCTAAGCTCGACAAGGCCCATGAACTCAAGGTTCCTGTGCTGGACGAGGCGGGATTGCTGGCGCTGCTCGAAACGTCGCCTTCCAAAGTTGAGCACGCGCCTCAATGAGCCAGGCTAGATCTCTTCGCATATGCACGCGCCAGTTTTTTTGAAAGTGAAAACGCATACTAATAGATCAACGGAAAGACAGCCAAGCGAATCAACAGCAAATCAATCCAAGCGGTGGCCTTGCATTTTCATCTCAACCACGATTAACTGAAGCGTCGGCGGGCCATGCCAGGATGGCGTTCGCCGGCACCCAACTCGCGTTCCCGCTCCCGTTCCCAGGCCTCCGCGTGCCAGTTGCGCGAGGCATAGCGTGGCGGCTCGGCCTTGGGCGGCAGCGGTTCCTCGGCGCGGGGTCTCGGCGGCACGACGATCAGTTCCATGGGCCCTCTGAGCTGGGGCCGCGCGGGTGCAACGGGCATTGGCGTTTCAATCGGCGGGGCGATCCCGACTTGCTTTTGTCTGGTGATCAGACGTGCTGACGAATCCCTTTCGGTGAAGGCCGTGGCCGAGGTCAGGCTCGTATCCGCGTGCACGGGCTGCTCGATGACCACGTTTTGGCAGACCTCCTCATGGGCTTCGTCCGCAGCTCCCGGGGCTCGCGCCTTCACGGCTTTGGCCATAAAGTCGTCCAGAAGTTTGTGCAGGCAAGTCTGCCCGCAGAGATGTTTAGATCCAGGGCGCAGCCGGTTGCGCGAACTCCACCCGCTCACCCGCAACTCCCCGCCCTGGTCGTAAGCCACGAACCAGTGGTTGGTCTGCTTCTTTTCAGAACCGCAGATGTCACACGATATCGCCTGCCGGATCACCCTGTTTCCCCCTGTCCGCACAGTCTTCCAGCGGCCTGGCCGAGTTCCTGACTTTGGCTCGGTCCCGAAATAGCAGAGGACCGCGAATCCCGCAGGCCGCACGGCCGAGTCCATTGAAGGACTGCGGGGTAGCTCTCTTCTATTTCATCGCGCCTCGGGGGGAATCAGTGAGCGCTGACCGGAAAGAATGCACGATTGGATCAAATGCGGACAGTCGAGAGCGGTGCTGTCCTGAAATGGATGGTATTGGGGACATCAACCTGCAATATTCTGCAACAGTCGGCCGAGTTTATGAAACACAAGTAAAAGCCCCACTCAAGACCAGCCTAAGCGGGGCATCGCAGATTTCGATGATAACTATCGCCGACCTTGGATTGTCTTTGGGTTGCCACCACTTCTCTTGTAAGCGCGTTTGGCGGCGATGGCGTGCATCTCTTTG
>CAYTJN010000107.1:0-15010 GCA_964438125.1 uncultured Occallatibacter sp.
CACCACTTCTCTTGTAAGCGCGTTTGGCGGCGATGGCGTGCATCTCTTTGCCTATGTGGGATTGGTTGATGCCAACTTGCAGGGCCAGGTTGATGATGTTGCTGGTGCCCCAGTAAAGCGCCAGCCCTGATGCGTAATGCAAAAGGAAGAAGCCCATCATCAGAGGCATCATGAAGGCCATCATGCGCCGTTGGTTGGGGTCCATGCCCGGTGAAGGCGTCATCATCTGGACCAGGAACATCGAAATAATGATGAGAATCGGAAGGATATACAACGGGTCCGGCGAAGATAGATCCGAGAGCCAGAACCAGTGAGCCTGACGCAGCTCAACAGCATTTTGCAGAACGCGAAAGTAAGCGAAGAAGAGCGGGATCTGCGGCAACATGGGCAAGCAGCCGCCGTACATGTTGACGCCCTCGACCTTGTAAAGCTCCATCATCTCCGCGTTCATCTCCGCCCGCTTGGGATCTGTCGCTTTGAGATTCTTATAGCGATTCTTAATCGCTTCGACCTTGGGCTGAACGCGCATCATCTTGAGCGAAGATTTCAGCGCCATGAATCGGAACGGAATCATGATCACCGTAAACACTGCGGTGAAGATGATGATTGCCCAGCCCCAGTTGTAGCTGCCGCTGCCGAGCATATTTTTGATGAAACGCAGAGTGAGGTAGAGAGGTTTGGCAATGATGGTGAGCCACCCGTACTGGATCAGCGACTCCAGAGTAGGCCCGGTGGGCTTACCGTCGGGGCCGGCAGTATGGACGGTCTTGAGTAAGTCAGTTTCTTTAGGGCCAACAAAGAGGCGCAAACGAGTGACACCGCTGGTGTCGCCGGCGCCAAAGCCGATCACATCCGCCGGTATCTTTTGGCTGTCGGCATTGGAAGGGTCTTTGGGCAGCTCGACAGAATTGTGAAGCGTGACCACAGTTGCGCGCTCGGGCACATCGGGCAGCAAGGCCGTAGCAAAGTAAAGGTCCGTAACTGCCGCGTACTCGTATGGCTGGTCCAGGGTGGCATTCCCACTCACGGCCTTGGCCTTCACGGAGTCCTGTTTCCCGTTCATCGACCAAGTGAACTGAGAATTGGCAGAGGTGAGAACCGAACCGCTGCGCGCTCTGCCAGGAACGAACTCCTCCATATCGCCCAGTCCGGCGGGCCATTCGACCAGTGCCCGCACGGGCGAACCGTCGCGTTTGACCTCGGCCTCAACAGTAACGACATAGCTCGAATCGAAGCGGACCGTCTTCACCACATCCAGGGCGCCCATGGCGTAATGAAAGCTGAGCGCATTCGTCTGGGGAACATAGGCGCGGCCAGTTGCGGAGGGCTGCTCGCCTGACGCCGAAACCTGATAGAGCGCCTGGTTGAGCTGGTTGGTGAGGGCCGGCTCATAGGTGAAAAGCGATAACGGATAGCCGAAGCGCTGAGCGACCTGCGGCTGCACCATATCCAGCGGTTTGCCGGCAGTGTCAAGGTACTTCTTGAGAACCCAACTCTTAACTTGCGCGCCCCGATTTGTGAAAACGATCTTGTACTCTTCGTTTTCGATCGTGGTGAGCGTCTCAGTGGACGCAGAGATGCCAGCAGAGACAGCGACTCCCGGTGCTGAGGACGTCACCGGCTGGGCAGCGGTTGCCGCGGCTGGAGTCATGGGCTGCGGCTGGTTTGGCGTCTGGCTCTGGCTCTGTGCGGCAGGCGGTGCCGGGGGCGGTTGCTGCTTGGCTCTGAAGTAATCGAAACCGAAAAAAACTACGAGGACCACGAGCATGAGAACCATCATGCCGCGCATGTCGCCGCCGCTGCCACCGCCGTCGCCACCAGGCGTCTGAAGATTGGGATTGCGAATTTCTGCCAATGGATACTTCCTATTCGTAAAGGGACCCGAGGTTTGAGGGCCGCCTTTCCTATGGTAACTGCTCGTGGTGGAGAGGATGTGAGTGGAGGGCCGGTGGCACGGGATCAAGGCCGCCGCGTACGAAAGGGTTGCAGCGCAAGAGTCTCCAAAGTGCCAATCCCGATCCGCGCAATGGCCCGTGATTTGCGATGGCAACAGAAGCGTACTCGGAACATGTGGGCAGGTAACGGCAGCCGCCGGGGCGAAGCGAATGAATCGGCGGAGAGATCCAACGGCGATATAAGGTGAGCATGGCAAGCAAAAAGCGGGTCACCACCTGCTGCGGGGCCGGTGTTGTTTCAGAAATACTCGCGTGGTTCCGCACGGATTCGGATCGAGTGTTCATGGTACCCGCGGTGCGGCTCCGCTCTTCGGAGCGGCAACGTGAACCGTATCCTGCTTCATGCGGCACGCCTCCATGGTGGCCTGCTGAAGAATACGCACAATCTCCGTCTCAAGTTTCGCGAAATCTAAATTCAGCACCGTGCGGCGAGGATGCAGGATCAGGTCGCAGCCTTTCGGCAGCAACTCCACATGGCGGCGCAAGGCCTCTCTCATGCGCCGTTTGATTCGGTTGCGCTCATGTGCCTTGCCTAGAACTTTGCCCGCGGTGAGGCCGACACGCGTGCTCAGCGGGCTTGCTGGCGCCTCGGGACGTTGCATCCGATTGGCCCTTGCGGTCAACGGCGTCCGCAAGGCCAGAAACCAGCTCATAGACGCGGATTGGCGCTTGCGACTGGCGGCATAGGCCCGTTGATAATCAGCGTGTTTGCTGAGGCGCACTCCCACGAGCGATTGTCCGCGAGTGGAGCTCCGGTCCGGCTGGAAAGGGGGTGTCATAGCAGTGCCGCGAAAAGCCTTGTAAGATATCGCATGGTTTCACGGCGCTTTTCCGGCGCAAAAAAACTGCAGGCGAGGTTTAGTCGCGGAATCCGGCACTTACGGCCACACGCTTGCGGCCTATAGCGCGGCGGCGGCTCAAAACGGCAGCACCAGCCTTGGTCTTCATGCGCGCACGGAAACCGTGGGTCTTCACCCGTTTGCGGCGATTAGGTTGAAATGTGCGCTTGGGCATGAAAATATACTCCTGTTTCGTGATGAAAATCTGCGCCTTGACGGCAAGTTTTAAGTGTAACGTAAGTTGAGCCAGGAATCCAGCGGGAACTCGATTGTGATTCAAATACCTTTCGATTCGCGAGCGCCAATACCGGTGAGCGCGTCGAGCAAGTTTGAAGCTTGGTTGACCACATTTAACACATGTTAAGGGCATCTCCGGATTACACTCTGGTAACCTCGCAAGCGAGTTTCACCACCGATGGTGCAACAAAATCGTCCTGACCAAAAGTTTATGAATCGAAGATTACAACGACTCCCAAATGTGCTACTATCGGGACCGTTCATGAAAGTTTCCCAGCGTCTCACGGAACCGGATTTATCCCGGGCCCCGAGGTCAATTTCAGGGGCCGACCAGAGGCAATCAGGCAGTCGGTACGCAGCAACCAGACGAAAAGCCATGTGCTTTTCGCCACCGAGGTCTCTTTTGCCAAAAACGACGGATGAACCGGATCGCAGTCAACAGACGGCGCAGGTAAGGATGAGCACGATGGCATTTGCGATTTCGCCGGTAACGGCTCTCAACCCCTGGCTCCAGATTCTCGCGGCCCTGGAAATGAAAGTGATCCGCCAGTCTTTCGAGACCTGGTTCAAGCCCACGCGCTACAGCCATGTGGCCAGCAGGACGCTTTACGTCCGCGTGCCTTCGACGGAGTTTCAACACCTCGGAGACAGGTACGGCGACCTGATCCAGGAAGCGATCGAACAGCACGCACTGGAGTTGGATGACGTCTGCTTTGTCACCGCGGACGACGACCCCTCGGTGCCGCCGCAGCGCAAGGATGGCGGCTTTGCCCCAGTGTCTGCGCATGCTCCAACGGCGCCGCCTCCGCCGCCGGCGCGCACACCGGAGCAGGCTCGCTTCGACTGGTCGACCGCGGCGCAACTCAACCAGCGCTACACCTTCGACGCGTTTGTCATCGGCAACGGCAATCAGTTTGCCCGCGCCGCCTCGCTGGCAGTGGCTGAGAGGCCTTCGCGCGCATACAATCCACTGTTTCTCTATGGCGGAGTCGGAATGGGCAAGACCCACCTGATGCACGCCATCGGTCACGAGGTGAAGCGCCGCCAGCCGACGGCGAGCATCTGCTACGTGTCGGCGGAGAAGTTTACCAACGAGATGATCACCTCGCTGCGCAACGATCGCATGACCAGCTTCCGCGACCGCTTCCGCACCGTGGATGTGCTGCTCATTGACGACATTCAATTCATCGCCCAGAAAGAGCGGACGCAGGAGGAGTTCTTCCACACCTTCAATGCGCTGCACGAGAGCATGAAGCAGATCGTGATCGCCTCCGATCGTCCGCCGAAGGAGCTGGCGGAGATCGAAGATCGGCTGCGCTCGCGCTTTGAATGGGGCTTGATCGCCGATATTCAGCCACCCGATCTCGAGACCAAGGTCGCCATCCTGCAAAAGAAGGCCGAGAGCGAGCAGGTGCAGTTGCCCACCGACGTGGCGCTCTTCGTAGCATCGAATGTCCGCACCAACGTGCGTGAGCTGGAAGGCGCCTTGGTGCGTCTGATCGCGTGGTGCCAACTCAATCGCATGGAAATCACGCTGGCTTCCACGCAGCAGTGCCTCAAGCAGTTCATCGATATGCAAGTTCGAAAGATAACGATTGAGGCCATTCAGCGCGCTGTTGCCGAGCAGTTTGGCATGAAAGTCGTCGATCTGAAGCAGAAGAACAACTCGCGCAATGTCTGCGTGCCCAGGCAGATTGCCATGTATCTTGCCAAGCAAATGACCGAAGCCAGCTTGCCTGAAATCGGTCGCCAGTTTGGCAACAAGCACCATACCACAGTGATGCATTCAATCGCCAAGATCGACGATCAGCGCCGCACCGACAAGGATCTGCACCGCACGCTCAACAAACTCCAAGAACAGTTGAACGCCTAGGCACCACCTGCGGTGGGGCCAGCCCCTTCGGGCACCTGCGGCGCGGCCAACTGCCTTCGGCACGCCCCGCGCCAGTGAAAAGGCGCGGAACCCGAATTCATCGATGAAATAGGGTGCCTCGTCCTTTCCGCTTTTTTCTGCGGAAAGGATGGGAATCTACGGACCTCAACCGGTCATCTGGACACAGGCAAGGAAGCCGTTGCGAGCGATAAGCGAGCGGCCGGCCCCACCGCAGGTGGCGCTGCTATTTCGATGCTGGCGATTCTTTGGGCATCGGAATCGTAATATCCACCGTCTGCACCGGCCCGATCTTCAGCTCATCAAGCCCTGGCTTGATCTCCTCGCTCTTGCCCACCACCAGTACGGCCAGCTTGTCGGGATGGATATACTTCTTTGCCACCCGGTCAAGGTCGGCGACTGTTACCTTCTCGACCGCCGTCTTGTAAGTCTCTAGGTAGTCCGCCGGATAGCCATAGAACTCCAGCCGAACCCGCTCGGCGAGCACCTTCTCTTTGGTGTCGTAGCGGAAGAGGAAGGAGCTGAGGATATTGTCTTTGGCCCGCGCCAACTCAACTTCGGTAAAGGGCCGCGCGGTGAGCCCTTCAATCTCAGCAAGCGCGGACTTGGTCCCATCCACCGTCGATGCGCTCTTGGTGAGAACCATGGCGCGGAAGGTGGCCGGATGGTCCCAGGCGAAGCCGTAACCGCCGCCCACAGCATAGGCCAATCCAAGCTCGGTGCGGACCTTTTGGAAGAGGCGGCTTGAGAATCCGCCACCCAGAACCTCGTTCATCACCGCCAGCGCGGGTACGTCCGGATTGTGCCGGTCTGTGCCCAGTCCCACGATCTCGATGTTCGACTGGTTCACGTCGTCTTTTTCGATGAAGTAGACGCCTGGTTTAGGGTCGGCAAACTGGTCGTGGCGGGCCGGCATGGCCTTCGCTGGCGGCAGAGATTCGAAGGCGGCGCGCAGCTTGGCTTCCATGGCCACAGGGTCGAAGTCGCCACCAACCGAGACAATCAGCTTGCCGCCGATGGTGCGATCATGCCACGCCTTCAAGTCGTCCGGGGTCACTGCACCGATGGTGGCCAACTCCGGCTGCCGGGTGTAGGGGCTGTTGGCGCCATAGACCAGCTTCACCGACTCGCGCTTGGCGATCTCTCCCTCGTCGTCATTGCGCCGCACAATTCCTGTGGCCTCTTGCTGCTGGGCCAGTTCGAGCTTCTCCGCGCTGAATTTCGGATGCAACAGCAGGTCCAACGCCAGTGAGAAGACCTGGTCGGCATCGTCCTTGAGCGAATCCCACGAGAGTGCCGTCGAATCGTCGTCGCCGGTAGTCTCGATGTGGGCGGCTTTGGATTCGAGCAGATCGTCCAGTGCATCGCCGCTTATTTTGGCTGTACCGCTGGTCCTCCACGCCTGGCCATAGAGATCGACCAGGCCGGCTTTTGCCGCGTCTACATCGCGCGAGCCGCCGGGAATCGTCACTGAACCGGAGACGAAGGGCAACTCGTGATCCTCTTGCAGAAATAGGACGATGCCGTTCTTAAGCTCGATGCGCTTGGGCTGCTGCGGCTTGAACTCATGCAGTTTGGGCGTGGGAATCTGCTCCCACGGCTTCTTCTGCTGTGCGTAAAGCGCATTGGGCGCCAAGAAAAACGCACCTAGAGCGAATACAAATGCAAATCCGGGAGTCCTCTTCATTTCGCGCCTCCATCATTCTGCGCCGCTGCCGGGGGAGTATCGGTTTCTATCCACGCCTCGGTCCGGTTGCTCGGAATAAACACCTGGCTTGCCACGCGCCGGATATCCGCCTTGGTCACCTTGTCCACCCTGTCCAGTTGCAGAAAGAGTTCTCGCCAGTCGCCGTAGCGAGTTTGGTACTCGGCCAGGCTGTTTGCCAATCCCTGATTGTCGGCCAGGCCGCGCAGCAGATCGGCGCGAGTGCGTGTCTTGTACATCTTCAACTCGTCATCAGAGACGTCTGCCGTCTTCATTTTGTCGATCTCTTTGTGGATTGCGTCGCGCATCTCAGCCGGCGTGTGACCCGGCAGCGGAACGGCGTAGAAGGCGAAGAGTCCAGGATATTTTTCGCCGGGGAAGGGGCTGAAACCCGCTGCCACAGCGGCGATCTGCTGGTCGCGCACTAAGCTGCGATAGAGGCGCGAGACGCGGCCATTGGACATAATATCGCTGATCGCGTCATAGACCGCGTCATCGGGATCGCGATAGTCGGGCCGGTGGTAGCCCTCGACATAAAATGGCTGTGTTTGTTCGTGGATGGCCACCGTCTTTTCGGCAAATTGCTTTGGTTCGACAGTGGTCATCTCTTCCGGCTTGGCGCCGGCTGGAATCTTACTGAAGTATTTCTCCAGCATGGGCAGTGCCTCTGAAGCTTTCACATCGCCCACCACCACCACCACGATATTCGCGCCCACGTAATACTTCTTGTGGAACTCCATGGCCTCGGTGGCGTTGATCTGCTGCACCTCGCTTGGCCATCCGATTCCGCTGCGGCCGTAGTTGTGGGCCACGTATGCTGTCGCCAGGAACTGCTCGACAAGCCTGCCGATGGGATTTGAGTCCGTGCGCATCCGCCGTTCTTCATTCACCACATCGCGTTCTTTGTAGAACTCGCGGGGCACCACGTCGGCGAGCCGTCCGCTCTCAAGCCACGCCCAAAGTTCCAGGCGGTTTTCCGGCATCGACCAGAAGTACATCGTATCGTCAAGCCCGGTCTCGGCATTCAAACCCTCAGCCCCGTTGCGTTCTGCAACATCGGTGAACTGATTGGGGATGACGTATTTGTGCGCCTCAGCCTGGGCCTCACGGAATGCCTTCTTCAGCTGGGCAAGCTTGGCCGGATCGCGGCCCACGGCCTTCAGATACTCAGCCTCGTAGGCGTTGTTAGCCTCCTCAACCTTGGCCAGCGCAACCTTCTCGGCCGCGTAATCGGTTGTACCGATCTCGCTGGTCCCCTTGAAGGCCAGATGCTCGAACATGTGTGCCAGGCCGCTCTCGCCCGAAGGGTCGTTCACGTCGCCTGCGTCGATGAATGTGGTGTAGCTGAAGACCGGCGCCTCAGGCCGCTCGCAGATGACCAGCGTCAACCCGTTCGGCAGGACCTTCGTGGTGATTCGCTGCTCAAAGCTCTTCAGATCCTGAGCCCGCGCAGCCGTCGTGCCCGCCAAGGACGCGATCATCGCAAGGACCAAAGCACCTCGCAAAAACCAGGGGGAAACTCTGCTTTTCATCTGAACTCCTTGTTCCAGGGCGAAAAGCCGCAGCCCCGGCACACTTCAAAACTAGTGCCCTCCACCAACGGGGGTCAAACCGAAGCTACATCGACACCTGGCTTGCAGTCTTTGATGTCCGCGCAGGCTGACTGCTTCGTCGGTTTTTTGAGGGTTCTGGGTTTGTTCCTTGTACGATAGGATCATGCGAAGCCCGGTGACAAATCGCCGCCTTACCCCAGTTTGGCGGGCAGTAATCGAGGTCGGGTTTATCGTCTTTCTTTTTTATTCGAATCTGCTTATGGGCGAGTTCACCGTTGCCAATGGTTATAACAAGACTCTTGCAGCGGCGCTGATAGATATTTTTACCGCGACCAATCTCTTGATCGCATTCGTCTCCGCGCTCATTGGCTACGTGGTTGTTGAGTACCTTCGCAGAAAACTATAGAGTTTAAGGAGATTGTTTTTTGTTTTTTCTGCGGGAAATGCGTGGACAGAACAAATTGCGACCTGAGGTAACTAAAATATATTGTTCGAAGTGAAGGGCGAGATAGGACTGCCGATAACGGACATAAGAGTATGGCTGAGGAAAACATTTTGGACGTTCCAAATTACTACGAATTTCTTCAAATCAGCCCCAACGCCGAGCCCGATACGATCCATCGCGTATACAAGTTTCTGGCGGCCCGTCTTCACCCTGACAACCCGGAGACCGGCGATGCGGATAAGTTCTTCATGCTGAAGCAAGCTTATGACGTGTTATCCAATCCGGAACTGCGCGCTAAATACGATTTGACTTTGGATAAGGTGGTTGCCGATTCTGACCCCCTATCCGATTCGATCGATTTTATGGATCAGCTCGATGGCGAGTTGAACCGGCGATTGGGGGTGCTGTCGCTTCTCTATCTTCAGCGCCGCAAGAGCCCCGTCCACCCGGAAGTTTCACTCGCCGAAATTGAGATCCGCATGGGTTTTCCGCGCGACTATTTGGAATTCACAATGTGGTATCTGCAGAAGAAGAGCTATATCACAGGAGCCGACAACGCAAAGTTCACACTCTCGGCGGAGGGAGTAGACTTCGTTGAATCGCAACGGGCCAATATTCCGGTTTTGCATAAGCTGCTTACCGCCGGCAGTGAACCCACGACAAAGAATCCGGCGCCAAGCGATGCACCCGACCAACTCCGCAAGCCGATTGTTATGCCCCACCCAGCGACGCCTGTGGCGGACCGGCGCGCAAACACGACCGATCGCCGCGCCAGTTCGTCAGATCGACGCTCGGAATAGCCGGACCTCGACTCTCCCTTGACCGCGTGGCGCGCCCCGCCGTATGCTGCGATGGTTTCCGCTCGGTGGATGCCTCCAACATCGAACTTGAGCAGGGAGAGTACGTATGCATGCTGCGATCCGTGCGGTCCATCGGGCCTATTTTGCAAATCATGGGAAACACCGCCAACCTGGTGACTCTTTTGTTTGCCGACTCGCTGTTCCTGCTTGTGCTCCGGCTTGTGCTCCGGCAACCGGGAAACGTACCCATTGAAACTGAATCGCGGAACTCAATCGCCCGATCCAAGACAAGCAGGGAGAGCTAGCATGAGCACGACTTCACCAAAGGCCGCGCCGCTTCTTATCCGCCGTGCCGCTGTGCTGGGCGCGGGTACCATGGGCTCCCGCATCGCTGCCCACCTCGCCAACGCCGGTGTCCCGACGCTGCTGCTTGACCTCGTTCCAGACGACAAGAACGCACAACCGCTGGCAAAAGCAGCCCTCGGCGCTCTAGCTAAATCCAAGCCTGCTGCGTTTTATGAGGCGTCGCTTGCCGCGCTCATCACGCCCGGCAACTTTGACGACGATTTGCCCAAGCTGGCGGGCTGTGATTGGGTCATCGAGGCTGTGGCGGAGAATCTGGCAATCAAAACGGCACTGCTCAACCGCGTCGTGCCGCATCTTGCGCCAGCCGCCTTGCTCACCACCAATACCTCCGGCCTGCCAATCAAACAGATCGCGGCCAGTCTTACCGGCAATGGCGCGTGGAAGACCGATCGTTTCTTCGGGACTCATTTCTTCAATCCGCCGCGTTACATGCGCCTTCTCGAAGTGATTCCGACAGCCGCAACGGATCCGGTCCTTCTCGGCGCCTTCACAGCTTTCGCTGACCGCAACCTCGGCAAGCAGGTGGTCGAAGCCAACGACACCCCTAACTTTATAGCCAACCGGATCGGCATCTCGGTCTTCTTCTCAGCAGCCGCCCTGATGCTCGATCAAAAGCTGACCATCGAAGAGGTCGACGCGCTGACGGGCCCGGCGATCGGCTTCCCCCGCACTGGGACCTTCCGACTGGCGGATCTCGTCGGCATCGACATCTTCGCCCATGTCGCCGCCAACTTCCCCGCGGGCGTCAGTCAGAGTGGCTTTGCGGCCATTCTTGAACAGATGCTTAAACGCGGTTGGCTAGGCGACAAGACAGGTCAAGGTTTCTACAAAAAGGTAAGGGGTCCCGAAGGTCAAGATAAGGCAGGCAAGGATCAGCGGATGGTGCTTGACCTCACAACCTTTGAATATCGCCCATTGGCTAAACCCAATCTTCCAGCTCTGGAGATGGCGAAGAACGCCGCGTCGCTCCAGGAAAAGTTGCATATGCTGCTCGCCTACGATCCCACCAAAGACAGGGCCGCGGCCTTTCTCTGGCCCTTTCTCGCCGCACTTTGGAATGACGCCGCCAACCGCATCGGGGAGGTGGCCGGCGATGCGGCCTCCATCGACAGAGCCATGCGCGCTGGTTTCAATTGGGAACTGGGTCCCTTTGAAATGTGGGACGCGGCAGCCGTGGCCTCGACCGTCAGCCGCATGAAAGCTCTCAACCTGCCTGTGAGCGAACGCCTTGAGGCTTTGCTTGCTGCGGGACACTCGACCTGGTATACCCGCGATACGGCGAACGGTCAATTGCTCTACTTTCAGCCCGATAAAAAAACGCTCGAGCCTGTTGCCACAACTCCCGGACACGCTCGCATTGCCGACTTCCGCCGTTCCAACGGCGTCGTTCGCTCCAACTCCGGCGCGTCTCTGATCGACATGGGCGACGGCATCGGCTGCATCGAGCTGCACTCGCTCAAGAACGCCATTGGTGGCGACGTACTGGCGCTGATCTCGGCAGTGCTCCGCCCAGATTCAGACGCGGTGCGCGACTTTGCCGGCTTCGTCATTGCCAGCGACCGAGAAAACTTCAGCGTGGGTGCCAACCTGATGCAACTCCTGCTGACAGCACAGGAGGGCGAATGGGATGAACTCAACGCGGTGATTCAAAGCTTCCAGCAGATGACCTCGGCGATCAAATTCTGCCCACGGCCAGTGGTGGCGGCGCCCTTTGGCATGACCTTTGGCGGCGGAGCGGAGATCTGCCTGCACGCCGCGCGACGGCAGGCCCACGCGGAAACTTACATCGGATTGGTTGAGGCCGGCGTCGGTTTGATCCCGGCAGGCGGCGGCACAAAGGAGATACTGCTCCGGGCCATCGACGCGGCCACCGGCTTTGCCCCGCCCGATCCGCGTGACCCTCCATCGCGCTTTGCCCAGTCGGCCGAGCTTGCTGCAGCACTGCGGAGATCTTTCGAGACAATCGCAATGGCCAAGGTCTCTACGTCAGCCGCGGAAGCACGTTTGCTCGGCCTGCTTTCGTCCGCTGACCTCATCACCCTTAACCGCGAACGGCTCTTGCTGGACGCCAAAGCCCAGGCCCTGTTGCTGGCTGATGTGGGCTACGCACCTCCGCAACCGCGCATGCAGATTCCCGCGCCGGGTGCTTCGGCGATGGCCCTGCTCGAAACCGGGGCATATTTGATGGGCGAAGCTGGCTACGCTTCGGAACACGACCAGAAGATCGCACGCTGGGTTGCTTATATTCTGGCCGGTGGACGAGTAACGGCCGGAACCCCGGTCAGTGAACAATACATTCTGGACCTCGAGCGAGAGGCTTTTCTTTCTCTGTGCGGCGAGCCAAAGACCCAGGAGCGCATTGCTTACACGCTGAAAACGGGCAAGCTGTTGCGCAATTGATCTTGACGTACATATGTATGTATGAAAGGATAACAGTACGAGGATAATTGACTATGTACCACGACCCGAAGACCGTCCTGTCTCCAAAAGAAAGAGTTAAATCCGTCGAGGTAATTTTTGACGCGGGCCCGGTGGATTTCAGTTGGTCAGTAGCACGCCTGAAATGGGACGATTCGAACGTTATTGGTATTCGTTGGAATGGCGACAGCAACAGCACCAAAGGCCTGCCCCAAGCGCGTGGGAATCCTACTTGGTTTGTTGTTCCAGATGAGCTCAAGGCCGCCGTCTTGAGCACCGCCCAAGAATTGAGCCGCGCAAAGCAGAGCGATTTGGCGGAAGGCTACCGCCTGATGGCAGCCGACCGCGAGCGTGAAGCAGAAGCCGACGAATGGACGGAGGCATTGATTGGCGACATCGATTGAGCGGGGGGAAGTCTATTGGGTGAATTTTGAACCCAGTCTGGGCGGAGAAATAAAAAAGACGCGTCCAGCTATTGTGCTGTCCAACAATGCAGCAAATGCCCATTTGAATCGAGTCCAGGTGATACCGGTCACCTCAAATATAGATCGCCTTTATCCTGGAGAGGCATATGTCAGACTCAACACTGAGAAGCGGAAGGCGATGGCCGATCAACTGACCACTGTCAGCAAGCAAAGACTGGGTACTAAAATCGGTTTCTTAAGCAATGATGACCTCGGCAGGGTGGAAGTTGCGGTTCTGCTCCAATTGGGAATTGATCGCTCCTGAGAATTTTCATGGTTAGCGCCGAAGTAAAAAAGATCGCATGGCTAATGGGTGCACTGTTCTGCGCCTGCGCTCCGCTCCCCGCCCAAGCCCCCGCACAGCTCAACGAATCCGGCCAGATCGTCATTGCCGGAAGCTCGACCCCGTACCTCATCCGCCATCTGCCGGTCAGCTCCTACCCCGATCTACCCGAAGCGCTTTCGGCTCAACTCAGTCGCCGTGGTTGCTTGATCCCGCAGACGTATGAAGCCCATCACCCCGAAAATGTCGTCCGTGCTAGCCTGGAGCATACTGGCTCCTCCGATTGGGCTGTTCTCTGTTCGGAGCACGGAACCGTCTCGTTGCTGGTCTACTTTTCGAGCGCCCCAGCCAAGCTTCTAGTACTGGCCGCCGCACCGGAGACCGAGCGCCTGCAAGCCCACGACCCAAGCGGTGTTCTCGGATTCAACTGGGGCATCGATGCCGCATCTCCCGATCAAGTCCACCAGGCTCAATCTGGATTGGAGCATCGTCCGGCCTTCCTAGACCACGACGCCCTGGCCGATTCCCTCGTTGATCGCCACACGGTTTATCACTTTTATTTGAAGAACGCCTGGACTGTGCTACGAATGCCGGAGTAACAGGCAACCGCCACTTTCGTAAAGCCATCAAGGAGGCAATCCCCATGCCCGAAGCCGTCATCGTCAGTGCCGTTCGCACCCCAGTAGGCCGCGCCCCTAAAGGCGCTCTCTCCACCACCCGTCCCGACGACCTCTCTGCGATCGCGTTGAACGGCGCGTTAGAGCGCGTCTCGGGGCTCGACAAAGCTGAAGTTGACGACGTCATCCTCGGTTGCGCGCAGCCAGAAGGTGAGCAGGGCTGGGATGTCGCCCGGTTCGCCGCTCTGCGCGCGGGTCTGCCTGTCGAGGTTCCCGGCGTTACCGTCAATCGCCTCTGCGCCTCCGGTCTCGAAGCCATCGTCCAGGCCGATCACCGTATCCGCGTCGACGGCGACCGCGTGGTGGTGGCCGGCGGGGTCGAAACGATGAGCCTGCTGCCCTTTGGCGGCCTCAAACCAAGCCCCAATCCCTGGCTCGCCGAGCATTATCCGGCGTCACTTCTCACCATGGGCCTGACCGCCGAGCGAGTCGCCGCCCACTACAAGATCTCCCGCGCCGATCAGGACGCCTATTCGCTCGCCAGCCATCAAAAAGCCTTGGCCGCGCAGGCCGCCGGTCGCTTTTCAGAGCTGATCCCCGTCGCGGTCACCGCTACGATTCCAGCAGAGAAGGGCCGCAAGCCTGTGATCACCGAGAGCGTCTTTACGGCGGACGAAGGCCCGCGCGCCGACTCTTCCCTCGGAGCTCTCGCCAAGCTCAAGCCTACCTTCAAAGCAGAGGGAACGGTCACCGCCGGCAATTCCTCGCAAACCTCCGACGGCGCCGCAGCCGCTGTTCTCATGGACGCCGCACGCGCACGCGAACTGGGCATTCGTCCCCTCGCACGTCTGGTGGCCTACGCCGCCACCGGCTGCCTGCCCGAGGAGATGGGCATGGGCCCCGTCACCGCGATTCGGAAAGCTTTGCGCCGCTCAGGCCTCACGCTCGCCGACATTGGACTCATCGAACTCAACGAGGCCTTCGCCGCGCAGGTCCTGGCCGTCATTCGCGAATTGGGCCTCGACCCGGCCCGCATCAACGTCAATGGAGGCGCCATCGCTCTGGGCCATCCGCTGGGCTGCACAGGTGCCAAGCTCACGGCCTCTCTGCTATCCGAGATGCGTCGCCGCCGCATCCGCTACGGCATGGTCACTATGTGCGTGGGTGGAGGAATGGGAGCCGCGGGGATCTTCGAAGTTCTGTAGCTGGTCGATTTGTTTCGCGCGCAAGAGAATGTGGACCGTGTCGTTCCGATCCGCACCAAAAACAGAGGCAGCCGGGATCGCTCCCGGCTGCCTCTCAACATCCAATGTTTCCACCCCGTTTGGGGGGCGCCGCACTACGCCTTAGCCAGAACCAATGCCTTCAAACGCGAATTCAGACGGCTCTTGTAGCGGGAGACGGTGTTGTCGTGCAGGATGCCCTTCTGCACGCTCT
>CAYTJN010000108.1:0-14778 GCA_964438125.1 uncultured Occallatibacter sp.
ATCTAAAATCATCAGGTTTTATCGCGGTTTTAGCGGCTTTTCAGGATCGACTAATCTACGCTGACCTTTGTGTATTCAAGTGACCCGCGATTATAGTCGTAACTGTCATAACCGATAAGGCTCATGCATCCATTTTGATAGCGGAATGTATAGGAATAATTGCCAGCTAGCCAGCTTCCGGCGCTAGCCCACGAACGAAGCCCAACTCTGACCGTTCCCTTCCTGATCTCTAAACTCTCGAATGGATCGTCAAGCGTCGGCGAATCCAGGCGCGGAACCAAATCGTGATTGTCGGCGATAAGCGTATAGCCTCCAGCCTTCTTGTCGGCAAATACGATAGCAAGTATCCGCGGGTTGGAATCAAATTCATCTGAGCCCAATCCGTTTTGATTTTTGATGACGTTTTTGGGGTCATTCTGATGCAACACCAAAACGAAATCCGGCGCGCCGTCGCCATTGAGATCGCCTTCGTTCTTCTCTTCAAGCAACCAGCCCTTGGGAACGAACCCTTCGGGGGATGCGGCGTGCACCTCAAGAGATGGAATGTGTAACGGAGGGAGATCGGACAAGTCCGAAGAATTCTCCTCCTGGTCCGCCTTCTTATTCGTATCCTGCGTTGCCGCACTCGCAGATGAACTACTACCCTCCATTTGCGCGATGTTAGAGCATATCTCTGGTCGGCGTCGGGCCTGATTCTCGCTCTGCGCGACGACTAACAGGGTGAGAAGCAAAGTCATAAACCCGAGACGGAAGAACATGAATACAGCTCCTTACTTTAACCCCGTAAATGGTGGAAGCAATCGAGGGCCAGAATCGCCCGCTGGCCGATCGCCTGAAGGAAACTGTGACCCGTTATACAGCAGCGACGGCGCTATTGTTCGCGGCCAGGAGCGGACCACTCTCGCAACCATGTCCTTGCAATCGATATCTTCAAGAAACTTCTTACCGGCATTGAAGGATTCCTTGAATACATCCACGCCGTTGAGCCTGCCATTTATGGCCCTGCCCGCGTCGTCGAGATCGCCCGTTTTCAGGTCTTTTCGAATTCGACCCTCTTTATCTTTCAGGAACTGAGTTTGCCATCGCCGCATCACCTTTGGGGGGGTGGACCAGCGTCCAGCAATCGAGTAAGAGCAGGTGGGGAGCGCGTACCTACCGCTCCTGCATCGCAGTAGTTGCGATTGTGTCCTATTAATTCCTGGATGTAGATGTATCACGTGCGGGTAATCGTTGGAAACACGACGGCGAGCGAGAAAATCAGCATTGGCCGAGTGCCCCAGGTCCCGAGTTCGGGACCCGGGGCAAACACGGAGTCGCTATGCGATCAACTTATGAGAGCAGTGCGCGGAGGAGAGATTTGAGACGACCTGAAGAACTATCCCACGTCCCGCAGATAGAGCCTCACCATGGTCTGGTTGAGTAACTGGTGCGCAATCTCGCCGAAGGTGATCGGGCCGGTAATGTTACCCGTCTTTTTGCCTTCAAGTCCACCATAGAGATAGTTGAGTATGCAGTTGCATGCAAACGCCGGCTGCTGATCGCTGGCTGCAATCTCCCGCGCGAAGGCTTTCTCATAGTCTGCGACCGGCTTGGCCAGGCGATAATTCACGCCGGGAAAGACGGGGGCATAAAACTCCACTGTGTGGGCAATCTTGTCCACATTCTGGAACGAGACGTTGATTAAGCTACCGTTGTAATCTCCAACGAGCGGGAAGTCGGTGCGAACTTCCCTGACAGTTAAGAAATCGGCCAAATTGGCTCGCTGGTCATTGATCAGACAATCGCTAACCTCGAAGCCGGCCTTCTCGAAGCGGATGACATCTCCGCCTTGGCTCTCGAAGATATTCACGATATCCAGATCGGCCATGATGTGATCGGGCAGGGAGATATGAAGTGCCACGCATCGATTCTCAAATAGGTCTCCGGTCTGACCGTTGATCACCACGGGAGAATCCTTCCCGATCAAGTCCGCGCGGACTCCGGCGACCCAGCCGACCACGGGGCGCATCAGAAATCCGTCATATTCCGCGGAGTGCTCGGCGAAGGTCTCGAGAACCTTACTTGCAGCAGGCATCACCACAAATGTGAAGCCGTTGGCGGGGGCGTCTCTATAGAGCTGCGCCAGGTTTTCCGGACCGTAGTCGACCGCCTCCGCACCCACGACAAACTCAGGAACTCTGGTGACGAAAATCTTGTCTTCCGAAATCAGGCCACCGTCTTCCGTCATGAAATAGCAGATCGATCCACCGACCCACTTACCTCGCGGGAGCTGGATGAGCGCCTCCCGGCTCGCTGCCAGAAATAGCGACTCTCCGTCGGAGATCGCTGCTTGGACTTCTGCTATGGAATGCAGTGTTGCGTGAACGGTCAGAGACATATTTTTCCTCACACATTATTCGAAGATTTTCGCAATTTCGCTGGTGAACAGAGATTCGTATTTGGTAAGAAAGCTGTGGCTCTTGGCGATGAGATCCTTTATATTGGCAGGCGATGGATCTCTCTCGTAGCTCATCTGGTTGCTATGGATCAGCATGTTAAAGGTCGCCTTGCTGGATTGGACTGGCTTTTTCCCGGTAACGAGTCGAACCCAAACCGGGTTATCAACAGCGGGCACCATTCAGTATTTCCCCCTTTCGCACACAACCGCTAAGGGTCTTTATCGGCAATCCGCGGAAACTGTTTAATGGGAAAGTTTGAGAACTGAGCGGTAGGAAGCCAGGCTCCAGAGCAAAACCAGAGAAGGTCTAGCCGGCCCCGAACTGAAGAACATTCGGGGCCGCGTTGGCTAAGATGACAGCCAGTTTTATCTTGCGAATTTCTGACCGAGGACACTAGTGGCAGTTGGACTGATCTTGAAACTCGTGACTCTCCGTCATGGACTGGAAGCCCTGCGCGCAACTCAGGATTTGATCTTCAAGAGCACTATTGCCGAATTCTTCCGGCGACATGGGCTTGTTCTGATTCCGCATTGCGATGTAAAGATCACTCAGCTTTTGCATGTTATTGTATTCAGTCGCGAGCAAGGGATATGCGCTGTGATCGTCGTCGGTCGAAACTGCGGCCGATGCCAGAGCAAGATTCTTCTCTGCTAATCGATGGCGCGCGGAAATCAAATCGTCCATCAGTGGGGCGTTACTTTGGACTGCATTGACGATGGCGGTTTGCCACTCTCTAACTACGCTGAGCTCTTCAATGGCCGCTTGTATGAACGCTCTTGAGAGCGCCGGCTTTGTCGGAGGTGCGGAGGGCTGGACTTCCGCAGTCGGGGGATTAAGGGTGAGAATTGTCTCGTTGGCTTTGAATGAAAGCGTGCCCTGAGTCAAACGCGCCAGCGTCTCAACTTCAATGTAGGACTTTCCGTTGATCTGAACGAGCTGTGCTTCGCCTGGGTGTCCTGCGACCGTGAACGTGGAGCCCTTCTGCGGCGTCTGCCCGTTTACACTGGGCGGCAGCATCGGAAGAGCGGTCAACATCGTTGCAATGAAGGCAATCGTCATTTTCATCGTATGCACCCCGTTTTATCGTATGACTCCGTGGGTTCCCTGTTGGTCTCCCATTGCTTGGATGCTTAAGCTGTTCAATCCAGCGCACAAGGACTGGTCGGGTGCAGGGATAGCTCACAGGACTAAGTTTTCTTCGGTGTGATCGTGAGTCTGGAATAAAAACAATGACGAATCAATCAATCTTCGACCTTCTTGAACGGAATTGGCCCAGGGATCGTGCGGTCGTTTACTGTCCCAGCGCCAGCACGGCCAGCAGAAGAACCCACGCGATGCTCATGGCATGCCAGTACCAGGCCGTTGCGTCCACAGCGATCTGGCGGAACTCGACTCGCTTGAACCAGCCCAGCGCGGACAGGCACACGGCGAGTGCCACGATACCTAAGAGCAGATGGGCGGCATGAAGGCCGGTGATGAGATAGAAGAAGTAGCTGGCCGGAGTCGCAAAACGATTGAAGACAAAACCCTGCGCCGTCAGTTGCCTCCAGGCTGTCCACTGCCCGGCGAGAAAGAGCGTACCCAGTGCAAGGGTCGCACCCAACCAGGGCAGGGTTCGATTGAGTGCCGGCCGGCCGAGGCCGAGCCACTCCTCCAGCACGTCAATCTCGCGGAAGATATTGCGCCGTGCAAACTCCATCGTCAGGCCGCTCAACAGAAGCAAAGCGGTGTTCAAGTAAAGGATCGGTGGCAGAGTGACCGGATGCCAGTCGCCGATCTGCTCATGGGTGCGCGGGTCCATGTGGGTGCCCGCTTGACGGGCAAAAAAGATCGCCACCAAGACGGCAAAGAAGAGCATGTCCGCAGCTAGCGAGGAAAAAACAAAGAAACGGATGCGCAGGAGCAACTCCCGCGGGCCGCCACGTTCATTTTTCCAGCTGTCGCCGCCATCGCCTCCCTCTCCATCGCCCCCGGTAGGCCGCCGGACGACTGGGGGCAGACCGCCGGTACCCGGATCTCTCCGCTTCTTTTTCGCCGGTGTATGTGTAAAGGTCGCGGGCATGGGGAACCCTGTGAGGTAGAGATTACACTCACTTTGGATTGGACGCATCCAGAATGTGAACGATTATTTTTTCAAAGCGGCTGGAAAGGGATTCAGGAAGAAAAATGAGACTTAAATTGAGCCGATTTTGACTGACAGGTTATTTTTTAGCCGCAGCGACGGCCTCGACGAAAAGCCGATGCACCCGCCGGTCGCTCGAGAGTTCGGGATGGAAAGTGGCTGCGAGGATGTTGCCTTGGCGAACGAGTGCCGGAAAGCCTTCGCGTTCGGCCAGCACCTCAACATCCGGCCCGGTCGTCACAATACGCGGCGCACGAATGAAGACCATCTCCAGCGGTCCCCCTGGCAAGGTGGTCTGCGCCGTAACGATAGCCGAGTCGATCTGGCGTCCATAGGCGTTGCGCTCAACCACGGCGTCGAGGATACCGAGGCTGCGTTGCGCCGGATTGAGGACTTCACGGGCCAGCAAAATGGCTCCCGCGCAGGTGCCGAAGATTGGTTTTTTGCCACAAAACTGCTGGAGAGCTTCAAAAAAACTGTGCTTTTCGAGGAAACGGAGGATGGTGGTCGACTCCCCGCCGGGCAGAATCAGACCGTCGAGGCCTGCCAACTGCTCTGGTTTTCGAATCTCGATGGGATCTGCGCCGGCGTCGCTGAGAGCCTGCGCGTGACTGGCGAAGTTGCCCTGGATGGCCAACACACCTATTGTCGGGCGGCCTCGGTCCGGCAGTCCTTCACCCCGTGACTGGGTTCGCTTTTCCTTCTTTGTCAACGGGATTTTCCGCCTTTGGCCGGGCTCTACGACCTTGTATTCACCAGCAAGCCGCGCTGTTTAAGACAATTTTATCCGCTCGGGCTCCCGGGCGCCTGTAGCGCAGTGATGGCCTTGTCGGCTCAATGCGGGATAGGATGCATTCTGAGCCCGGAACAGGGCGATGGGAATGAAAGGATTCAATGGCAATACAGGAGGAAGGTGACCGGCGAATCGCTTGAGGCGGCGCGAATGGGATAAGCTACAGCCATGCCAAGCCTTCGCCAGGGCGCCATCCATTTGAAACGAATCGCTGGGATCGATCTGTATCTGCATTGGTCGTGGTTTCTGGTGGCTGCAATTGAGATTCAGAGCCGACAGGGCAGGTACTCCTCTGTCTTGTGGAATGTTCTGGAGTACCTGGCGCTGTTCGTGATTGTGCTCATGCATGAGTTCGGACACGCGCTGGCTTGCCGGCAGGTGGGAGGTACGGCGAACCGTATCCTGCTGTGGCCCTTTGGCGGAGTGGCGTATGTGAATCCGCCCCAGAGGCCAGGCGCTACGCTGTGGAGTATCGCGGCAGGACCGCTGGTGAATGTAGCGCTGCTGCCGGTGCTGGGCGGAGCGGTTTGGCTGGGTCGGTCATTGGGTTGGGGACACACGATGCACGATGTGTACCAACTGCTGTGGGCGATCCTGAGCATTAACGCCGGTCTGCTGGTCCTCAACATCCTTCCCAGCTACCCATTGGATGGCGGGCAGATTCTGCGGTCGCTGCTGTGGTTTGCGCTGGGCCGGGCGCGCAGCCTCTTGGTGGCGACGGTCCTTGGCTTGCTTGGGATTGTCGGGTTCTTCGGGCTCGCCGTGTATCTGCATTCGATCTGGACGGCCGCGATCTCAGCCTACCTGCTGATGAGCTGCTGGGGTGGGTTGCGGCACGCGAAGGAGCTATTGCGTATTTCAAAGCTGCCGCGACGGCCGGGACTTGCCTGCCCTTGCTGCCGGACGGGGCCGCCGGCAGGGGCTTACTGGCATTGCGGGCAGTGCCGGCAGGCTTTCGATACATTCGAGACCCGCGGTGCTTGTCCGCATTGCGGGGCGCAGTATGCAACGACGATGTGCCTTGACTGCGGTGAACAGCGGCCCATGAACGAATGGATCGTCGGCGCTTATGCGGGGACCGTCGTAGCGAACGACGGAATGCCGGCGAAGTGACGTTTGTTGCATTTTTTTCGAAGATAGGTTTGGTGTGCTGGTAGCCGAACCGCAGGTCCTTCGGCTTCCTTCCCTTCCTTAGGGTCGCTCTGGATGACAGTTTATTTGTAAACAAAGCTGAGACTCACGACAATATAGTCAAACCGGCAAGATTCTCACTCGCAGATCGTTCGTGACGCCTCTGTCCGACCAACCCCTCAAGCCCAAAATCACAACGGCCCAGCGCCCCGATGGTTTCGGCGGAGCGCGGGGCGGAAATGACTGGGCCAGTGTCAGTCGGCGAGTATCAGTGGGCCAGTATGGTTTCGTTGCCGATGATCCGGTAGAGGGTCGAACGGCTGATGCCGAGTTGGCGGGCGGCGCGGAGCTTATTGCCGCGGTTCAGGTCAAGCACGTATTGCACGTGTTGTTGTATCACTGTATCGAGGTCGAGGCTGCCTGTTGGAATCGCAGGCCGCGCCTCCTGTAATGGCTCGAAGCCTGTGGGCAGCGCGAGGTCGTCAGGACGGATGACGCCGTTGACAGCTTCGAGGAGCGCGGTTTCAAGCACGGCGGCCAATTCGCGGACGTTGCCTGGCCAGTTGTGCTGCAAAAGGCGAGCGAGGGTACCCGGACCAAAGATGACCGGGCGCTGTTGATAGAGGGTGCAGATGCGCTCGAGCAAGGACTGGGCGAGAACGGTGATGTCTTCGCGGCGCTGGCGCAACGGCGGAATGGCAAAGCGGACGGCGGTGAGACGAAAGGCGAGATCGGGCAGCAAGAGCCCTTGCGCGGCCATCTGACGCAGCGACGTCTGAGAGGATGCCAGCATGACGAAGCGGCCGGGCGGGCGATCCTGGAGCGCTTTGAGCACGCCTAGCAGCAACCCCTGTCCAGGAGGAGCGAGCAGATCGACGCGATCCAAATATGTGCAGCCGGCGAGGGTAGAGGGGTCGGCATCGGTCACCAGCCATTCGCGGGCGTCGCGGCGCTCAAAGCTGCCGCCGGAGAGCGGGGAACGAGCAAAAAGATAGCGGGCCAAGGTATGCTTCCCTGAGCCATGCTCGCCTTCAATGGTTGCCACGTGGACGTGTGGTGCGGCCATTTCGGCCTGCATCAATAGCTTACGCCAAGCGGCACTGACGCCAACGGGCTGCGCTTCGGTTGGTGATCCAACTTCCACAAGGGTCAGGCCCGAGACAGCAGGCTGGGGCAGGGTTTGGTACTGAGCGGCGCTTTGCATGGCTCTCAACGTGCCTCGCCTCCATGGCCCAAAATACAGTTCCAAGGCCAACAGAAGTTTCATCGGCGAAGAGGTAAAAAACATGAACCGGAAAGGCTGTGAGGCTTTCCGGTTCGGGAGCGCTGGAGATTTGGGTTTGTCTTCGCGGTACGGATGGCTTTAGCGGAAGCGCTTGGAGGGCTCGTCGGAGTAGATTTGTCCGTCACGAATGTGTACAACCCGATGGGCATACTCGGCGATATCGGGCTCGTGGGTGACGAGGACGATGGTGTTGCCGCCGGCGTGGAGAGTATCGAAGAGCGCCATGATCTCGACGCCGGTTTTGGAATCGAGATTGCCGGTGGGCTCGTCGGCCAGGATAATGGAAGGCCGGTTGACGAGGGCACGGGCAACGGCCACGCGCTGCCGCTGGCCGCCGGAGAGCTCATTGGGTTTGTGGTACATGCGTGCCTCGAGGCCGACGCTGGCAAGCGACTGCTTGGCTCTCTCGGTGCGCTCCGCGGCCGGGGTGCCGTTATAGATCAGCGGCAGTTCGACGTTGTGTAGAGCCGTCGCCCGCGCCAGCAGGTTGAAGGTCTGAAAGACGAAGCCGATCTCTTTGTTGCGGATGCGCGCCAACTGGTCGTCGTCCAATTCGCTAACCAACTGGCCGTTGAGCCAGTAGCGGCCCTTGGAAGGAGTGTCGAGACAGCCGATCAAGTTCATCAAGGTCGACTTGCCGGAGCCCGAGGGGCCCATGATGGCGACATATTCGTTCTGCTTGATGCGCAGGTCGACGCCGCTCAAAGCCATCACCTGCTGCTCCGAGCCCATGTCGTAGGTGCGCCATAGATCCTCAACGACGATCATGTCGCCATTGGGACCTACGGACTGTTTCACAGCAGTTTCGGTACTGATGCTTTGTGAAGCCATAGGAACCTCATCCTCTGCCGGTCAAAAGATTTGCTTCAGCCTGCATGGCATGCTCGTTGCGCGAAAAGCCCATCCGATTTTCACCGTGTGTTTCATGGATTGCCGTCGTGTGCCGTTTCGATCCTTGAGGAATTTCGCTCTAAGAATTGCTGCCCGAGGTAACCGGCTTGGCGGTGTCCCGCTTCACCAGGGCGTTATTCTTCAGGCTGCGCAATGTTTTGTAAGGACCGATGACGATCTCGTCGCCTTCCTTGAGCCCGCTGAGAACTTCAATGTCGGTAGCTCCAGTAATGCCGGTCGTAACGGGCACGAACCTGGTCCGCAGTTTGCCGCTCTTATCTTTGTCGACGACATAGACACCCTGCACGGAGGCGCTTTTCGCGGTGCTTGAAGAGGTAGACGCTGCCTCCACGCCGTCTTTGGGCTTATCGTCGTCGGGGTTGTGCATGGTCAGCGCCTGGATGGGCAGCGATAGCACGCTCGGCTTGTGGGCCGTGGTGATTTTGGCGGTCGCGCTGAGTCCGGGACGCAGGTCGTTGGATGGCGCGTCGAGGGTGACAACGACTTTGAAGTCCTTGGCCTCTTCGGTACCGGTGGTGGATTGCGATGTCGCTACGCCGGTGGAGCGCAGAAGAGCCTGATCGCCGGCCAGTGTCACATGTCCCTTGAAGACTTTGCCGGGAATGGCGTCCACGGTGACGTCGGCTGGCTGGCCGATCTGGATGTTAACGATGTCGGTCTCATCCACCTTGACCTCGGCGGTAATCACGCTCATGTCGGCGAGGGTCATCAGTGTTGAGCCCTCGGCATTTTGAATGCCGACGACCACGGTCTCGCCTTCCCTCACCGGCAGGTTGGTGACGATGCCGTCAAACGGCGCCGTGGAGACGGTCTTGCTGAGCGCGTCCTGGTTGAAGCGAAGGGTGGCGACCTGAGTCTGAAGATGACCGCGCGCCGACTCGGTTTGCGCTTTGGCCTGATTGAGTTGAGCTACCGCTTGATCGACAGATGCGACATCGGTGTCGTAAGCGGCTTTTTTGGCGTCGAAGTCCTGTTTGGCCAGAATGCCATCTTTATAGAGGCCCTGTGCGCGCTCCCAATCCAGCTTCTTTTGTTCGAGATCGGCCTTGGCGTGCTCGACATTTGCCTCGCCGGTCTTCTCGGCCGCTATGAAAGATGCGATGTCGGTCTTGGCGGCGGAGATCGTGGCCTGCTGAGCTTCGACATTCGCCTCAGGCTGCACGCTCTCGACGGTCGCGATGACCTGGCCTTTTGTCACATGATCGCCCTCCTTCACAAGAAGGTGGGTGATGCGGCCGAAAGAGGTCGCACCGACATTCACATAGGTCTTCGGTTTAATCTGACCTGTGCCGCTGACGACGGTGGCCAGATCCTGCTTCGCGATCTTGGCGGTAAGGACCTTGGTGTAGCCGGACTGCTGCCTCCAAATAAATACAGCAACAAGTGCGACGACGGCAACGACGGCGAGAGAAATGAGAATGATCTTTTTCATGCGGGGTAACGTGCTCCGTGTCTCTTCAAATCAGTGTACGCAATCGCGGCTGGTGCGGTTCCCAACAGTGAGCAAAATCGGCGTCAGACGTCACAACGGTTCCCATCCCACGGGACGAAGCGACGAGAAAGCCACAGGAACAAGGCATTCGAACTCCCTATGCGAAGGTTGCGAAACAGTGTACGCATCCTGAGCACAATCAAAAAACGGTGAGACAAAAACAGAGTCGATGTGTTGAAAGCCGTTCTTCAATTCATCCTTGGCAGCGTCGTGAAAAAGGATCTTGAGGACAATTGTTTTCCTCGCCTGACGATTGGAGACCGGTATGCTGTTTTGACGCGGGCAGGGGCCGGCTAGTCTCAAAAACGAGGATTGGGTGCAAGGAACACAAGTCCCAAAGGGCTGAAACCTGGCATTCATGAGCTTCTGTCCCTGCAACGTCGTCCGCCGTTGCCGGGCTCACCTTAACCCAATTCCGGCGTCTAACCTGCGATAAGGTCTTGCCCGGTCCTTTTCAGAGCCGTAGAATAGGGGATTGCAGGAGTCTTAAAGGCAAATGACGCTTAACGATTATCGACCTCTCCTCGTCGCAGTTCTGGGATTCGGCTTGGCATTTAATCCCGGCTCTGGGCTCGGCGCCCAGCAGATGGACCAGCCAAAACCAACACAGGCGCAGCCGGCAAGCAACCAGAACCAGACGGGAGATCAGGAACCAGACCCGCTCAAGCGCGAACGCACCGACAAGCAGAAATTCGCCGTACGCAAATCTTATAAGAATGAGCTCAGCACTGCCTATAAATCCTGGCTGGAACAGGATGTGGCCTACATCATCTCCGACGAAGAACGGAGCGCCTTCAAAAACCTGAGCAACGATGAGGAGCGCGAGGCATTTATCGAGAATTTCTGGCTGCGTCGCAACCCCGATCCCGATTCGCCTGAGAATGAGTTTCGCGAAGAGCATTATCGTCGCATCGCCTACGCCAATGAGCATTTTGCGGCCGGCAAGCCCGGCTGGAAGACTGACCGCGGGCACGTTTACATCTCCTTTGGCGCCCCGGATTCGATCGACTCCCACCCTTCCGGCGGCCAATACAATCGGCCCCAGGATGAGGGTGGCGGCAGCACAGCGACATTTCCGTTCGAGGTTTGGCACTACCGGTATATTGAGAACATCGGTGAGAACATCGATATGGAGTTCGTCGACTCCTGTATGTGCGGCGACTACCATTTCACCATCGACCGCAGTGAGAAGGACGCGTTACTGCGCGTGCCGGGCATGGGCCTGACCCAAGCGGAAGAGATGGGCCGGGCTAAGAAGGCCGACCGCTTCCAGGGCGGCATCGAAAACATCAACGCCGGCCCGAGGAATACTTCCCAACAGTCGAAGGAGTTTGACCGCATCGAGTTGGCCGCCAAGATTTTTGCGCCGCCGCCGGTTAAGTTTAAAGACCTTACCGCCTTTATGTCGGAACACAAACTGCTTTCTGGCCCGGTCTTCCCGTTCGATGTGCGCACGGATTTTGTCAAGGTGACGGAGAGTACGGTAATGGTTCCGATCACGCTGCAGATGAAGAACCGCGACATCACATTTGTGACCAAGGACGGCGTGGCCAGAGGTGTGGTGGACATTCGCGGCCAGGTGATCACCATCACCGGCAAGATCGTACAGACCTTTGAGGACAGTGTCGAGGTGGAACAACCAGCCGAATTGCTGGAGAAGAGCCTCGACCGGCAGTCAGTCTACTGGAAGGCGCTGCCCCTGCTTCCTGGACTTTACCGCCTGGACATAGGAATTGAAGACGAGAACAATAAGGACCACAAGGGTTACTACGGGAGCAGCCTGAATGTGCCAACCTATCGCGACGAGAAGCTGGGCACTTCTTCGTTGATTTTGGCAGATCAGATGAATACGGTCTCTTCGCGGGAGATTGGCAGCGGGAACTTCATCATCGGCAACACATTCATCCGCCCGCGCGTGAGTAGTGGTGCCACCCCGGCCAACCCGACCCCCGCGGTCAAGTTTACACGCAACCAGCAACTTAGCTTCTGGATGCAGGTTTATAATTTGGGTATCGACGAGACCACCAAGAGCAATCAGGCGACGGTGAGCTACCAGATCACCGATGCTGCGACGAATACCGTTGATCTGGAGAAGCAACTGGAGTCAAAGGATTTGGGGGCTCATAGCGACCAGTTAACGGTGCAGAAGACTGTGCCCCTGGCTGGGCTCCAACCGGGGAAATACAAGGTGACGATCAAAATCAATGACGGAATCTCGAAACAAGAGATTGCGCAATCGGCGCCTTTTGTCGTGGAATAGTATGTACTCGCGCAGGAATCCATCCGGACGAAAGATTCGGAGGGCTGCGTGGGTTGGATTTTGGAGAGTTTCGCCAGGGACGCCGCCAGGTGACCCGCAAAAGTGATTATGCGCAGGCTCCAATTCGCTTTAGTCGCCGTGCTAATTGCAACAGCTGCAACTCCGCTTCGCGGAGCTGCCCCCGGATCAATATCTGGGTTGGTGCGCGACTCCACCGGTACTCCGCAGATCGGTGCCGAGGTCCAGTTGCTGCGTCCAGATTTGTCGGTCATCGCGAGCGTTTACACCAATTCCAACGGTCACTTTGTCATCTCTTCGATCGTACCCGGTCGCTATGCGGTCAAGGCCATGGGAGCCTGGTTTCTGCCCTCTCTGCGCGAAGATATTCGTGTTCGCACCAACACGGTGGTCAACCTCACGTTAAACACGCTGTACGAGGCGATGCAGTGGCTACCGGCAGAACCGCGCGCCGGCGATGCACAGAAAGACGACTGGGCGTGGACCTTGCGTTCGGCCTCTAATCGCCCCCTGCTTCGCTGGCTCGAGGACGGCCCGCTGGTGGTCGTCTCGGATGGCTCCGGCACGCATCCCCGGCTGAAGGCCCGGCTACTTGCCACCGGCGAGGAGGGGGTTTTCAGTGAAAGCGGCGAGCGCATCTCGGTTAGTGTCGAAGAAACACCTACAGACAGTCGTGAGTTATTGGCCCATGTTGAGTTTGCACCCAACACCGATGCCGGTATGGAGTCGATGCTCGGTTTCCGCCAGGATCTTGGCTTTGCCGGTTCCGTGCAGTCGGTGGCTGCTGTGGCGGTCCATCCTGAAGTGACCGCAGGCGGTGCTGAAGCACTAAATGAAGCCGCGGTTCGGACTTGGGAGACGATTCATCTCGGGGATGAGTTCGATGCCGAAGTAGGTTCCAATGAAGTGCTGGCCCGGCTTTCCTCGCCTTCGGACGCCTTGATAGCAATGTTGCCCTTCGCCTCAGTGGGATGGATCGATGGCAACTCCGCGATTCGCTACCGAATGGCCACCATGATCCCCGGCACTCACAATGCCGATGGCGCGGATGAAACTCAAGCCCAAACCTGGCTTCCCGCGATCTCCGCGAGCAATGGTGCGTTGGCAATCCAACGTGGCAGACACCATGAGTTCGGCTGGGAACGGCGTACCGATCTTTCTGGCTTGTCTGTGATGGCCTACACCGACAGAATCGACAATCCAGTGGTTGAGGCCATGGGTCACTTTACAACCGCCAGTCCAGAGGCCGCGGCAATGTTGGTGGACCCGTCAAGTGGTCTAATCCACGCAACAGGACCGGGATTTTCCAGCACGGGGATTGAGGCCAGCTTCGAGCACCGGTTGCCTGGCGAGAATCATCTCCGCTTCGACTATGCGAGAGGTGAGGCTCTCGAAATGGTTCCGAAGTCACCGACTACCCAGGCGGCGGGGCTATTGCCCGCCTCTGTGGACAAAGAGCTTGCCGGCCTGCATCCGCACCGCGCCCAAGCGTTTACACTCTCCCTCTCCGGCACACTTGAAGGAACGGGAACCCGCTGGCGCGCCAGCTATCGCTGGCAACCGGAGGAGACAGTCACGCAAGTCGCTCCTTGCGTGCAGAACGCGGCGGAGCCTTACTTGGATCTGCACCTTCGCCAGCCCATTCATCTGCATGGTGACGGCTCAAGCAATTTTGAAGCTGTGCTCGACGTGAGCAACCCTCTCGTCGAAGGCTACCGCCCGTATCTGTTTAGCGATGGCTCATTGTTGATCTTCGCTCAGGAGCAGCGCGGCGTCCGCGTCGGCCTCGCCTTCAGTTTCTAGTATTCGGAACTGACGACTGCCCCCGGTTACGGTTTTGAATCGACCCCGGATTGTGCTATATTTTTCAAGTGGCAGCAGCAAATTCCTGTGAACCTAGGCTTGCGCAAACCCCTGCCATGGATGTGTTTCTGGTAAAGCACGGACGCGTAGCTCAACTGGCAGAGCATTCGGCTCTTAACCGACAGGTTGTAGGTTCGATTCCTACCGCGTCCACCAAATAAAATCAACAACTTAGAGCGCTTCGGAGCAATCCAAAAACACCCCAAAAACAGCGACTGTGCCCATTTTTGTGCCCACTCTGTTTCAAAACGGATGCCTTCCGATAGCAATCCAGCTCAAAGTTGTTCCCTTTGGATAGCGGTTCGAATCCCCCTCCCAATCTGCCGATTAACTGAACTCCGCCTCGCCAATTTGCACGAATCCATCTCCTGCTTCACCCTCCACTTGCGCCGACCAAGTTCGGGCCGGCGCCTTGCGCGGAAACAGGAGGCCAGGATGGCTGTCTTCAAAAGAGGAGAAGTTTG
>CAYTJN010000109.1:0-14606 GCA_964438125.1 uncultured Occallatibacter sp.
AGTACAAGGCGGTGCTATGAGGATCAGCCCCGACAAGCTGAACAAGCTGGCCCACACCGTGGCCGACACACTGGCCGAGATCGATGAAGTCGGTTTCTTGGAGGATCGCAACACGATCCGCCAGGAGGCGCGCAAGGCGTTGACCACCTTACTTGCACAAGAAGCCGCCATCGACACAGCAGCCAGAGCCAAGATCGCGAACCAGCGCAAGATCATCCTCGAAGGCTCTCAAGAGTGGGAGATCCTCTACCGCAAGTATTACAACGACGAAGTCCGCAAACTGGGCATATAAAGGTCATCAGATTGTGCCGATGATGATTAGATTTTTCAAACACTTATCAAAGAATGTCGCCGATGGTTGGGTGACGGTGCCTCGATTCCAGTTTCTTAGACCCTCTTCCAAAACAATATCCGCATCCTAACAAAGATGGGGACGACCTCGGACGCGAAGAACACTGAACGCCAACTTACAATTTTGCAGTTGCTCGGTCCGCACAAGAAGCTGCTCTGGCTTGGCCTGCTGGCGATCTCCGGCGAGAGTATTGCCGATCTTCTTGAGCCATGGCCGCTCAAAATCGTGCTGGACAACGTCATTGGCCACAAGGCGTCGCACGGATGGCTATACTCCCTCATTCGCAGTACCGCAGGGACTGAGCCGCATCACATTCTGCTCTTCGCATGCGCTGCGGTGGCTCTCATTGCGCTCATGAACGCGGGCTGATCCTACGCGGAAAAGTACATCACGACCAGTGTCGGTCAATGGGTTACCCACGATCTACGCCGTATGCTCTATGCCCATGTGCAGCGGCTCTCTCTCGCTTATCACGATCAAAAACAGACGGGGGATTTGATCAGCAGGGTAACTACGGATATTGATGCCGTTCAGACATTCATTGTTTCTGGACTGCTCAGCGTTCTCGTGGATATTCTCACCTTGGTCGGAATGATCGCGGTTATGTTCTATGTCAACTGGCGGTTCACCCTGGTGGCATTGGCCGTTATTCCGATCCTCTTCGCGATTGTTTACACGTATACGAAGAGGGTGAAGAAGGCATCGCGCGAGGTGCGTAAACATGAAGGGCGATTGCTCTCCGTAGTTCAAGAGGTTCTCGGCTCCATTCGGGTAGTGAAGGCGTTTGCGCGCGAGAATTATGAGATTCAGCGCTTCGAAGGGGAAAGCTTGGAGACTGTGGAAGCAGCCCTTAAAGCCCGCACATTGAAAGCGAGACTTCTTCCAATCGTCAATCTTGTTACTGCCGCAGGCATTTGCGCCATTTTGTATTTCGGCGGCAGCAGCGCCCTTCGCAATGGATTGACCGCCGGATCGATAGTTCTCTTTCTCAGCTACATCAGCAAGATGTACAAGCCGATGCAGGACATCTCAAAGATCATGGATTCGTACTCGAAGGCCGATGTGGGATACGAACGGATTCAGGAGATTATCCGCGCGGATGATGAGATGGGGGACGCTCCGAATGCCAGGATTGCCCCGCGGCTGAAAGGGGTCGTGGACTTCGAGCACGTCGATTTTTCGTACGGCTCCGAGTCGGCCGTTCTCTCTGACGTGAACCTGCATATCGAGGCGGGGACGAGCGTTGCGCTGATCGGACCGACGGGGTCAGGCAAAACCACAATCGCAAATCTGATTGCACGTTTTTACGATGCGTCCGCCGGAGTGGTGAGGATCGATGGCATCGACGTCCGCACGCTGACGCAGAAGTCGCTTCGCGATCAAATAAGTTTTGTCTTGCAGGATATCGTCGGCATCGTCGCTCTTCGTCGTGTTTGAAGCGTCGGTTTGTGGCTCGATCATGGAGCCCGAGGGAGCGGACTGTGACGCTGAGGCGGCGCTTGGCGGATCCGACTGCGAACCGGCAAAAGAGCTCATCAAGAGCACAAGAACTGGAATGAATCGTCGCATGCTTGTCATGGATCGTCCTCTATCTGACGCAGCTCTTCCCATCAAACTGGTCTTGAGGTTAGAAGCAGATTCAAGCCAAGTTGCCTCCCGGCAAAGGTCAAAACATCCGATTTCCAGAAATTCGCATCCTTCCTATATATGTATTTAGGAGTTATGGCCATTCAGAAAGCGAGCTACCCGTGAAACTGCTGATTCAGCCTGATGAGGGGATCGAGCCAATTATGCGCGCACTCGGCCGCGCAAGGAAAAGCATTCAGATCCTCGTCTTCCGGGTAGACCGGAGCGAGTTGGAAAGGGCCTTGCTTGAGGCGGTGCAGCGGGGCGTTGCCGTGCAGGCGCTGATTGCCTACACCAATCGCGGCGGTGACAAAAATTTACGCCGCTTTGAGATGCGGCTGCTTGAGAGGGGAATTACTGTTACTCGAACGGCCGACGATCTGCTGCGCTATCACGGGAAGATGATGATCATCGATGGCAAGGAGTTACATGTCTTTGCCTTCAACTTCACTCATCTTGACATCGCTCTCAGCCGCTCCTTCGGCGTCAGCACTACGTCTTCAAAGGTAGTCAAGGAGGCGGTCAAGCTCTACGAATGCGACGCACGGCGGACAGCCTACACCGCAGGATGCGATGAGCTAGTCGTGAGCCCCGTCAACGCGCGAAAGCAATTGACGAAATTCGTTGATGGAGCGAAAAAGCAGCTACTCATGTATGAGATGAAGATCAGCGATCCCGACTTTATAGAGCTGTTGAACGAGAAGATCTCGCAAGGGCTGGACGTAAGGGTGATCGGGCAATCATCAATCCGTGGGCGTTCCCTGCCCGTACGCACTATGCCTACGCGCTTACACGCTCGGGCCATTCTGTGCGACGGGTCGTCGGCATTTCTGGGAAGTCAGAGCCTGAGAAAACTGGAACTGGAGGCGCGCCGCGAGATCGGTATCATCTTTCGCGACAAACAGATCGTGAAGAAGATGATCTCCATCTTCGACGAGGATTGGCGAAGTGCGGCGCCCGCTGTGATCGCTGACCCGGCGGTCTCCATGTTGGAGGCGCCGGCAAAGAAGGTCGCCAAGGTAGTGGCAAAGCGCCTGGACGTCTCAGCGAAGCTCGAGAAGGTGCTGGACAATGTAATCGATTCCGGAAAAGAAATGCCGCTCGAACCTGAAGAAGTTGTTGAGAAAGTCCGGGAGGCTGTCCGGGACGAGGTGCGCGATGCGGTTGTTCATGCTGTGAAGGAGTTAGTTACCGGCAGGATCTCGGGCACCGTTGAGATCGAATCGAAGGCGTAGCATAACTGGGGAAAGTGGGACCTGACCATGAGATGGACTCGCCTTTTACTCACATCGGGCATTACCGCCTTGCTCCTCACAGGTGCCGATTCGTCTGGAGGCCAGGTGAGCAACTTGTCGGCGAATGCTTCGCTCTCTGCTGGAGATCGAAAGGCGATGGCTTCTTTCCTGCGCACTGCCAAGGCCTATCTCGCAGTCGAGCACAACGCGCCTTCGGAAGCCCAGCTAAAGCCTACAACCGATATTGCACAACTTGAAGAGAGACGAGGAGCGCTGCGCCGAATCATGATCGCGGCACGTCCTGATGCGAAGCAGGGGGATCTGTTTACACCGCCCGTTGCCGCACTTTTTCGCAAGCCGATCGCGCAGGCCATAGATGGCCCCAGCGGCGACAAGGTTCGCCGCAGTCTACAGGGCGCGGAGCCTATCGCAGCCGCAGAAGCTGCCCGGATTGCAGTCAATCGCGACTATCCCAACCAGAACGGCCAGCCGCTGCAATCGGCCCCCGCGACGTTGTTGCAGTGCCTGCCCGTCTTGCCCAAGGGGTTGGAATACAGAATGGTTGGAAGCATTCTTGTACTTCGGGATACTGAGGCAAATCTTGTTGTAGATTTTCTTCCGAATGCTCACAAATAGGGGTGAAATACATCGCGTGATGAACCCGTTCGCCACTACCGCGCTCACGGCTGCGCTCCTGCTTGCCATCTCTCTGATCGGGGATCAAAGGCCTGCGCTTCCATCTACGGATGCCCCTCCTGTTGTCAATTTGCCTTTGAAAGATGGATCAGTTCGATTTGCCGTAATCGGTGACAATGGTACCGGCCAAAAACCCGAGTTTGAAGTGGCCCATCAAATGGAGCGCTTCCGGGAACTCGTTAAATATGATTTTGTCGTGATGGACGGGGATAATATTTACGGGGGCCATAAGGCCGGTGATTTTCAGCGGAAGTTCGAGGAGCCCTATAAACCGTTACTCGATGCTGGGGTCAAATTTTATGCATCGCTCGGTAATCACGACGACCCGGATGTCGAGCGGAATTACAAACTTTATAACATGGGCGGACAGCGCTATTACAGTTTCCGAAAGAAGGACGTTGAATTCTTTGCGCTCGATAGCAATTATATGGACCCGCAACAGCTCGCATGGCTCGAAAATCAATTGAAGGCTTCAGATGCCAAGTGGAAGATATGCTTTTTCCACCATCCCATGTTTACCGGTGCGACGTTTCATGGGCCCGACCTTGACTTGCGCAAGCAACTCATGCCTTTGTTCATGAGGTACGGCGTGAATCTTGTATTCAGCGGACACGAGCATGTGTATGAGCATCTCAAGCCTAAAAGCGGCGTGTACCTTTTCGTCCTGGGGAATTCAGGAGAGTTGCGATTCCACAATCTTCGACCCAATAACGACATCGACCAATTTGGCTTCGATACCGATCGTGATTTCATGATGATGGAGATCGCTGGCAATGAGCTATATTTTCAGACGATATCCCGTACCGGTGCAACAATCGACTCCGGCGAGTTGGAGCGGCAGGGTGCGGCTCGATCCAAAGTGCAATAGAATTGTGCGAAAGATGGTCTTGATCAGTTTCGATTACGCCGCAAGAGGCGGAGACCGTCTCCGATAAATTCCTGGAACTCGTTGTTGAGAATTGTGGTACCTATGGAAAGTCCGACGGCTTTCGCTCCGTTCGCGAATCCGTGGTCGCGCGGAGGATAATAGGTATCGGTCAGGGCCGTGGTAGTCGCAATGCTCGCTAATAACGGCCAATTGGCCGTCGCTCTTCCATTGTCCTTCTGAGTGACGACCAGGCGCGATGCGGCATAGGCAGCCCGCATAGGCACATTCGTCTCGTCGCCGATAGCATAATATCGAAGGTCATCGTGAAAAAGAACAGCATAGATTCCATAGGTGAAGATTGATTGTGTCGTCTGCCTGACTTCCACTGCTCCAACGCGTTCAGAAAAAGCGCCGCTGTCGGTACCATAGTGCGGCGGAGTGTTGAGCATGTGACTCCAACCCGCCGACAATGCCGTCGAGGCAAAACTGGATGCTGTCAATCGGCTCCTGATTGCAGAGTCAAGTTTTTCGCCGTTGCTCAGCGGAACACCGTACTCATTAGCGTGAATGATGAGATGAAACTTTGGTGCTGGGCTCCCGGTCGCTTTAGACGGAGGAACTCCGAATATCGATTTCGAAGTCGCTTTGTCCGACACCGTGCTGGGCGCATCCGGTTGTTCCACTGATAACACCGCAGAATCGCCGCCTGCAAAAGCCCCTACCTGTTTCGATTGGCCCACACATGCCGCAACTGGCAATGTCAGCATGGTAGCTAAAACGCAGATGCGCAAATGTATGGGGAACATGAACTCGCTCCTATCCATAAGATCGGATGCCCACGCCGATAGGGAAGTTATCCGGTGTTTTAACTATGCGTTGGACAGGCTCGATCCAATCGTCTGAAATACCTAATCAGTTGAGTCAATGATCAAATTCTTGGTCACGACAGAACTGTCGCGGAAGCTCTATGATTGCTGTTGCATCACTAATTCGAGAGGTGATATGAAGGTTCTTTTTATTGGCGGCACCGGCATCATCAGTACGGCTACGACTAGATTGGCGGCAGAATGCGGGATTGAATTGACCCTGCTGAGAAGGGGACAGCACGCTGCCGACCCACCCGAAGGGGTCGGCACGCTTACGGCAGATATTCACGACGAAGACGCGGTGGCTAAAGCGATCAGCGGCCGATTTTTCGATACGGTCGTGGATTGGACTGTCTTCACGACGGCGGAACTCGAACGGGACATCCGTCTGTTTCGCGGGCGGACGGACCAATACGTTTTCATCAGCTCGGCTAGCGCGTATCAGAAGCCGGTCGGACATTATCTGATTACAGAATCGACGCCGCTTGCCAATCCTTATTGGCAATATTCGCGGGACAAAATAGCCTGCGAAGAGCGTCTGATAAAGGCCTATCGAGATGAAGGCTTTCCCATCACGATTGTGCGTCCTTCGCTGACTTACGGCGATACGCAGATTCCGTTGGCGATCAATAGCTGGCAAAAATCCTGGACCATCGTGGACCGGATGCGGCGGGGCAAGAAGGTCATCGTGCCAGGCGACGGGACTTCGTTATGGGTGATCACCCACAATACCGATTTTGCGCAAGGGTTGGTAGGGTTGCTAGGGCACCGGCAGGCGATTGGCCACGCCTTCCACATCACGAGCGACGAGGTAATGACCTGGGATCAGTTCTATCGGATCACTGCGCGGGCCGCGGGCGTCGAGGCTCAAATAATCCACATTCCGTCGGATTTTATCGGCGCGTGTTTGCCGGATCAAGTAGGCGGACTGACCGGCGATAAGTCGGTCAGCGTGGTCTTCGATAACAGCAAGATTAAGCGCTTTGTTCCCGGCTACTGCGCCAAGGTTCCGTTTGCCCAAGGGATTCAGCGAACGATCGATTGGTTCGATGCGGACTCCGCGCGGAAGCTCATTGATGAAAATGCGAATGCAGCCTGGGATAAGCTCATCGACGCTTACGAGAGCGGTCTTGAGGAAGCATTGCATAAATTCCGGTAATCCCATCTGCGGCCAAAACTGTTCTAATAAAGCTGGGAGCTGCGATGCGGATAGCGATCATTGGCGGTGGAATTGCGGGCATGGCGGCTGCTTTCGAACTGGAGCGGGCACGCGAGGCCGGAGTTGCGATCGACTATACACTTTTTGAAGAGCGGCATCGGCTCGGCGGCTGTCTGGCCTCAGAGATCGTGGACGGCGCGGTGGTGGAATTTGGTCCGGATTCTTTTCTCACCGAGAAGAGGGCCGGAGCCGAGCTTTGCCGTGAACTGGGCCTTGGAGACGAACTGACTCCTTCGAACGACGCTCACCGCAAGACCTACATTGTGGTGCGCAACCGGCTCGTTCCTCTTCCCGACGGCCTGATGTTTCTGGTGCCTACCAAACTGATTCCTACCGCGTTAACTCGTCTCTTTAGCCTATCCACAAAGTTACGCATGGGGATGGATCTGTTGCATCCGCCCCGGCTCATAGGTCAAGACGAGTCGGTGGCCGCGCTTGTCGAACGGCACTTTGGACGCGAGGCGGTCGAACGGCTTGCCGACCCGCTGTTGTCGGGGATCTTTGGCGGCGACGCCTCGCAATTGAGCGCGCGGGCCGTACTGCCGCGCCTGGTGGAGATGGAAAACGAATACGGTTCACTGACGCGCGGCATGCTGGCCGCGCACCGCGAGATGCGCTCCCGCGCTCGTAATGCGGCCCGGAAAAATGGCAAGCCTGTCGGTCGTTCGATGCCTCGACCGGTATTCACCGCGCTGCGCGGTGGCATGCAGCAGTTAGTTGACGCATTGACCGCGCGGCTTGATCCGGTCTCAGTGCGCCTCTCGATGCCCGTCGACGGAATCGAAAAGACGGCCGACGGTTGGAGAATTGAAGCCGGTAGCGCGATGGAGCCTTACGATTCGGTCATCATGGCGCTGCCGGCCTGGGCCGCGGGTGCACTGCTTGGACGTGTGGATGACGTGCTGGGGGAGGAGTTGATTGCGATTCCGTACACCTCATCGATCACCATCAATCTGATTTACGACGAGACTCAGCTCGGCCGCCTGCCGGAGGGATTTGGCTTCCTGGTTCCAGTTGTGGAAGGTCGCACAATTTTGGCCTGTACCTTTGTCCACCGGAAGTTTTTGTACCGCACGCCCTTCGGCAAAGCCGTCTTCCGCGCTTTCCTGGGTGGTGCGAAGAACGAAGACCTGTTGGATAAATCAGACTCCGAGTTGTTGGCCACCGTTCGCAGGGAATTGAGCGAGATTCTTGGCCATGAGGTTTTCCCGCGGCAGGCAGTGCCGGAGCATGCGCACGTTTCGCGTTGGCGCCGATCTATGGCTCAGTACTCTGTAGGACACCAGGAGCGCAAAGAGCGTATCGCCGAACGCGTGGCCGCACTCCCTGGCCTGCGATTGGCGGGCAATGCCTACGATGGCATCGGTATTCCCGATTGCATTCGCCTGGGACGGCAGGCGGCGAAAGAGCTTCTCGAAGTTCGCGAATAGCTATCTCGGCACGACCGGCAAAATCAGTGTGCTGGGATGCGCGGCATCGTGAAAGATAGTATTTGTCGCCTTGATGAATGCTGAGCTGGTACTCGCCGGTTTGCCTGTATTCAAGTTGCGGTCGAAGCGCGGGAAGTTGCTGCTGCTAACTTCAAGTCGGATCCGATGCCCTTTAAAGAACACGTTACTGGTGGACCATAGGTCAATTTTGTATTCGTAGACCTTCCCTGGCACGATTGGTTTTGGTTCAGCGGTCGTCGACTCCCGGTAACTTGCGCGCAATATTCCCTCGGTGAGGTTTTGCGCAAAACCATTCGGCCACACATCGACTAACTTCGCCGTGAAATCGGTATCGACGGCAGAAGAGCTGGCGTATAAGTCGAGAGTTATCGGACCGGTAACTTCCGTGTCGCTGCCAAGATTTGGAGTGGTGTAAATCAGCACGTCCGCACGGGATTCCGCCTCTTTCTGATCACGCGGCCCGGGAGCGAGATGCGTCGGGTCGCAGCAGAGCGGTCCTCCTACGGTTGGAACCGGATTCGCCGGATCGTACACAAACTGATCCATCTTGTCCTTATCCGGCGCAACAGTGGAAAGCTCGCCGTCGCCAGAGACACTGTTAGCCTTGCCCGCCGAGCGAAGGAAGTAACTCGTTGCCTTGGCGCGCTCCAGCGGCCAGCTATCTTCATTGCGCCACTTATTCTCTCCCATTACAAAAATACGAACCGGTTTGCCACTCGAAAACTCATTCTGTTTGCCGAGAAAGAGGTAGTCGTACCAATCCAAAACGTACGCATTCTCGTCGAAAGGCGCGTCAGGGCCAAAATCAACCTCGCCGACTGTGCGGCCCGCGCCAGAGTGGCCGCCAATGGCGACGATTAGTCGCTGCCCGTTGCGCACCGCTTCAGTGCCTGCGTGAGATTTCAATCCAAGATAGTTGCGCAAAGAGCCGCCCTGGAAGATGTCATACCATGCTGCGATGGTCAGCGCGGGAACCTGAATCTTGTCGTAGTTCTCCTCAATGGACCACTGCTTCCAATAGGCGTCGTAGGTGGAATGATCGAGCCAGTCGAGGAAGTAGGGCGCCTGAGAGTGAGTAAGCGCTACGCCGTCTTGAGCCGTTTGGATGTTGAAGACAGGAAAGCCCGTGAGCGGCAGAACATTGTCTGCGACCCTTGCATTGGCTTGCCGGTTGATCCACCGGCTATAGGTGTCCTGCGCCAGCCCCGAAGTCCATGACTCGTTGAACCACTGTTCGAAGGCCCCGCCCTGGTAGGTCCAATTCTCGTGGTAATTCGATGCCGTCACGATTGGACAGATTCCCGCCAGATGCGGTGGACGACCGATGGCCGCCAGCAACTGCGTGGCTCCAACGTATGAGCCGCTGAACATGCCGACCTTGCCATTCGAGTTAGGCAGTGCGGCTGCCCACTCAACGGCATCGTAGCCGTCATCGATCTCGTGCTTGAAGGGATACCACTCGCCCTCTGAGGCAAACCGGCCGCGCACATCCTGGGCAACTGTCATGAAGCCACGCTTGGCCGCTCGTCGTCCAAAGGCCGCAAATCCGTCCTTGTTATACGGAGTGCGCACGAGCAGCACCGGATAACTGCCATCGGTAGATGGGCGGTAGATGTCGGCTCGGAGCGTCACGCCGTCGCGCGACTTCATTGCCACGTTGTGCTCGATAACGGCTTCGGTATCGGTCTGTCCCTTGGCTGGAAAAGACGGCAGGAGAGTCAGGAAAAAAGCAAGCAGGCAGAAAGTATTCTTCAGCACGAGGTTTCCTCGATGGTCTAGAGTCGAGTCCATTCTACCCGCCTCGCCTCTCAAGGAAAGCAACCATGGTCGACTCGGACTACATCCCGCCTTTGCCCAGCATGATACCGATGCCGTAGGTGACTGCGCCTTCCACGGCGCCGACTGCGGTCATCTCCAGGCCGGAAGCCCACCAGGAGCGAACGGTGATGAGCGACTTGGCTGCTCCGACGGCGAAGTGGGCGATGAGCGAGATGACGGCTGCGGCAATGACCGCCTCGATGCCCTGCATGAAGAAGAAGGGAATGACGGGGATGGCCGCGCCGATGGCGGTCGAGAGCGCTCCCGTACCGGCCGAAACCAGCGGGTTGGCAAGCGCCTCTTCACTGGTGCCGAGCCGCTCGCTGGCCAAAACGCGGAGCAACTGATCGGGATCGGCGGCGATGTGATTCACCATGTGGTGAGCGTCTTCTTCGGGCAGGCCCTTCACCTGGTAATAGAGCGCGAGCAGTTCGCGGGCCTCGGGGCCGTTCATCTGGATGGCATCGCGCTCGCGGGCCAACTCGGCCATATAAATTTCGCGTTCGCTCTTGGCGGCGAGGTAGGCGCCCGAGCCCATAGAGAGAGCAGAGGCGATGAGGCCGGATATGCCGGCGAGCAACACATAGTGGCTGGTCTGGGCCGGGTTGCCCATTGTGGCGCCGCTGACGCCGCTGACAATGCCGAAGATGGCGCCTAAGCCGTCGTTGACGCCGTAGATTGCGTCGCCAATCCAGCTGCCGGGCTGCTTGCGGCCCTGGTTCCGTTTGGCAAGCATCTCATCGAGAACAGCCTGTGCATCGATCTTGTGCGCGCCGGCGGGCTGTGGGTAGTGGCCGCGCAAGAGCGCCCCAAGCTCACGATAGTGGTCCTTCTCGTCCTCAATGACGTGCTCGAGGATGGCGATGGACTCCTCGTCGCCAAGCGCTTTCAGCTGTTCGCCGTAGGCGGCGATGGCTCGGCTCTCTTCGATCTCCAGGCGGCGCAGAGCCATGCGAATGCCCCCGGCGCGGCTGGCCAGCGAGTGAGCGTCCCCCTTCGGGTTGCCATTGTAGACAGGTTCGGCTCCGCCCAGCTCGACGATGCGGCCATGCCACAGTGCGGCGTGCTCCCACTCTGCGCCCGCCAGATGGCGCAATACCTGGGCGCGCACCGGGTCCGAGTCCTGGTCGGCCAGTGCCAGGTAGGTGTGGTAGCCCTCCATCTCCGCCTGCCAGTCGCCTTCCAGAGCCGCTAGGACCTTCTTCAGCTTTGCGCTGCTCAACGTTGCATTGGCCATAGTCGTCTCCTTGCTCTTCCTCTAGGATAGCCGAATCAGGGGCTTGGGCGGGAAGGGTCGGAACACGGCACTTGGGTCTCGCTTCCCTAGGCACGGGCTTAGCATATAGTGTTGTGTGCAGCGAAAAGAGCCGGAATTCCTGGCCGCAAATCCACCTGCCGGCCACAAACTCGTCGGCCTTTGTCTTGCTTGCATTGCATACAAGACAACGCAGAAAAGCCCCGACCGGGCGATCACTTTGAGGAAGCAGGGAACCGAAAAGTATGGCAGCTCAATCGAAACAATCTACGCCCCTAACGACACCCGGGTACCTTATACCGTTCATCACAGTCACTGTTCTCTATTTCATCTTTGGGTTTATTACCAACCTGAACATGCAACTTGTGCCCCACCTCAAGTCGGTTTTCAACCTGCCGTGGCTGCAAGCGGCCTTGGCGAATGGAGCCTTTTTCACAGCTTATTTTGTGGTTTCCGCGCCGACTGGCTGGTTGATTGATACGATCGGTCACAAAAAAACCATGATCGTTGGACTGCTTGTGCAGGTGGCCGGTGCACTGCTCTTTCTACCGGCGGCGAGCCTTCCCAACTTCTGGCTCTTCCTCACGGCGGTGTTCATCGTGGGCGCCGGCGTGGCAGTCTTGCAGAATGCCGCCAACCCATACGTCTCCACTCTCGGGCCGGAGTCGAACGCTCCTGTGCGCCAGAATCTGGCGCAGGCATTCAACTCCATCGGCGGCATGATTGCGCCGGTTGTGGCGAGTGCGCTGATCCTCAAGCATAAGGTCGTGATAGACGCGGCAACGCTGGCGACCAAGACCCTTGAAGAGCAGTTGGCCTATAAAATCAGCATTGCAAGCACCGTGCGGATGCCGTATCTGGTGATTGCCGGTGCGCTCGTCCTGTTGGCCTTGGCAGTTTCCTTTGCGCACCTGCCGCCGATCAAAGCGACCCAGGAATCCAGCCCCGCCAAGACCACCGCGGGTCGGCCTGAACAAAGCATTTGGCGCTACAGACAAACCGTTCTGGCCACCATTGGCATTTTCTTCTATGTCGGCGTGGAGGTAGGACTGGCTCAGTTCATGGTGGGCTATTTCGGCCTTCCGGAGTTGGGCGGGATGGTCGCTGCGGTTGCCGCGGCGTTCACTTTCTATTATTGGATGGGTGCTCTGGTGGGCAGGCTCCTCGGCTCCTGGATGCTGACCCTGATTAATGCGGGCAAACTGCTCGGCATCTTCGGCCTGCTGGCCGTCAGTTGCGTTCTTATCTCGATTGGCACATCGGGCCGGGTCGCGGTCGTGAGCTTGCTCTTGTGCGGATTCTTCAACTCGATCATGTTCCCCAATATTTTTGCTTTGGGCATCACCGGACTGGGCTCGATGACCAGCAAGGGATCCTCGATGATCATGACCGCTGTTGTGGGCGGAGCGGTCATCCCGGTGATTCTAGGTGGACTTGTTGACCACTTTGGATTCCGTGCGGCGGCGATTCTTCCCGTCATTTGCTATCTCTACATTGCCTTCTACGGCTTCGTGGGCCACAAACCTTCAAAGATTGTTGCCGTATAGGCCAGTTTGTCGTTGGCACAAGGGCCCTTTGACTCAAAGTCAAAGGGCCCTTGCGTCTTTGGGGGCGTCCGCCATTCAGGATTCCCACATTTCGCCGCTTTGATTCACAAGCGGTTCTTGCCTAAATCTTCCCTACAATAAAAACGTGTTCACAGTGGTTGAGTGGCTGCCAAATCCGGCTCAATGGCTTCGGCGTGCAAGGGTCGACGGCAACCGTGGCACTCATGGCATCTGTGGCACATGGTTTCTGTAACCTACTGACGGTAAAGGTCGTTGAAAAGCTCTATCCGGTCCGCCGCCCCAATGCAGCATACCTGTATAGAACCCGAAATCACGATGTCAAATCGACCACTGTTTCCTGGTTCAGAACCTTCACCAAACAACTCGTAGCCCATTGCGCGAATCGCGGCTATCTCTATACCGACGAGTTCGGGTTCACCCACATGGATGGCCTTGACTCCGCCTTTCGTTTCTGCGAACATCGTTCGAAATCTCAGTTGGCAGATTCAGTCACGAGATAAAAATGGGTCCGCACTCTGAAACGGACTTCTTTTCCTCGTCTTATGTTGTGCTTCTCTTTGGCCTTGGTCTTTGCGGATATCGCCTGACAACCGAATGCCGAATCTGTCGTCACGCAATAGTTATCCGCGCTTTGGGCCGCTGGAGCAGTCCACACGAAGAATGGCCACGCTTAGGAAGGACAACGCAAATGCGTTCCGCCGAACCGCGCACCAAGCATCTCTTGAAGTTGTACGCAGGACTGCGGGCAGCAGCCGTGTTGACCCTGACAGGTTGCGGATCAGTTGGAGTGATAAGACCGCCGCAACCCATCGTTGTAACGATCTTACCGGCCTCCGTTACTCTTCAGGCGGGAATTGGCGCACAGAACTTCACGGCAACGGTGGCGAACGATTCCCAGAACAAGGGCATCACCTGGAGCCTTTCAGGAACCGGATGTAGCGGCTCGATGTGCGGGACGCTGTCGAACATCACGGCAACATCGGTGGCGTACGCGGCGCCCGCAAAACCCCCTTCGCCGAATATCGTGACATTAACGGCGACTTCGGTGGCCGATTCTACCCGAAGTGCAACTGCGTCGGTTACCGTCATCGCTACTACCGCGCCTACGGCAACAATCACAGCCAGTCCGACGACGATCGCTTTGGGCAGCAGTTCGACATTGACCTGGTCGAGCACAAATGCAACCTCCTGCACAGCGTCAGGCGGCTGGACGGGAACAGAAGCAACAAGCGGCACGAACAGCGTCAGCCCTAACAGCACCACGACCTACACACTTAAATGCTCAGGAGCGGGCGGCACGGCAATCGCTTCGGCGACATTGACCGTAACAGCAGAAGCAAAACCCACGGCGACTGTCTCAGTCATCCCGACGTCAATTCCGCTGGGCAGTTCGGCAACTGTGAAGTGGTCCAGCACTAACGCGACATCGTGTGCGCTGAACGGCAGCGCGCTCAGCGCCACAAGCGGAAGCAAAAGCATAACGCCGACGGCGACAGGCAGTGATGCTTACAGCCTTTCCTGCACCGGCACAGCCGGCACGGCAACCGCCTCCACCACATTGACCGTTGTCGCCTCTGTAGCCCCCAATGTCACGATTATCGTCAGTCCAACTGAAACCAAGCCGATTTCCCCCTATATCTATGGAATCGACG
>CAYTJN010000110.1:0-14341 GCA_964438125.1 uncultured Occallatibacter sp.
GTCGAGCCGCCAGAGCTCAGCGAAGCCGATCAATTGAAGGCTTCAATCGCCGCCACGCCCGTAGCTGAGCGCCCGGCCAACGCTGCGAGTGTAACCACAACCACCTCGCCGATGCATGCCGCCAAGCTGCTCAACGACGCCCTCGACAAGATCTTCGCCATCGGTCTGGACGAGCGTATGTTGGCCGCCATGCCCGACTTCTGGAAACTCTACTACGAAGCCGCGGCGGCCAAATCCGACTACCGGCCCAAAGACCCGGCCATCATGCGCCAGAACACGGTAGACCAGAAGGCGCTCCTGCTGACCAAATTCGAACCGGACTCGAACGAGTTTGCGCAGGCCAACGGTGTAGCCGGCATGGCCCTCTATCACACCGTCGTTGGCCTCGATGGCAAAGCGCAAGAGATCGCCGTCGGCCGGCCCATCGGCTTCGGCCTCGACGAGAATGCCGTCGCGGCGATACGCAAAGCTAGTTTTCAGCCTGCCGTAAAAGATGGCAAGCCGGTTCCTGTTCTGCTGGACCTGGTGGTTCAATTCCGCATCTTCGACAAGCGAACAGCAACGGCCAGCGCGCCCGGCCCAGCCGACAAGTCCAGCGAGCCCGTGCTTCCCGGACCGTACAGCGTGCAGCACCAGTGAAAAGCGCAAAACCAACTTAATCCTGCTGCCGGATGATCTCATCGAGCTTCGGCTTGTGTTTGGCGGCGCGACCGATGCGCGGCTCGGACTCGATGATGCGCGCTGGCTTGGGCTGGCCGATGCGCTCCCTGGCGTTGGCCTTGACCGCCTTGGTGGCGGAGAACTTTCCTGGCTTGCGTTTCGTCATCGTCTCCCTGCTTGCGTTCCTTTGTCGTAAGACTAGTATGGAATAAGATTCTGCCGGGACGAAAGCCCCTCCAGGGTTTCGTGTGAGGAGGGGCCAGTTGCCGGTTAGGACTATTCATTTACCCGGCGGCTTTTTTGTTGCCGGAATGGGAGACAGCAGACCATGGAAGAGCGGGATTTCTTCAACGAAACAACCGAGCAACGCACGCACACTCTCGTCTGCCCGAAATGCGGACAGGAGGGCGAGTACAAGGTTACGTGGGTGGTGAGGCGGAAGCGGGCTCAACTTCCCAGGGGCGCCGACGATCGCGACCGCGCGAAGTTTGCCAAGGCGCAGTCTTATATGGTGAGGCGCGATGAGAAGCTCGGCTGTGTCAACATCCGTTGCCGCAAGCCGTTCGAGATTAGCGCGTTGCAGTCCGTCGCATTCCTCATGGAATAGGTAAACTCAAAGCTCCGCATAAGGCTGTTTCGCGTAAGGCTGTTTATAGCTCAGTGCCTCGGGATTTCGGCTTCTCACAGAAGTTGAGACCCTCGCCTTCAGGAGTCGACCCGCTCCGGCTCCCACTCGTCTATGGGTTGGCGGTCGATCCGATCCTCTCGATTCTCCCGCTCTTCCAACTCGCGGCGCTTCTCACTTTCTTCGCGTTCCTCGCGACCATCGCTCATAGCCTCTCCTCTCTCAAGTGTAAGAGAGAACTGCGGTGGCTCGTCACTACCGCACTTCCCCGATATAAACCCCGAATGGGCCCAATCGCATTTGCCCCAGCGACTCGGGATCTGGCGCGCCCGGAGTTTTCAGCAGCGTCTTGACGCTACCGCCCGAATCAGGAACGGTCAGACTCACCGTCTGCGGCTCAGCGGTGAAGTTGACCGACACAACCACTGCCGGCGCTCCCGGTGTCTGGCGTATCCAACTCAATACTTTATCGTTGGTGGCATCGAGCATCCGGTTGGCTCCCTGCTCAAAGGCTGCATTGCTCTTCTTGAGCCGGATCAGACTTTGGTACCACGCCAGCAGCGAGTTGGGATCGCCTTTTTCGGACTCCACGTTGATTGCCGCCGCATCCGGCGGGACCGGCAGCCACGGAGTTCCACGCGTAAATCCCGCCTTCGCACTCGCATCCCATTGCATGGGAGTCCGCTCGCCATCGCGCCCCTTTTCTTTTGGCCAACCGGTCACGCCGATCGGATCTTTCACGTCTTCTTTCCGGGTCGGCGGCGTAGTTGTCATCCCGATCTCGTCGCCGTAATAGAAGAGCGCCGCTCCCCGGCTTGCGAAGAGAATCGTCGAAAGCACCCTCTGAATGTCCACGTCATGCACTCCATCGCCGTAGCGCATATCCAACCGCGGATTGTCATGGTTGTCGAACAGAAGCAGCGGAGTATTGCCGTCGATCTGGGTCTCGACGTCCGTCAGTCGCGCTCGAAACTGGGCCACATCGAGCGTGTTGATGAAGCCCACCTGGGTGTCCATGGGAAGCTCAAACTCAGGCTTGGCCTTCGATCCATACATTTTTTCGAGCTCTTCGATATTTGGCAGATAGGTCTCGCCGATCATCACGCGCTGGCCCGGAAAGCGCGTCGCGTTGAAGGAGTCCGCCGTCTTCCGCATCTCCGCGACCACCGCGTGCAGTCCAGGTTGATCGTCGGTCTTCGAGTTGTCCAGTTGCGGATCTCCGTAGGCGTTGATGACCGGGTTGCCATCCTTGTCCTGGACAACACCCTCGTCGGCCAGGCTGGGATCTTCGTATAGTGTGGTGATGGCATCGAAGCGGAAGCCGCCTACTCCGCGCCGCAGCCAGAAGCGCACGATCTGCCTGAAGGCGTCATGCACTTTGGGGTTGTTCCAGTTCAGGTCCGGCTGCTGAATATAGAACTTGTGATAGTAATATTGCCGCGTTTTGTCGTCCCACTGCCACGCCGAGTGGCCAAAGAGCGACTGCCAGTTATTAGGCGGCGCACCCTTATCGTTGGCTGTCTCACCTTTGCCGTCGCGCCACACGTACCAGTCGCGGTAAGGGTTGGTGCGCGACGACCGCGACTCAAGGAACCACTTGTGACGGTCCGACGTGTGGTTCATCACCATATCCATCAGCACCCGGATATGCCTCTTGCCGGCTTCGGCCACCAGCCGGTCAAAGTCGGCAAGCGTTCCGTATTGCGGGTCAATGTTCTCGTACTCGGAGATGTCATAGCCGAAGTCCACCTGCGGAGAGGGATAGCAGGGTGTCAGCCAGATGGCATCGACGCCCAGCTCCTTCAGGTAGTCGAGGCGCTGGGTAATGCCGTTCAGATCGCCGACGCCGTCCCCATTTGAGTCTTGAAAGCTTCGGGGGTAGATCTCGTAGATCACAGCGTTTTTCCACCACTCCCGCTCGTTGGAACCAGTTAAATCGACAGAAGCCTGCGTCGACTGGGCGGGCACTGTCTGAGCCTCGGCAGCCAGCGCTGTGTTTCCCAAGCAAAGGCCTACAGAACAAGTTTGCAAAATCAGTGCGATTCGCTCGATCCAATGCATCACAGTCTCTTTCATTCTTAGCAAGATGCATAAAACGCCGCATCCGTCGAACAGATTTGTCGACCCTTTTCAATTCTGGAAACATGCCTCTCTTGTCACCGTACGATCGCAAAGCGTTTGACCCGCCGTGGAGACTGGCGCTGGGATTGCCGTATGTGATTGAATCGAGGATGACGATGATCGAGCCGCAAGGTCATATCGTTGACCCGGCTGACCAGGGCGATTTACGTACGCCTAAATAGACTGGAGCGAAACATGGCAAATTCCTTACTTCCCCCCGAAGAGCGCAACCTAACTCCCGACCAGGTGGAGGCGCTCGATACACGGCGCGACCTGGGCCACACCTTGCTGGTGATATCCGGGCAGCTTGCGGTCATCGCTACGGTCTTGCTGTTGTGGGTGGGCCAGGACCTGAGCTACTCGCCGGGCTGGGCGCACCCGATCGGCTACTATTTCGCATTTGTGGTGACTGGTATCGTCGTTTGCGCCGGCATTGGCTTGTGGCTGCGCCGGGGCGCGCCGCGGATCGACTGAAACTCTAGGGCTGTTTGGATAGTTTAATCCGAAGAAATAGACCGTTTTAAAGGGAAATGGCCCCACGAACACACCGAGGGGCCGCTCCGCGTCCGTGGCTTCAGGCTTTCCTGTAAAACTTGAAGCCGCGTCCTGCCACAGACGGGATTTTGGTGAGCTTGCGGCAGAACATCTGGCATCCAAGTGTAAGTACCGTAGCTTTGGAGAACCCGATGGCTGCTATCTCCCTGAACTCGCACTCGATTCCCACTGCCAGGCTGCTTGCGGACAGCCACGGGCGCATCATTCACGATTTGCGCGTCTCGATCACCGACCGTTGCAACTACAAATGCGTTTACTGCCGGTCAGGGGATTCCGGGGTCCCTGCGGACAAGTCTTCGTCCTTAGGGGTGCAAGGAGAGGCACACTACCCCGAACTTGCAATCGAAGATTACTTGCGGCTGATTCAAGTCTTTGTGAGGTTGGGCATCACAAAAGTGCGGCTGACCGGCGGCGAACCGCTATTGCGCCGGGGGTTGATGGAATTGCTTCAGGAACTGTCGCGGATGCGCACCCCGGGCGGTGAAGCCCTGGAACTGGCGCTGACAACGAATGGTCATCTACTCCCCAGGCTGGCGGGGCCGCTCAAGGCCGCCGGATTGAAGCGCGTCACCGTGAGTATGGACGCAGTCGAGGCGGAAACCTTTGAGCGAATTACACGAGTTCCGGGCAGCTTCGAGACGGTCCTCGGAGGGATTCGTGCGGCGCGCGAGGCGGGCCTCGAGCCGCTCAAAGTCAATTGCGTTCTGATGCGCGGCTTCAACGACGATCAAATCGAGGGCTTTGCCCATTTTGCGCGCCGGGAGGGCGTGGTGGTGCGGTTCATCGAGTTTATGCCGCTGGAAGAAGGCCGGCTTTGGACACCTGAAATAGTGGTTCCCCTCGGGGAAATTGTTACCCGCATAGAGCGCGTGCTGCGACTGGTGGAACTCAAATCGCGCGAGGCCAGCGAGACGGCCCGGCGCTACACTTTTGCCGATGGCGTGGGCGAGATCGGCATCATCGCTCCGGTGAGTCAGCGTTTCTGTGGAGCTTGCAGCCGAGTTCGGCTGACCTCCGATGGCAAGATTCGCACCTGCCTCTTCTCGCAGGTCGAGCACGACCTCTATGGACGGCTGCGCACCGGGGCCAGCGACGAGGAACTAGCCGACTATGTTGTTCGTACCATTGAGGGTAAGGAGGCGCGACATCACATCGGCGAACCAGGATTCTTGAAGCCCTCCCGATCGATGGTCCACATCGGGGGTTGATGCCTTGTGAAAGAGAAGTGGACGCGGCCGCGCCAGCCGAGTAGATTCTTCTCAGGAACATGTTTTCTTATTTGGCGACTTGAAGTTCGGATTTGTGCGGAGCCTGCAGGTGGCTTGAGAATCATAACCCCTCCCCCGGGAAACTGAAGAGCCGGTGCATTGCGCCCCGGTAGGGCGCGCCGAGTGGGCGCTGCACCCTACCGTATTGGTGTGCAAGAATTGTTAACAGACTCCTCACATCAGGTCCCCGGATGGCTAAAAAGACCGAAAGCCGCATCCCGATCGACGACCTCCTCGTCTTCCATCAGATTGCACGGTCGCTAACCTCAAGCTTCGACCTGGACACCATTCTGCGCACCATCATTGAGCATATGGAGCGGTTCATCGACGCGGAACTGTGGACACTGCTAATGCTTGACGAGGCACAGCAAGAGCTCTACTACGCGATCATCGCGGGCGCAGACGAGTCGGCGTTGAGCAACGTGCGCGTCAAAATGGGTGAGGGAGTCGCGGGCTGGGTGGTGCAACATGGCGAGACGCTGCTTGTCCCGGAGGCTCAGAACGACCCGCGGTTGAAGCAAGCGGCGGGCGGACCCAAAAAGGTTCGCTCAGTGATCGCGCTTCCCTTGCGCGGCCGCAAGGGTACGCACGGCGCCATCGAGATCTTCAACCCCAAGGCTGACCAGCTCACCGACTACACCATCGCTTTTTTGCACATTTTGGCCGACCACGCGGCTATTGCGATCGAAAATGCGCATGACGTGGCCCGCATCCAGCAGCTGACCATTACCGACGACTGCACTGGCCTCTACAACGCCCGCTATCTTTACGAGGTTCTTGACCGCGAGATGGAGCAGTGCACCAAGAGACGCCCGGTGAGCCTGGCGTTTATCGATCTGGACCACTTCAAGATGGTGAACGATCAGAATGGCCACCTGGTGGGCAGTGAACTGTTGTCACGCGCAGGGCAGCGGATTCGCGAGCTAAGCCGCAAGCAGGACTTGTGCTTCCGTTACGGCGGCGACGAGTTCGTGATCCTCATGCCGGAGACTGGCTCCGATGCGGCTCTAACGCAGTGCGCAAAACTGCATCGAGCGCTACTCGATACCGAGTTCCAGATGAAAAGCGGGGAGCGTCTCTTTGTGAGTGCGAGTATGGGAGTGGCGACCGCACCCTCCGATGCCACCACGGTTCACGCGCTGATTGGAACAGCAGACATGCGCATGTATGCGGTAAAGGTGCGTGGGCGGGGGGCAGTGCGAGGGGAGTAGTGGCGCGCCTTTGTGTTCCTTTGCATCACTCGGCTCGCAGCAGCATCTCGGCACTCATCGCCCCCGCGCCCGGCATTCTCACTTCTATTCGCCTTCGTCAGGTTGCTTTTCGGTGATCTGGTCACCGGCCAGCCGTTCAAGTTGGTTCCGCCAATCTAGGGATTCAACAAAGCTCTTCGACTCGCGCCAGTTGGGCTCCACGATGACGTGCAGTTCGAGATAGACGCGCGTGCCGAGGAGCGACTCAATCTGTCGGCGCGCGCCGGTGCCGATCTCCTTCAGTTTGGATCCTCCCTTGCCGATCAAGATCGCCTTCTGGCCATCGCGTTCGCAATAAATTGCCGCCGCGATGCGCGTCAGCGGCAGCCGCGCTGGCACTGCGCCCTTCATGCTCGGCACAAATGGCGCAGGCTCTTCGAAACGCTCGATAACCACAGCGGACGCATACGGAACCTCTTCCCCGGTCTCGACAAGAATACTTTCGCGAATTAGTTCAGCAACCATAAAACGCTGCGGCTGGTCGGTGTATTGGTCTTTGGGGTAATAGCGCTCGCCGACGGGTAGAGCGTCGACAATCTTGCGGGTGAGCAGATCCAAACCATCGCGCTTGCGAGCGCTGACAGGGATAACCTCGGCGAAGCCAAAGTGGCGGGTAAGCGTATCGATGAGCGGCAACAGTTGATCTTTGGCCACCAGATCGATCTTGGTGAGCAACAGGAATACCGGGCAGTCGAGCTTGCGAATCAGGCCGAAGAGAAATTCATCTTCGCTGGCCCAATTGGTACGCTCGTGCTTAGCACCGGAAGACCCTTGGATTTCAGGTCCCGCAATTGGGACCTCGACCTTCGTTCCATGAGACTCGAAGGGAAGCGGCTCCGCAGCAGCTTCGAGTTGCACGCGACGAGTGGCGTCCATCAACACCAGCACCAGGTCTCGGGTTTCGAGAGCCTCGTAAACCTCCTGCAACATGCGGCGGTCGAGATGCGAACCGGGTTTATGGACTCCGGGAGTATCGACAAAGACGATCTGAGCCGCCGGGTGCTGACCCTTGCGCGCCGGGACCTCTACCACCCCGGCAATGCGGTTGCGGGTGGTCTGGGGTTTGGCAGAGACGATGGCTACTTTTTCGCCGGTGAGGGCGTTCAGCAAAGTGCTTTTGCCGGCGTTGGGCCGGCCGAGAATGGCAACAAATCCAGATTTCAAAGGGGACGATGCTCCTGAACTGCGGGCGACGATTGAGGTTTGTGGTTTCCCACTCGTTCGCCAGAAACGTCACGAAAGAGTGGGACACAGAGGCTTAAACGGGCATCCGCAGATGCTTTCCTCTTCTATTATCGCGGATTTCGAAGTGTGGCGTTGGCACAATCGGGAATAGATCGTGGCTCGGTGTGCGCGGCCAAAAGAGAAGGTGCGGCGTGTGAGGATATAAAGTGAAAATCGCTGGTTAATTTTGGAGGAATTTCTGTGCGAGCAAACTGGATTAACTTCCGCGTCATTGCGCTGCTCCCTGCGGTGATTTTTGCCGCTTCTACAGCTTCCTTTTCTTCCGCTCAAACCAACTCCGCCGCAGCTGCCGTCTCTAATGCCGCGCCGAAGCTGGAGTTTGCCTTTGAAGAGATGGTCACACTGGACAAGAGCGTCAATGTTGGCGATACAGCCTACGGTCATCGACAGTTTGTGCCTATCACAGGAGGCAGCGTAAGCGGCCCGAAGCTGAAGGGAAAGGTTTTACCAGGAGGATGGGATTGGCAACTCCAGCTGTCCGACGGCTGCACGTCGTTATCGGCGGATTACAAGCTACAAGCTGAAGATGGCACGATTGTCTATGTTTCCAACAAGGGATTGATCTGCGGCGGCGACGGGCAGAGAGTGCTTACGCGACCTGTCTTTGAAGCGCCGAAGGGAGCCTACGACTGGCTAACCACCGGAACATTTATAGGAGTTCTATCCGTCGTGGGAGACGCCGATCACCCGGCCGTGCGGATTACTTTCTATCAGGCTCGGTAGGGCTAAGGGAGGCCGGCGCCTCGCGCGCTTGAGACGGCGGGAAGACGCGCAACCGCTCAACCAGGCGATCAGTGGAGGCGACGATCTCCATCTTCATTCCGGCAGTTTCAAGCACGACGACCTCGCCGGGGAGCGGGATGCGGCCCTCGATCTCGCTGACCAGGCCTCCCAACGTGGTGGCTTCGTAACCATTGCGCAAGTCGCCTATCTCAGCTGATTCGCCAAAGAGATCGGTCAACTGGTTGACGGGAAAGTTGCCCGGCACCAGCCAGACGCCGCCAGGCTCTCGCTGCGGCTCTTCGATGGACGTCTCCTCTTCGTGCTCGTCTTTGATGTTGCCGACGATCTGCTCCAAAAGATCTTCAATGGTAACCAGGCCGGAGACGCCGCCATACTCATCGATGACGATGCGCATGTGCTGCTTCTCGCGTTGCATCTCTCGCAACAACTCGTAGCCGCGCTTGGTCTCGGGGACGAAAACCGCCTCGTGTTCGATGCTGGAGACGGTGCGGGTGCGGGCTTCTTCGTCGGTGATTTGCAGCAGATCGTGGGCAAAGGCGATGCCGGTGATGTTGTCGATGCTACCCAAATAAACCGGGACGCGAGAGAAATTGTGCTCGCGCAGTTGTTCGAGGAAGTTTTCAAGGGTGGTGCTTCCGAGCACGGCGAAGACTTCAGGGCGCGGCGTCATCACCTCGCGGACAAGCTTGTCGCCGAACTCGACCGCGGATCGAACCAGGTCGCGGTCGCTCTCCTCGAGAATGCCCTCTTCCTCACCGGCTTCTAGCAGGGCCTCGACGTCGGCATCGGCTTCCTCTTCTGCCGTGACCTGCTCCTCGGCCAGCGAGGCCACGGAGAAAAAGAAGCGGACGAAGACGGTGATAGGAGTGACCAGCCACAAGAGAAATCGAATGGGCCAAATCAGCCGCGCGGCCCAGCGGCCTTCCGTGCGATCAAAGAGCAAGGTCGGCAGCAGTTGATTGCAGAAGACCACTACCAGCACGACGCCGAGAACCGCCTGAGCGATTTCGCCGCCACTGGGCCGCGTGAGGCCACCGCGATCGAAGAGAACGGCTCCGAATTCAAGCGCGATCAGGCCAAGGGCAAGCTGCTGTAACACTGCCGCGGAGATGGCGGCGTGCGGACGAGTGAGTCCGAGTTGCGGCTCGACGAGCTCTTCCCAGGCATCCAGGTTTTCCTCAATCTCGCGAGTAAGAATCTTGCCGAACTCGGCGTAGACACGGCTGATGTAAGAGGCCAGAGTCTCGACCGCTGCGAGGAAAACGATGAAAAGAAAGAGGGGAAGGGTCATCGCTTTGGCCCCTCTTTGCTGTTTGAGGTTCGCGGTTTCCCAGGTCCGAGAATCCGGACCTGGGGCACCCCAGTTTCTGTGCGCTCGATGAGGCCTTGCGGCAGGCCGAGGCGGGTACGAAGCAGGCGCTCACGGCGGGCCATCTTGCCCGCATCGGCTTCGTGGTCGTATCCGGCAAGATGAAGCAGGCCGTGGAGAATGAGCACTTTGATCTCTGTCGAGAGCGCGTGGCCATGTTCGACGGCTTGCTTGAGAGCCTTGGGGACAGAGATAGCCAAGTCTCCGGCGATCTCCTCGGCGCCTATGCCATCCGCCGGAAAGGAGAGCACGTCGGTTGCCTTGTCTTTGCCGCGAAACTGGCGGTTGAGGCGGCGGATGGCTGCGTCTGTGGTGAGCAGGACTGTGACCTCACCTTTGAGGCGAACGGCGCTCTGCGCTTCGGATAGAAATCGGCTCAAGGCGCGTGCTGAAGGCAGGCGCAGATTCTTCTTAGCGGTTGAAAAGTTCGGAGCAACCGTCTTCTTCGCCGAAGTCTTAGTCGGTGCGGGGTCGGGGTCCATATCTGGGTCGAGAAGGATCATTCAGCGATATACCACAACGTGCTCATGAATCGGGTCCTACCTAAATGGTACGCGAAATCGCCATCTCTGCGTAGATTCTTACATTTGCAACTTTGTCCGAGAGCCAGCAATGGCTTTACATGGCTCGAACTCCGCAACCTTAAGCAGCCTGCCGTACGCGGAAATCGATAGGAGTAAGCCGTTTTCCGATTCGAATCAGCGGGTTTTCGATGACGTGGAAGGCGAGGAAAGAAATGGCGGAAGTAAAGACAAGAGCGAGCGCGATCTTGGGCACGATCGGAAGGCGGGGAAGAAAGCGCAGGCAAAGGACAATCGCGGGAACATGGAAGAGATAGACGCCATAGGAGTATTTGGCGATTTGCTCGGCGGGGCGAACGATCCAGAAGGCGGTCAGTTCGCGAAAGGATGGAATCGCCAGGCCCAGAAGAAGACAGTTGCCGGCATTGAGGACGGCGGCCTTCGTCGAAAACAGACCTTGATTTCCCGCCAGGAGCGGCACCACAACGAAGAGACTCATCACCAACAGCGGCCATCCCCACGCCGGCAGCGCATAGCGGTGGACATCGGGCTGTGCTCGAATCAGCAACCGGTAGGCGACGATGCCGGCGATGAACATCGGCGGGAACACCGTCCAGCCATGATGAACCTGCGGCAGGGTTCCCACCACTGCCAGCAGGAAGGTGCCAAGCCAAATCAAAAAGACTGTGCCCAGCCATTGGAAGCGCCGCAAAAAAAGAAAAAGGAGCGGCAAGGCAAGATACATCTGCATTTCCCAGGGGAGACTCCACAGAGGTCCGAGAACGCTGGTGTTTTCGCGGGTTTTGATCACATTCTGCACCAGCAATGAATTGGCTAGGATGTCTTGCCACCGGAGTTCGCGGACCCTGTCGGGGAGGTCAGTGAGGCCTGTAGTGAGCACCAGGCAAAGGACCGTCCAGCACAGGGGATAAATGCGAAAGATTCGTCGAATGAGAAAGTTGCGTGCTCCGTGCGGGCCATAGGAACGATGCAAAGAGAGCATGAGCACTAAACAGGTATGCACAAAGAAAAACGCGACTGCGGTAGTGCTGCAACTGCCCAGAAAACTTCTCACGAAGAGGCTTGGATTGCAGATGTGATAAGCACTGCAGAGTTGCTCTACATGCGCAGCGACCACCGATAGCACAGCCATCGACCTCAGCAAGTCGAGGTTTGGATATCGAATTTCCATCCAGAATCCCTATTTGCGCACGTCGATCACCTGCAGAGGCTAGGACTTAGGAGCACGCCGCCCAAACTGAGACTCCTCCGATTCTCCCAATTGAGGTCGCTCTCACTGCGTTTTATGAGGCGACAGAGGCGACTGCGGCCCTCGCGCTTCGCGGGGCTGGGCGCCGACTTCGATGGCTTCTCCAAGAGCCAGCGGCAATTCCTGCTGCTGGGGCTTGACCGACTCATAGGCGCGAACGATCCGCTGAACCAGTGCGTGGCGCACTACGTCGACGTCTTCAAAGTGACAGAAGTGAATGCCCTCAACTCCGTTGAGAATATTGATTGCGTCGAGCAATCCAGACTTGCGCGGGTTGGGCAGGTCAATTTGCGTGATGTCGCCGGTGATGACCGCCTTGGAATTATTGCCCATGCGTGTCAGGAACATCTTCATCTGTTCGATAGTTGTGTTCTGTGCCTCGTCCATGATGATGAAGGCATCGTTGAGCGTGCGGCCGCGCATGAAGGCCAACGGGGCAACTTCGATGACGTTCTTCTCAAGCATCTTGTCGACTTTTTCAGGATCGAGCAGGTCGTAAAGCGCGTCGTAGAGCGGGCGCAGATAAGGGTCAACTTTGTCCTGAAGCGTTCCGGGCAGGAAGCCGAGGCGCTCACCGGCCTCGACCGCGGGACGGACGAGGACGATTCGGCTGACCTTTTTCGCATTCATGGCAGAGACAGCCATGGCGACGGCGAGGTAGGTCTTGCCCGTGCCGGCCGGACCTACGCCAAAGACCATGTCGTTCTGCTCGATGGCTTCGACGTATTTGCGTTGATTGATGGAGCGGGGCTGGACGGTGCGTTTGGCTCCGGCCGAGCGCTGCTTGCCGCTGTCAATCAGCGTTCGCAGTGATGTGGCGGGATCGGCGACGACCAGGCGCAGCAGTCCATTGAGTTCGCCATTGTGGGGATTGACGCCTTGCTTTCGCAGCGCCTCAAAGTCTTGAAAGATGCGTTGAACGCGCAGGACGCCTGTGTCCGGTCCTTCGACATGTACGGCGTCGGATCGGAGATCGATGCGGACGCCAAGCGAGTCTTCCATGAGCCTGAGGTTTTCATCGCGAGTCCCGAAAAGGGGCTCCAGATTGGGCGTGATCTCCAAAGCGATCTTCAAAGGTTTCGATGGCCTCCAAGTGGGCGTGCGGTTGAGAATACGTTGATGGACAGAGCGAGGGCGCGACGCGCAACTCCCTCAGCGGGCTGCGGGCAGGCAGTTGATTGTGTGGTAGACCGGCAGACGCTCGACTGAGCCGAGCCTAAGCTCTGGGCGGAGGAGCGGGACCGCGGGTTGGAGAAGGCGACCAAATCTGGTGTCAGTCTTCGGTACCTGGGCTTGAGAGTAGCGCCAACCGAGTCAGGAGTCAATGCGCTGCGAAAGGTTTTTTGGTGAATTGTGTGCAACTGCAAGCACCCTAAGCTAAGAGGCACGAACTAATTCTCTTCGCAATCGCCAGAAGACATAAGGCAGCACGGCGAGCGCGAAGATCCCCGCAGCGTGAGCCAGGCTGGTGGAGATTGCCTGGGCAGATGATCCAACGGCCAGGTTCATGGTGATCTTCCCGGCGGCATTCGAATCGGATGGACGACTGACATGAACCTGGGCAGCGGCCCCGATCCATGCCATTAGCGCCAGACCGGCGGCAGGCCAGATCCCATTCAACCTTTGGCGGGCGACGACGAATCCAACTCCCCAACCGATAAGAACCGGGGCGCAGAAATAGAGGAATCGGCCAGCGCCGAAATAGAGGGATGCATAACCATCGACTGGGACGAAAGGAGTCTCCGCTCCAGGTAGAAAAACTGTCCAACCAGACCACAAGATGAAACAAGCTACGAAGTAGGCTCCAACAAGAAGGGAAAGCGGGGCGATGCCAAACACGGCCCACGGGGCCCGGACGGACCAGGACAGAAAGTGACGTTGCTCAATCAGCGCCCGGGCGAGTTCATTCGTTGTGCCGAGCCGTGCGAGCGCAGCGGACTCGGCGTCGGCACGGCTGCGGCCTGCGCGTTCCTCTTCCGCCCTTAGATCGGCCAGATGATCGCCGAGTTCGCCGAGATAGCGCCGCACATGACGCGGCGCGATCCCAGCTCGCAGCAGGCATTCACGAAGTTCATTGAATGGCTTCGGCATGACGCCCTCCGAGTATGCTTTGGATTGCTGCCACCAGATTGGTCCAGGAGTCTTTCAGATCAGTCAATCGCAGCGATCCGTCGGCGGTTGCAGAATAATAGATGCGGCTGCGCCCGTTGACGTTGATGCGCCGGGACTTGAGTGCTCCCTCTCGCTCCAAGCCATGCAGCACTGGATAGACCACGCCCTCTCCGACTGCAATCACCGCCCCGGTGCGGTCGCGAATTGCCTGGACGAGCTGATAGCCGTACATCTCCTCGTGCTGGAGGAGCGTGAGGATGAGGAGTTCCGGAACTCCATTCATGAAATTCGGATTGGATTCGCGAGTCATCATTCGAGATCATAATACCTCGTAGTTCAATGCATCGCAAGAGCGTGAAAAAAGGAGAAGTGGGCCGACGTCTTGATTTCTGGAGCGGGGTACCGGAACTTAGTCCCCAGGCACCACTCTCGGTGCGCATTGACCCACGGCCCTGTTTCCCGTAGACTAAGTAATTGCGAGGGATGCGGCTTGAGTTGCATTCTGTGACCGCATCATTCTGCCCGAGTTCTGGGCCTCAAGATTTAAAGGACAAGCAATGGCAAACCATGTATCTTCGCTGAAGCGCGCCCGGCAGACCGT
>CAYTJN010000111.1:0-14229 GCA_964438125.1 uncultured Occallatibacter sp.
GCCTCACTCTTGGCGCGCCCTACAACGTCGACATGCTGGGTGTAACCCGGGGCGCTGTCGGCACATGGGATCGCGGCGCATTGCAACTGGGCACACACTCCGCAGCGAAGTTCAAGAGAAACGCACAGCCTTCGTCCACTTCTCCTCACCCGATGTAGTTCATCGCTGCGGAGAATTGGGTCATATCAACGGAGCATCCCGCACACCTCACATATCGAGATCAAGATTCTCCCAGAACGTGACCAACAAGCCGCCCGGTGCTCTGAACTCACGCGTCTTGTGCAACCATCCGGCGCCCAAGAAGACCTGTTCGCACGTCGAATTGTAGTAGACGGCCCGGATCCTTCGCGGGTTTTCCCGGAGCGAACACCGAATGTTAGCCAGTGTCTCTCTCAAGGTGCTTTCTCCGAACGGATTGAAGAGCCAGTAAATCGTGCCATCAGAAACGTCGGCGGATGCCGCATCGTTGCAGATAATCTCAATCGGCGATTTGCGCCCTCGCAAATGCGCCGCATTTGCGCGTGCCTTCTCACATAACGGCTCGAGGAGTTCGATCCCCACGCACTTTTTCACCGACTTGCGCGCCATCGAGCAGACGATCCTACCCATGCCGCAACCAATGTCGTAGAACACGTCTTCGGGGCCGGGTTTTAGGATGCTTATTACCTTTCGCACATTCCAGTAGTCAACGGTCGCGTATTCAAAATTGTCGTCATGGCGTGCACGTTCGGACCGCTCGCCTTTCCACCACCCAGCGCAATCCCCAATGCCTTGCGATTCGGCGGTCGTGCGGATCCCTAAAAGGGCCTCATTGGCTTGATTCCACATCGGCTTGACACCAGAGACGACCCGCAGCAAAAGTTCCTTCGTCAACCGCTTTGTGCGTACTTCATTTTCTGTGATATGTTGCAACATTGCACATCCCGGTCTCATACCGTATTTCTGGCTTTGGAAGTACTCGGCGACCGCACTGGGCGTCCGTCTTAAGGCGCATTGGGTCGGTCTTGCCGGCATGCCCAGATACGTCTGATTCTGGTTCTCATTCAGACGGAAGCCACCGCTGGCGCCCTCTGGAGACCGGGCGTCGCGTCGCCAACTCCAGCTTATCTTGGGTGATGGCGCCCGCAGGGTTCTTGGCCAACTCCGTCTGCCCCAGACTGGAATAGGTCATCCCAATTGCGATTACGATCCATAACATATAGGACTGTTGTCCCCACCCGAAGAGTTCCACATTTGTCATCAAGAAACAGAACGCACACAGGTTGACGAACGCAACCAAAGTAACCGGCCGCGTTGGTTCTCTCGACACAACATATGTTTTCAGGCTCACGAATGCCGCCTTTAGAAGTAGTAGCATGACCAGGCACAGCCCCACGTACCCTGTATCCATCATTAATTCCACAATGGCGCTATCGCAACTCTCCACCTTCACCGTATGTACCTGTCCATCCACTACGGTGTCGGTTGTCAGGCCGAGATAGTAGAAGGACTCCGGCCCAAAACCCCAGATGCTCCGTCCGAGATCCTTCGACAGTTCGGCTCTCGCAACATGGTACAGCACATATCTCCATTGATAGGACTCACCCTGCGGAGAATCAGTGTCGAGAGTCGCTCCGTAAAGATCGAGGATGCTGTGCCGCACTCCGGGTCGCACTACAAGCACCAGGCAGGCCACGGATGCAATCACGAGAATCAAGCTCCGAAGCTTACCGCTGCCAATCAAGAGGAGCAATGCTACAGAAATCAGTAATGCCAGCCATGGCCCGCGGCTATTGGTCTTGTAGATGCAAAGCATCATCAATAGCAATGCAGACCAGAGATAAGCCCTGCGGGTTGCGTTCGTAGCAGCAGTGAGGAGATAGAGGACCATGGGAATCGCCATCGCGAGAGCTGCTCCGAACAAGATGGAGTGATCAAACGTGGATTGCATCCTCACGCCCCGAATATCGACCGACTCAAGATCGGAAAAGCGGCTAGCGACCACTGGAAACAGCGAAGTAACTTTCCAGTTCCAATATGTCTCAATAATGCCAAAGAAGGCGCAGACAACCACTCCGCCGACCATGCCTCCAAGAACCTTAACCGTCGCCTGAGACGTTCTAAGACTGCGAGCAAAGATGAAATAGACGAGACAGTAGTCGCAGTATTGCGACAACGATGTCTTGAAGCTGATCGTCGGAACTACAGACGTTGCTGACGAAAGCAACATCCATGATACGAGAGTGAACAGGATCCAACGTAGCGGAACCGGCGCAGCCGATCCCTGTTCAATGTGACGCCCCAGTGCCAGATAGAGACCGGCCAAGGTGATGACAATAACTCTCTGAGTCGTCAGATCGAACAGGCCAGGAAGCGGAATACGCGACGCGCTAGGGAAGACGATGAGCAGCCCGGCGGCTAGAGGCAGCACCGCTTCGTATCCATTCTTTAGAGCGGCGCCTATGAGCCATAGGACAACAAGAACGTCGAGGATGATGACGAGAGCCATATATTCAGGGGAGCAGAAGTCGTCCGGAGCGACTTTTCACACCAACTAACCGACAGGGACCATCTTGGAATCAAGGAAAGCCTGTTGCCAAAGCTCGAAGACGACGAGCGAGAAGAGTTCGGCAGAAAACTCACCGTCCTCACGATTGCGCTGCAGCATCCGGTTGATTGCCTTCGGCGAGAAGAAGCCACGCGCCGCCGCAGAGGAGTTTGACAGAATGTCGGCTACATAATCTCGCATCTCGCGCCTCATCCAGTGTTCATATGGTACTGGAAATCCGGTCTTGCGCCGCTTCAAGATCTCTCTCGGAACGCGGCGAGCCAGCGCTTTCTTCAGCAGATATTTTGTTGTCAAGCCATAAAGCTTATAGCTTCGGGGAAGTGCGGCGGCAAATTCGAGAATGCGATGATCGAGGAGCGGTACACGCAATTCAACCGAATTGGCCATTGTCATCTTGTCGGCCTTAACCAGAAGGTCGTCAGGGAGCCAGGTTTTGCTGTCTATATACAGCATCCTCGTCAGCACGTCGCGCCCTCTTGTGTTGACCAACAACTGGCTGATTGGATTCTCGACGGTTCCGTGTGCGCCTGACAACTCGCATTGGAACTCATCGGAATATAACGTCGGCTTGAGCGCGTTGAAAGAATGAAAAGGATCGGCAACCCGACTATAGTAATAGCTCTCAAAAGACGCGGCTATCATTGGCGTGTGACGTTCGAGCCGCCTCAGCCCAGGAATCCGGCTTAAATGTGAGGCAAGCTTGGCCGCTGGTGCTGCAGCAGAGCCAAGAGCGCGCTTGATCGTTTCCATCCAGAAGTAGGTTCTGTAGTTTTGATAACCGGCAAACGCCTCATCTCCGCCTTCACCTGAAATCAGCACCTTCACGTGCTCTCTGGCCAACTTAGTGATGTAATAGAGCGCGATTCCCGGCGGTTCGCATACCGGCTCTTCCATGTGCCAGACGAACCGAGGAAGGCAATCGCGGAAGTCTTGCGCTGTGATTGTGGCTTCATAGTGCGCGCATCCGTGTTCTTCCGCGGCGAGTTTTGCGTAAGGCCGCTCGTCGGAGAAATTCTGCCCCTCGAATCCAATCGTGAACGTGCTGATTGGGAAACCGGATCGCTCCGCAGCAAAGCTGAGCATTGCGCTCGAATCCACCCCCCCACTTAGAAGGATGCCGACTGGCACGTCGGCGATCATATGCATTTCTACCGTTTCTTCCAGCAGGCCCAATAATTCTTCTGAATACTCTTCTGCGCTCCTTCTCCGCCCGGTCTTTGGAAAGTGAAGGTCCCAATATTGGTGGATTGCGACCCTCCCGCTTGCTACAGTCATGAAATGCCCGGGTGGAAGTTTCTTCACCCCCTTGAGAAGTGTCAAGTCGCCAGGCATGTAATGATAGGTAAGAAAACGATCCACTCCTGAAAGATCGATCTCAGGACTCACTTCTGGATCTGCCAAGATCGCCTTTATCTCTGAGGCAAACAGCATTGCGCGTCCTGTGTCGAGGTAATAGAGCGGCTTGATCCCCACGCGATCGCGGGCGAGCAACAATAGTCGCTTCTTCTCATCCCAAAGAGCAATCGCAAACATGCCGCGCAGCATTTCGATTGATTCGACGCCATGTTCCTCATAAAGATGCACAATTACTTCGGTATCACTTGTGCTACTAAAGCGATGCCCCTTGCCAAGAAGGAATTCGCGCAGTTCCTTGTAGTTGTATATTTCCCCGTTAAATACCAAGCGCACCGACCCATCTTCATTCGACATCGGCTGAAATCCAGTAGTCAGGTCGATGATCTTGAGTCGGGTATGGCCGAGACCGATCCCGGCCGAAACATACAAACCGGAGTCATCCGGCCCACGGTGGCTCAACGTGGCCATCATCTGCCGCAGGAGTTCTGGGGTGACCCTGTCCTCAGCGGCATTAAACACGGCTTTTCCGCAAATTCCGCACATTAGATTGTGATCCTGTTGTACTGGGTGCCCCGGGAATCTGACAGAAGGCTTGCCCAACTCTCCAGACCAACGCTCCACCTGAGCACCCGCAGCCATCGAGTGAAAGTGAACGTCAGGCGCGGTCTTTTCTGTCTGCCGATCACCAGAGTGCGAGCTATAACAAGCAACACAACCCGCACCAGCGACGCGCACGTCATAGCAAGCCTGTACCCAGTTGCGTAAAGTGTACCCCGCGTATGCAGCAAAAACCTATAGACCGATTCCCGCATCGCGACATCGCGAAAGGCATTGTCATCGCATTGGTCGGTACTGCGTCCGCCATAATGAACAATGGTTGCTTGCGGCACCTGATATATCTTCCATCCCGCCTTCCGGATCTTGTAACAAAGATCAATATCCTCGCCATACATGAAATAGCCGGCGCTGAAGCCTCCAACCATTTCAAGAATGGTCCGCGGCACCATCACGCAGGCTCCTGACAGCGCTTCGACGTGAAAGGGAGTACTCTCGGCACTGCCATGAGGTTCGTTCTGGCCCCACAAACGCGCCCTCGGAAAGAGCGACTTGATCCATTCGTTATCCAGCAGCTGATTGAGGATCGTTGGGAATGGCTGTACACATTCTGTCTGAGGAGATAGGTCGGAATTCAGAAGCCGACAGCCAACTGCCCCGGCAAAAGAATCCGAGTCGACGCAATTCAGCATCTGTTCTATTGCTCGGCTGACCAGAATTGTGTCGGGATTTAAGAACAGGACCACCCGTCCGCAAGACCGCTGTACCCCCAAATTGTTTGCCCCGCCGAATCCAAGATTGCAGGCACTCGCAATGACCTGAATCCCGGCGATTTGCTTCAGGACGCGAAGGGAGTCATCGGGCGAGGCATTATCGACCACAATGACCTCATAGGTGATTCCAGAGGTGTAGCGGCGGATAGTGGCGACACAGTCACGAATCAGCTTTGCCGATTTCCAGTTCACAATGATGATGGAAAGATCCATAACCTAGTCACCTAACTCTACACGGACTCCAAACAGGGAGTATCGATTTTGTATCGGCCGTCCTCGACTTTATCGATGCTCTTGCCGTTGCCATATCATGAGTTGCTTGACAGTATCGAAGAATTTGTAGGACAGTTTCTATTCGGCGTCTTTGATTCCTGGTCCCCATTCATTGTCGCGTGATTTCGTGTGTCCCGTCATTGAACTGACTGGAAGAGCGTTGGATGGACGCGACTCATGGGATCTCATCATTGCGCGCTTGTATACCAACTGAGGCACATGAACCCAGTTATAAGCGCCATTCAGTTTAGCTTCGAGCAAACGGTTATCATCATAAGAATTGATGGGAAGTCTCGGTAGGCAGAGGAGATCGGAGCTTGCCCCCACAGTGCCGATCGACGTGCATACCCCATTCACGTACCCGCTCCTCTCCAGAAGCGATCGAAGCGTATTCACGAATTCTGTTTGGTGCTCTGGGAAGGCAAACGGGTAAGCGAAAGAACGAACCTGGATGCCAAGTTCGTTTTCGATAGTTTGCTTGGAGTCAACCAGTTCCCGGTACATACTGCTTTCGGAAGTTTTGAGTAACTGGCAATGGCTTGCCGTGTGTGAACCGATTGCCATACCATGGCGTTGGATTTCGCGAAGATCGTGCCACGTCATGTACCGGACTGAATCCCGATGTGTCGATGTTTTCCCTGGAAATCCGCTCACTACATAGACAACCGCCTTGAATTTGTATCTGGATAAGACCGGAAGCGCCTCCGTATAAAAGTCGCGATATCCATCATCAAAAGTGATCACGACTTTCTTGGAATGTGAGAAAGCTTGTCCGCGAACGCCGGCAATGTCATCGAGGTCGATTGTTTCATAGCCGTTCTCACTGAGGTATTTCATCTGTGCGGTAAAGCGTTCCGGCGAAGTGTTTGTTTCGTAGTAGGGATGTCGGTCGCATAGATCACGTCGAATCGCGTGATACATCAAGATCGGAATGGCCGCAGGCCGGTTCTGTCTCTTAAGCCGAAGAAGCGGGCGAGCCACACCAATACTGAGGGCACGGTCGAGCCTCATGTCTAATCTCTTCCTGATCTCCGGGAGTTCACTCTCGGAATGCTGAGCGCATATCGTGCAAACACTGGTTAGGCTTCCTGGTCAGGAGATCTGCGCAGTGGGCGATTTGAGCGTAGGAGTCGAATCAGGGTTGGATGTCCGTTCCTCGGCGAGAATGCGCAATACCCGTGCCGGGTTGCCGGCCACCACGGCATATGGGGGAACATCGCGGGTGACAACGCTTCCGCCCCCCACCAAGGCATGCTGTCCAATTGTCAGTCCGCCCAGAATCGTTGCACCAGACCCGATCGAGGCCTTTTTACATACGCGCGTCACTGCCAGAGTCCAGTCCGAATCTGTCTTTCTAGTGCCGTCGGGGTTGGTGGCCCTGGGTAAACGGTCATTGATGAAAGTAACTCCGTGGCCGACAAAGACTTCATCCTCGATGGTCACTCCTTCGCAAATGAAAGTGTGGCTGCTGATCTTACAACGGGCACCCACAGTTGCATTCTTCTGGATCTCGACGAAGGCACCGATGCCAGTTTCGTCACCCACGCTACAGCCGTAGAGGTTGATGAATCTTGACAGCATTACGTCGCGGCCCAGCCGCACGTCGGGCGCAATGGAGTTAAATTCTACGTTCACAGGATCACAATCCTTCCCCGGTTGCGTAGCGATTCGTTAGCGGCTTCAAGCAGCCGAACCACTCGATAACCGGCATTCCCGTCGTTAATTGGACGCTGCCCGGTATTGATGCATTCGGCGAAATACGATGCCTCAGCCTTCAGAGCCTCGGTGGCGTCCACCTTCGGCGCCCACATATCCCCAGAACGATAACTCACCAAGAGTTCGTAAACACCAGCCTCCCCGCTCATCTGCACGCCCTTGTCGTAGATGCGAAGCTTTTCGTCTACCTCGAGGTCGTTCCAAACCAGCATCTTTTTTTCCCCTCCCACGAGCGTAGTACGCACCTTGACCGGGGATAGCCAGTTGACATTCACGTGGGCGATGAGCTTATTGGAGTAGTAGACGGTAATGTACGCCATATCCTCATGACCGTTGAGATGATTCTGGCCTGTAGCGACTACCGCTTCCGGCTTGTCCGGAATCAGGTAATCCATGATGGCAAGATCGTGAGGAGCCAGATCCCATACGACGTTCACATCATGCTGAAACAGACCAAGATTGACGCGTGTAGAGTCATAGTAATAGAGCGGTCCGAGCACCTGCCCGTCGATGAGCTCCCGCATCTTGCGCACCGCGCCAGTAAAAAGAAACGTATGGTCCACCATGATGATGAGGTTACGGGACTCGGCCAGTTCAATAAGTTCTTTCGCCTGTTCCGAATCCATCGTAAAAGGTTTCTCCACCCAGACGTGCTTTCCGTTTTGCAAGGCCGCCTTGGCTAGTTCGAAGTGTGTCCACACCGGAGTAACAATGGCGACCGCATCGATATCTGCGGAAGTGATCACGTCATTGGGATCGCAAGAGAAAGCCACATCGGGGTACTCTTGGCGCGCCTGGCACAGAGCTTCAGACTTCCGATCGCAAATCACTTTCACTTGTAGGTCGCGGTGGCGGTGAAAGTTGCGCACCACGCGCGGCCCCCAATAGCCATAGCCGATTACGCTCAAACGGATCATATGCTTGCGCCTTCTGTCTGCCCGTCAGCGGGCACCTTGGTCGGAGAAGATAACCCGCGCGGTTCTAAAGAGAAGCGACAGGTCAAGCCAAACGGACTGCATACGCGCGTACCGCAAATCCAAACGCACCATCTCATTGAAGCTGGAGCGGCTGCGAGCACTTACCTGCCACAGTCCAGTGAGCCCCGGCTTGGCCTCGAGCAGGCGTCGCCTGTGCCACGCGTCATAGGCCCTCAATTCGTAGAGAAGGGGCGGCCGTGGGCCCACCAGAGACATGTCGCCGCGCAGTATGTTGAAGAACTGCGGGATCTCGTCAAGGCTGGTACGGCGCAGGAAATCCCCCAGTGGCGTTACACGCGGGTCATTCGTCAATTTGTAGATTCCCGCTTCGCTCGGAGAGGTCATTTTTCCGCTGATGAACTCCTGCACAAACTTCTCGTGACTTTCCGAAGGGGCATGACACGTCATTGATCGAAATTTATACATGTTGAAGGGTTTGCCGAACCGCCCGATGCGTTCCTGTCGAAAGAATGCTGGACCCTTTGAGGTGAGCCGGACGGCGAGAGCGATGACTACAATAATGGGGAATAACATGATCAGAGCTGCCATGCTGCACGTGACGTCGAGCGCTCGTTTCGTCACTCTGCTAACAGCCTTGTTTTCGTTCGCTGCGATATCCGGATACAACGCCAGATCCATCGCGAAATCTCTCGTTCCGACATCCCATTGATCGGGGAACACATGAAATGTGACGCGAAGGGCATTCTGCTGTGAATCTGGCAGCATCTTGCGCAGTTCCCCGCTCAGGCGGGTACGAATACTGTCCAGCGCATTGACAACGTCTTGGTCTCCAAACTCGGTCAGGATGGCGCCGGCCACTTTGTCCTGTTGCTGCCAACCGACAATATCGGCTTCTCGAGTCAGGCGCACGAGAACAGAGGGCAGGTTCAGAGAGGGCCTCGGGCCAACGACTGCCAAACCGCTCTCAACCAAAATCAGCGCGAATTTCCGGCCGGAGCGCTCGGCGCGTATGCGCTCCCGATATAGTTGAGCGGCAAATGCTGCTTCGTTGAGAGGGGGATTTGCTCCATGCCGTTCCACCACGCGAGCGGGTTGCTTCTCCTCGCGGCTCATTCGAGCCAGACCGAGTGCGTTCATGAAATCACCTCCGAACCACTCGACTTCCGCGCAGACGCCCGCTAGCTCTGCTGAGAGCGATCGGGTCGCAGAAGATCGGTTTTGAAGTTATAAAGGGAAGAGAGTGAAAGGCACCGAAGTCACGCACCGGAGTCCGTTCTTCAGCGCCCCAGGGGAAGCGCGCCAAACTGCCAACTAATTCCCGTGACTATCCGATTGCGATGAAACTCCGATAGGGCGGGAACATTGCCTGTGGGCATTTGCCGCATGAATTGATATTCAATGTGCAGCATTGCCCGCTTGCTGAAGGACCGAGAAAGGCCTGCACTCGTCCCCGCCTGGGTCAGATTTCCCGGCGGAGAGAACGAACGATTTCTGCCAAGATCCAAATTGCAAGAAACTTCCCAATGTCCACCGAGGTTGCGGCGCCATGCGCCGTGAATCGATGAACTGACCACAAACGGCACAAGTCCGCCGCCATCCGCTGTCACGTGACTGCCGGAAATTACGAGAGCACCTCGTCTCCCCTGAGCCTCGATAGTTCCGCCTGCACCCCACTGGATCTGCTTCGATGAACCATCGATACCCAAGTTGGCGCTGGGCTCCCCAACAATCTGAGGTCCTGCAAATCCCTGCAGTTCGAGGTTGGCAATCGGATTCCATTGCGCAGTAACAAAAGCGCTTCCAACTTCCAGCCGCGATGGGAGTCCCGCAGGCAAGCTTCCAGCCACATCCAAGCCTTGATAGAGGGCCAGAATTCCCAACATCGAGTGTTCACTCGAACGCCAAACATACTCGGCCCCGGTGTTGGGCCCCCGGGTACTGTAAAGCGACAGAGAGGACGACTTTTCAGAGAATGACCTGTTGTCATATCCTTGGAACACGTCTACCATGGTCCGCAAGCTACCGCGATAGATGATGTCCAGGCGTGCGCTGTTCTCCTGCTCTGAAACCAACGGTGTATAAACTGTTTGGTTGAGGCTGCTGGGAGGCCCCAGCGGCGAAACGCTCACATCGGCAGCTAGAAGCGGAGTGCTTCCCATTTGATTGAAGTAGGAATCACGCACGCGAACGGACCAGCGCGGCATCAAAACCAGGCTGATATCAGCCGAAGATAACTGATTGAACTGGGCATAACCTAAATTCCCGCCAAAAGATTCATAGTATGGCTGAAAGCCGATTACGGTAGTGATGCGAGAACCCTGGTGCTGAAGCAGGAGATTCCCAGCGACAGTCTGTTCCTGGCCTGCTGACGCTGACACGGAAAGGCCGAGCGGGTTTGTATCGTACGCGGCCTCGTACCCGATTTCAGCAAGAATCACATCCGTTGGCATCTGCTCGTTGGCGAATCGGGGCCCGGACTCCACCCCACTGCCAAACATCGATTCGATTCCCTGGGCCGCGGAAACCGGACTCTCCACCTGAGCACAAATGGACGCAGTGAACAAAATCGTAGGCGCAAGTGTGGCGAGGGAGCGCCACACGGATTCGCGAGTTCTTGAATTACGGATCAATTTCATTGCACGCCGCGGCCCTTTGTCGGCGAGTGAAGTTTCACGAGGCCATGAAGGTATAACTTCAGGGAACAACAACGGTGTCTCCAGGCTGAATCTGAATGTTCTCGGCCGGTCGCTTGCCCTTGATAACTGCCTTGTAATTGAAAGGAAGCATCGTTTGAAGTTTGCCAGGCGACATCCGAAGAACATAAATCCGACTCTGCCTCGCGTATTCCTGAAATCCGCCCGCCAGTGCTATCGCATCTAAGACCGTCGTGGGCTTAGATAGTTCAAATGATCCGGGCTTTGCGACTTTCCCCATTACGTTGAAGGTCCGGCTCTTGATCTCCTGAATGATGACGTTAACCTGAGGATTGCGAATGTACGTATCGAGCCGGGACACGATCTGCGCTTGAAGTTGCACAGTCGTAAGCCCCGCAGCCTGCACCTCACCGATGACGGGCAAAGAGATTTGGCCGTCGGGACGCACAGGCATGCTCCGGGAGAGTTCCGCATCCTTCCACACGTTGACGGATATCACATCGCCGATCCCGATCTCATAGCGGTCACCAAACGCGGAGCTCGCCGACACGCTTTCCGGCGAGGATCCTCCAACACGAGTCGTTGCGCGGGAATCCGGTGCTTCGCTGCTTTTTGGCAGCGGCAGCACGGTTTGTCCCGCAGCCGTGGACATGAGCGTGAGAGCGGCAACCAGCGCCGTTGCCCATCCTTGCGATCTGCTGTTGCGATTCATAGTCCAGTTCTTGTCCCTGACACTTTACCGTGCGTTAGCTTTTGCCAGACTCGAGCGACCACACTCACCGCGCTCATGCCCTTTGTTCCAAGCTGGCGAGAACGTACGAATCCAATTTCGACTGTCGATCCAAATTCCTGCTGGTGGACAAAACGGGCGTCACATCCTCCGCGTCCACTTCAACAGATGCCGAGCGGGCCAGCATCTCCACCGAGAGAATCAGCCGGCAAAGATTCTTCTTCCGCACTAAGATCCCTTCAACACCTTCCAGCGTGCCGCGAGTTACCCGTACTCGCTCTCCACATTGCAGAAACGGGTGCGGCTCTAAGCGGCGACTGTTTCGCACTGCTTTCTGCAGAGCCTCTATCTCAGCGTTCCTAACTACCGCGAACCGCTCTCCATGACGAAGGATCATGTGAACTCCAGGCGTAGTTACAATCTGCAACCGCTGCGCAAGATTCTCGCGCACGAAGAGATAACAGGGGAATAATGGAATCGAAAGCTTAATGTTGCGATCTTTCCAGCGATGGGTCACCTCGAACACTGGCAGAAACACTTCGCAGCCCTTCGCTGCTAGCATTTCGGCTGCCCTCTTCTCATGTTGATGGAGAGTGTAAATGGCCCACCAGTTTCCTGTTCCACTGGCATGACAGTACGAAATCCGCGCTCCTTGGACTTCCATGGATAGACACTCCGTATGCAAGGGTTTTGAACAGATGGGCTGTCTATTAAACATAGCTTCGCCCTGTGAGCTACAGGAGGCATTTCCCTCAGCTCACGGAATGGCCTGCGCACGCGAGGTGCGGACCACTAACAAAAGATAGTGTGCTCGTTTTCCCCCGGTTACTGCCGAAGCAAACGTGAACGTGAACGTGATGGCCCGATGGAGATCGGAGGGAAACTCATCCGACGTTCCGTGTCCCGCCGTGTGCTTTCACTGAACGATTTGATCTAACTCAGCATGAGGGTATCACTAGTGCTCAGTTCACGAAGTCCAGCTTGACCTCAATTCGGGAACCAGTCGCGGTCGCAATGACCCTCAATTTGACTACCCCGCGACGTTAAGGGCTACAACTTCGCTCGTCTTTGCTCGAAATCAAATAAGCCCTCAAAAAAAGATTGACATCGGTCCCAGTTGCGGACAGCCAATCGGCGCGCTGATTATTGGGCGAAAGGACAATCTGGGCAACTTCATCGGATCTCCCTGATCAAGATCCCTCCTTGAGCGCGTGGAGGATTGGGTCTTCGAGTTTTTTCAATTTATCCGTACAGAGTAACAGTCTGCCTCTAGCAGAAAATGGCCGCAGGCGAATGAGAGAAGTGCGACGTTGCTGGCTTCTGTCTTTTCGAAGGTGGCCAGCAGTCTGCGGAACCGATTAATCTGTGAATGGATTATTTCCACTACCCAGGGGCCGGCTTTGAACCCAGAATTGGAAAGCATTTCATGGGTTTTCTTGCGCATTTACTTGAGAGCCGGGAAGATGTGAGATACACACCATTGATAACCGAACTGAAAAAGGGCGGTATCCCATATCAGTTCACCGTGAGGCTAAATGTGGTTGTGGCTGTCGTCTTGTCTGAGTCATTACCAACGCCCGTCACAGTGATCGTATAAGTTCCAGTAGTTGTTCCCGGGTTTGTTATCGCAGTTCCACCGCTCCGCTCGACTTTGCCGCCACAGGCCGAAAGGCTACCGAGCGTTGCTATCACGAGTAGAATGCCGATCATTGATCGGTACTTCCGGTGCCGTGCGGGAATCCCGATGAGAATCAACAAACCCAGAACTGCTTCCGCACCTTCGCCACGCCATCCCCTGCCCGGCCTCAGCCACGTTAAGCTGCCAGCGCTAGCCGCCGTCGTGTATACCGTTACGCTTGTTGAACTACTCGCCACATTGGAAGTGAGCGTCACAGGCTGTTCGCCAGAGCAAGTTGGGAGATCGGTTGCACCAGAGGGACTTGAGCTAACGGCACACGTGAGCGTCACAATTCCTATATAACCGTTACTGGAACTCACAGTGACCACCGATGTGCCAGCTATGCCCTTTGAGACCGTGACTGCTGTGGCTGTCACCGAGTACGTTGTTGTCGCTACGGTCACGGTCGCCATTCCTATGGCGCTGTTGTAGTTTGTTGAACTGGAGGAGTCTGGCGTATAGGTTACAGTCAGCGTGTCGATCCCGATGCTCAGCGATCCGGCAGGAATGCTAATCGTTGCAGCACCAGCGCTCAGGGTTTCAGCCCCTGACGTGTATCCACCTCCGACTAATGTGACTGAGCCATGAGGTATCGCGTTCCCATTACCGCCGCTGACCACTACCGCGACCGAAACGACCTGATCAGTGCCAACACTGGAAGGCGAGGGCGTAACGTTGAGAGTCGGTGTAATCTTTACGGGTGCTGTAATCGTATATGTTGCGGATGCAACCGCACTCTCACTGAACCCTGTCGCAACAGCAATTGCCTCTAACGATTCAGTCGACGAGACTGTGATGGGACCGTTATAGACGGTCGAACTGGTCGTCGGCGTCATTCCGTTGATCGTGTAGAAGATGGTTGCCCCCGGTGTCGAATCAGAAATCGTCACTGTCTGCGCAGACATGTAGGTTCCCGATCCAGGCGTAATCGTCGGCGTATCCGCTGGCAGATCGGCCGTAACTGACAACGTGGTTGCGCCGCTCACTGAACCTGAGGTGGCAGTAATC
>CAYTJN010000112.1:0-14038 GCA_964438125.1 uncultured Occallatibacter sp.
CAGCGGAATCCCGACCCGCGCCTCATCGCGCTCGGCTGCAGCTTTGGCGGCTATCACGCCGTCAATATCGCCCTGCGCCATCCGGAACTATTTACCGGCTTCGTCTCGCTGTCGGGCGCCTTCGACTTATCGAGTTTTCTCTACGGCTATTACGACCAGGACTGCTATTACAACCTGCCCACGCACTACCTGCCCAACCTCAGCGACCCGTGGTTTCTTGACCGCTTCCGCGAAGGCCATTACGTGCTGGCCACCGGATGGGACGACCAGTGCCTGCGCCAGAACCAGGTTCTCGACCGCATTATGAACGATAAGTCGATTCCCCACCGGCTCGATGTTTGGGATGCGCAGAACACCCACGACTGGCCGACCTGGCAGCGCATGGTGCAAGAGTATCTGTGACAGGAATATGAGAGTCGTGAATGCAGAACAGGAAAGAGGGAACAGGTTTGTTGCTTTTGAATTTTTCTGTTTTAAGGTAGCCCCTTCTTCTGTAGAATCGCGCCATGAAGGGTAATCCAAAAGTTATCGAGCAGTTGAATCGTGCGCTTCGCGAGGAGCTCACCGCCATCAATCAGTACTTCGTTCACGCAGAAATGTGCGAGAACTGGGGCTATGAGAAGCTTGCGAAATATATCAAAAAACAATCCATCGACGAGATGAAACACGCGGAAAAGCTGATGGAGCGCATCCTGTTTCTTGACGGAACTCCGAGCATGGAGCCGCTGGCTCTCACCATCGGCAGCAACGTCCAAGCCATGATTCAGTCCGATCTAAAGCTGGAGCTCGGAGCTGTATCCATGTACAACGAGGCCGTGCGGATCGCGATGGACGAGAAAGACAACGGCTCGCGCGACCTCTTCGTCAACCTGCTCAAGGACGAGGAAGAACATGTCGACTGGCTCGAAGCCCAGGCGCACCAGATCAAGGAACTCGGCTACGAGCGCTATCTGACCATGCAGATGAACGAAGAAAAGTAGCGGCAGACCTTAGTTCTTCAGCTTCTTTAGCAACCACGCCATATTCTGACCCAGGGTTTTCATGGTTCGAATACCCTCTTCGTCCCGCTCGACGTCGCCGATTTCGCGTCCGATGCCGACGTTCCAGTAAGACGATCCGGGCACAATCATCTCGCTGAAAAAGAAGAAATGGTTCAGTGCGTCGAAGGCCGGGATCGCTCCGGCCCGGCGCACAGCCACAACGGCGGCGCCCACTTTGCGGCGAAGAAAATTACCATTCGCCCTGGAAACGTAACAGGCGCGATCCATCAGGGCCGAAATCTCCGGCGAGATGTTAGAGAAATAGGTAGGCGAGCCGAGAAGAATGCCATCCGCCTGCTCCATTTTTTCAATAAGAGCATTGCCCACATCGCCCTTTTGCGAGCAGCGCCGGTCTTTGTTTTGGGCGCACTTGCTACAGGCGCGGCAGCCGTGAATCTCGGCCCCGCTCAGCTCGATCAATTCGGTCTCGATCCCTTCCTTCTCGAGTTCCTTCAGAACATAGTTGAGCAAAATGGCTGTATTTCCGCCCTTGCGAGCGCTTCCGTTCAACGCAATCACCTTGGCTTGAGTCCCGTCCATCTTTCCATCTCTCCTTATGCCGCCGCCCCGCATTACGACCACGCGGCTCAACTTCCCAACCTTCTATTGTGCTCCTTCCGAGCGAGTTCCCCACACCGCGATACGGATCGCGCGAGGATTGGGTGGTTTTTCCTTCCTCAAAAATCGGCGGCGATATTTCGTGGCGATATTTCGTTTCGTGGGAACCATTTTCCCTTCGCCGGGGTCCAAGAGAGTACAGTTTCTTGTTAGCTGCTACGAGGAGGCTTTGTGCGCCGAATTTCCGCTGTCGTCTGTCTTTTTGCTCTTCCCATCACAGTTGCGCTTACCGCTCAATCTCCAGCAACCCCCAAAGAAGTCTCGACTGCCGCCGCACCGAAGGTGAAGTTAGCCGCACCGCAGGTGCCACAGGCGCTGCCCGTCCGCAAGGTCGTGCTTTACAAAAACGGCGTCGGCTACTTTGAACACGCAGGGTCGGTCACCGGCAATCAGCGCGTGGCCATCGACTTCACATCGCCGCAGTTGAACGACGTGCTGCAATCGCTCACCGTGCTCGACGAAGGCGGCGGCCGCATCGCGGGAGTCAACTACAACTCGACCACGCCACTGGCCGAGCAGCTTAAATCGCTCTCGCTGGGCATGACGGACGACCCGACCTCGACCGAATTGTTTCAGGCCCTGCGCGGGCAGCGGGTAGAGGTTCTGGGCGGACCGGGCGGCGCAATGACCGGGCGGCTGATGTCGGTCGAGTCGCGGACAGAGAAGACCAGCGGAGGCGACAATGCTACGACGGTCGACAAGTTTTACCTCACGCTGATCGCAAGCTCCGGGGCTGTGCGGGTCATTGAACTGACGCCGGCCCTGAGCGTGCGCCCGCTCGACGCGAATCTGCAAGGGCAGCTCGATCGCTATCTTGAACTCCTCTCGACCACCCGCTCCACCGGCCTGCGCCATCTGACTCTGGATGCATTAGGTCAGGGCCAGCGCCAGTTGCGCGTGAGCTATATCAGCGAAGTCCCCATCTGGAAGTCGACCTACCGCATTGTCTTTCCCCGCACGCCCAATGGGAACGCCACGATGCAGGGCTGGGCGGTCGTCGATAACACCGTCGGCGCGGATTGGGATAATGTGCAACTCTCGCTGGTAGCAGGAGCGCCGCAAAGCTTTATCCAGCCGCTCTCGCAGCCGCTCTACACGCGGCGCGTTGAGATTCCCATCTCAACCGAAGCGCAGCTGACACCGCAGACGCACGAGGCGGCGGAGATGAAGATGGCCCCCGCTCCGATGGGCGGCGCGGGCAACATCACTGGCCGCGTAACCGATGCTACCGGGGCTGTCATCTCGAATGCTACCGTAACCGCAACTTCGCTGGGAACGAACGCATCCGCTACTGGAACGACGTCAGATGACGGCTCTTATCTCCTAACTGGGCTAGCGCCAGGACTGTATTCGCTAACCGTTACCGCCGGAGGATTCGAAAAGTATCGCCAGGGAAATGTTACAGTTGGTGGTCAGCGGACTTCGACCGTCAACGCTCGGCTCCGCCTAGGGGCTGAAACCGAGTCCATTAGCGTCCAAGCGGATGCCTTGGCTGTGCAAACAGACTCGAACATCATCTCAACACTTGCGAGGAACGTTGGAGGCGTTTACCGCGCTTCCGATGCCATCAAAGAAGGCGACGTGACTACTAACGCCTTCGACGACTTCTTCGAGTACGCGCTCACTGCGCCGGTCACTATTCATAAGAACGAATCGGCGATGGTTCCCATCCTGCAACAGGATCTTCCCGCCGAGCACGTCACACTCTGGAGCGAGAAAGATCCGACTCCTCTGCGCGCCGTCTGGCTGGAAAACAAATCCAAGCTTACCCTCGACTCTGGAAGCTTCTCCATCTTCGAGTCCGGTGAGTTTGCCGGCGAGGGCCTGCTCGATCCGATCCATCCCGGCGAAAAGCGCCTGCTCTCCTATGCCGCTGATCAGGCTGTTCGCGTGAAGGTGACGGACCGCAATAGTCTGCGCACTCTTCATCACGTGCAGATTCTGAGAGGCTCTATCGTCGAAACCTACATGAACGTTGAGTCAAAGACTTACTCGGCGATCAACTCAGGCGATCTCGACCGCGACGTTCTGATCGAGCAGCCGCGCCATCAGAACGGATGGACGCTGGACGGCGATTTGAAGGCCGCCGAGACGTCGCCAAATCTCTATCGCTTCAAACTGCCGGTGGCCGCTCACACGACCGCCAAACTGGAAGTGCGCGAGCGCGGGCCAGAAAATAACTACGTGTATCTCAACGCCAACCAGAACCAGACAACTTATCTGCTTGACCTGGTCACCCGCGTTCCGGATGCGCTTGACAAGCTCAAACCGGTCATCGACGCCCAGGAAGCTCTGACGGACCTCAATCGCAAAATCGACGAATCCAAGAAGACAGAAGAGACCGCCTCAGCCGACGAGGCCCGTGACCGTGAAAACCTCACGGCTCTCAAAGGCAACGACGCCGCCAAGCGCTTCGTCGACGAGCTGAATCGCGCCGAAGATCTTTTGCAAACCACGCGCAAGCAGACCGCCGACCTCGAAGCGCAGAAAAAGGTTGCAACCGAAAAGCTCAATAATCTGATCTCGCAGATCAGCTTCGACTGGGATGTAAAGGCGGAGAAGTAGGGCGCATTCTAAAACTCGCTTTGTATCAATCCCCGAGTCGGTACGCAGACTCGGGGGCAGACGCGGGGATTGATAAATTCTTTGCACAGGATTGCAGAGATTTAACCTAAACGGGCGCACAATAATAACAGTTAGGAGAGAAGGGAACTCCTGTTCATTGGCGGGCCGGAGAGGCACCCCCCCCACCCCCCCCACCCCCCCCTCCTATATTTTCAAAACCTTGCAGGTAATTAATTAATCATCTGGTCAAACGCTCGTCACCGTTCCCTGCGGGCTGGTTCCGACGCCCTGCAAGTCGCCGTTCATCGCATAAAGAATGGCGCGTGCAGTGAAGTCCTCGTCGGTGCGCGAGCTGATCATGAGGTCGTAGAGATGGGGGTTGCACCAGCTCTTGCCATAGTACTGCTGTAGATACTTTGCGCGCTCCTCATCGACGATGCGGATACGCTGTTCGGCGTGGACTCCCTTATCAAGGCGCGGACGCAAGCGCTCAAGCCGGTCAAGATAGGGAGCGTAAATAAAGACGTGGTAGACGTCGGGTTTGTGTTGCAGGATGCATTGCGCGCCACGGCCTACAATCACGCAATTGCCCTCGGAATAGGCTTCTTCAATGATCTTGCGCGAGATCTTCACCATTGCATCGCAGTCGAAGACCGAGTTCTCGCCGAGTTCGAGACCAGCGGCCAGGGCGGCTGAACGCATGGCCTGCTGGTTGATGCGGCGCAGCCATGAATCCACGTGCTCGTCATAGTGCTGCGCTACGCTCGGGTCCACGTGAGCCGCGTATGCGATGGCGTCGATGATGTCGCGGTCCAATAACTTCCAGCCGAGCCATTCTGCAATGGTTTGCGCAATGCGCCCCCCGCCGCTGCCAAACTCCCTATTTACTGTAATTACGCGGTAATTCACAACCCCTCCCGACAAAAATCATCCCCACTCAAGGTTACTCTTCTCCGCGTGTTCTTTCCAGTCTTTCGAGGTCCGCGCCGCTATCCAGCGGCGCCCGCGAAAGGGCTATGCTTTTTACCTTTTCAGAAAAATGGGGCGGCCTTTTGGGGCCGCCCGCGATAGTCGAGAATCCCAGTCAGAAGGCGTCTTAGTCGCAGACTGTTCCGTTGAGTGTGAAGGTTGTCGGCGTAGCGTTGGTGGCATTATTCCAGCTTCCGTTGAACCCGAAGCTGGAGTAGCTGCCGTTGGCAGGGATCGGACCGCCGTTGCTGGTATTGTGCACGGTCACTGTTGCGCCGCTCTGTGTTACATTGCCTCCCCAGGACTGCGTAACTTTCTGCCCGTTGGCAAAAGTCCAGGTCAGTGTCCAATTGCTAAGAGCAGTTGTGCTGTTGTTCTGGATGGTGAGGGAAGCATCGAAAGCTCCCGGCCATTGACTATTGACGGTATAGACAACATGGCAGGAACTGGAGGGCGGGGTGGTTGTTGTTTGCCCAGTCAAAGCGTCGATCAAGTTCTGCCCATTTGGGCTGCCCCAACCGGTGACCAGATCGTAGCCAGTCACTGCGTTGTACGCACCATTACTGCCGCTGGTCATGTCGTGAAAGTCGCTGTCATAATTGGAACTTTCACCGATTGCGTAGATTGCCGGGTTGAGAAAACCCAGAGGCGGCTTGCCTGCCGACAGGGCTTGTTCATTCATCAGCGCTGTAAAGCCCGCCCAGAGCGGGGTTGCGAGACTCGTGCCAAAGCCTACGGCACAGGAGCCATTTGGGCAGAAATAGACGCCCGGCACCGACATTGCAGCAACATCGGGAACGTTGCGCAAGGTTGTGGAAGCCCCGTTGGACGAATTGGCCACGCCTGCCTGGAAGTTAGGCAAGCCAGACGCTGTGGCCCAATCCAGCATACTGATGCCGTCGGGACTTGGGCCACCGCTGCTGGCGCAAAACGCTCCTGCTGTGCAAGCGCCGGTGCCCCAGGCAACCTCCGGCCAGGGAACGTTATAGGCGGGCAGATTGGTGCCGCCTACAGCCGTTACCCAGGGATCTTCCGCGGGGAATGCTGCGAAACCGTTCGGGTAAGCACCCCAATCGCCAGAGGAGGCGAAAATGCTTTGGCCCTGTGCAGCCATCTGCTTGAAGATGGGATCGTCTGCAGTAGCGTTATCTCCCCATACCCAAGAGATGCTGATTTGTTTGGCTATGTCGTCCGTAGCAATCATGTTGAATGTGTCTACATCGGTACCGCCAGTGCATGGGGCGATGTAAACGCGGAGTTGGCTCATTCCAGGGGCCATGCCAATCGCGCCCACGATGTCGAGGACCTGTTCGAGATCGCTTACAGTTCCCCCATTGCAGCTGGACGAACCGGTGCCTTCGCCGTCCACTGACACATTGTCGATGGGGACGTTATTTGTTACACCGGCAGTTGTGAAGGAGTTAGTTACATCGCTGGGGTTATAGCCGCCGTATTCGAACAGGCCGACGACCTGACCTGCGCCTGTCAAAGCTGTTCCGCCGTAGTACGCGGCCCGAAGATCACTGCCCAGGTAAGTGCCGCTTGGACCGGAAGCCTGATAAGCGCCTGCGGGGGTTGCTTGCTCCGCCGATGCCGTCGCCGCCGCAGCTCGCGGTAGGGTGAAGGTATCCAGTCCTGCAATGTGCTTCAACGGGAGATTGAGAGCAAGCGAAGGTTCGCGATCCGGGGAGTAAAAGACGCGATTCTCCGTCGGATGCTGGTAGAGGTTCATCTTGACATTGAGGGTCTTTTCAATTTGCGCTGCCGTTGCGTCCACCGGCACGACCAGCCGATTTTGAGGCTCATCCGTCACGGTTAAGCCATTGGTTTTGGCAAAATCCACGACGGTCTGGAAATCTTCAGAGGTGGGGCTGAACAGTTCTGTGAACTGGGACACGCTCAGGAATTGGTGGTAGTTCGGACTTGAGGGGTCGTAGAGCTCACTCAACAAGTTGTTCAGTGTGCCCTCGTTGCGCAGCGGCAGCACGAAGGACAGATGGATGCGCTGGGTAGATGGTACCCGGCCTACCAGTTTTGCCTCCCCGCTAGCGACTGCGGAACGCACGTGATCGTGCAATTGCTGAAGTGGTTGTTGCGCAAAGGCGGGGAAGATGGGGACGAGAAAAGCTGTTACGCCAGCGACGAGTGCCAGTCTACGCAAATCTCGGGGTCGGACGATCGTCGATATCCAGTTCATAAACTCTCCTGTGGGGGTTAGGTAAGGTTGATCTCAAACTTTCAGCTCAAACGATTTAGTGCCGTGAGCGCAGTTTTCCCGACGCTTGAATTGCTTGCTCAAACGTTTAAGCTATTGGGCAGGTTTGTTTGTTTCGGACGATCTGTTCTTGAAATTTCTGAAAGGGATCCTAAGGAAAAAGGTAGGAATTGCCGGATTCTAATCTTAAGGCAAATCTGCTAGTCAATCTTAAAGGACGGAATCAAGATGGCTGTCGATCAAACTCCGCCCTATGCGTAATAGCATGGCCCGACATCCGGGCTGTTGTCAAGTTAGTTTTCTGCTGTTGTCATTCAAGGTGCGTGCAGTCCAAGGACTCGCTCCCGCGGCGACAGGGGATTCTGAGTTTTACGCCGCAGGCGGGAACTTGGGAGGCGTCCGAGATGGGTTCCCCTTCGTCGCCGTGCTGGCCGTACACTGGATGCGTGCTCCACCGAACTTGCAGGAAAGAGTTCAGGCGCGTTGGCCCAGGAGAACTGCCATGAAGAGGATAGGCATCCTGTTCGGTGTCGAGAACAGCTTTCCCAGCGCGTTGGTGGAGGAGATCAACGCGCGCAACATCGACGGCATCAAGGCCGAGTTTGTGCAGACCGGCGCCGTTCGGCATGACAAGGCGCCGCGCTATGCGGTGATTTTGGACCGCATCTCGCACGCCGTTCCCTTTTACCGCGCTTTTTTGAAACATGCCATGCTTCACGGAACGGCCGTGATCAACAACCCTTTTTGCGCTTCGGCCGACGACAAATTCTTCAATTATTCGCTGGCCGAAAGGCTGGGCGTAAGGGTGCCACGGACAGTCGTCCTGCCTCACAAGCAACTGCCCGAGGGCGCGACCCACCGATCAATGCGGAATCTCGAGTTTCCGCTCGACTGGGAGGCGGTTTTCGCTTATGTCGGCGAGCACGGCTATCTCAAGCCAATTGACGGCGGAGGCTGGCGGGACGTGCACCAAGTCAGGGGTCGCGACGAGTTCTTCCAAGCCTACGACCAGTCTCGGGACTTATGTATGGTCTACCAGAAAGCGGTCGATTTCACCCAGTATTTTCGCTGCTATGTAGTGGGCCGGAGAAAAGTCCGTATCATGGCGTACGACCCGCGCAGGCCGCATGCCGAACGTTACATTGATACCCCTGAGCCCGCGTCGAGAGCGCTGCTGAAGCGCATCCGACACGACGCGTTGAAACTTTGCGAGGCCCTGGGCTACGACTTCAACACTGTCGAGTTTGCCATCGAGCGCGGCATTCCATACGCGATTGATTTCATGAACCCCGTGCCAGACGCCGACTTGCACTCCATCGGCCATGCCAACTTCGACTGGATTGTGAAGGAAATTGCGGACCTCGCGATTGCCAAGGCCAAGGGGGCGCGACCCGTACCCGAATCGTGCGCGCCGGTGTTCCCGAATAAGGAGTTTGCGACTCGAAGATCAGCGAAGAAGAAACCCGCTTCAGAGACTAAGGTGCGGGTTGCGGCGGCGAAATCGAGGCCGGACTAGTCCGTCGATGCGCCCGATTGAAATGCAGCAAATATAGGGTTGGCGATACAGAAGAGGGCCGTAGAGGAACCTGGTTGAAAATAATTTGCACTAACTCCTCACATCTTTGAAACGAAAATCCAAAGTTTGCCACTATTCTTCGTAGCACCCAAGCAACCGGGGGTGGAGCGCGATAAGCGCTTCGTCTGCAAGCCGTATTGCATGAATAACTTGTGCACTTCATGCGAGTTTGCCGCACGTTAGGATTTATTAAAGGTCTTCAATAAACTCCTGGACGTTACCTTGACGGAAACTTTGGTGCCATCGTCTGGCGGAGAAACTCCATTAGACTGAAAGTGGCCCAATCTGGGGTCGGGGGTGCTGATTATGGACGCTTCGAAACCCGCGTTACCGCATGCCACCGCACGCTCTCGACACGCTTTTGAGCGCCAGGAAGTACGTTGCGCAGTGCGTTTCCCAATTTCGCTGCCCGTGGTTTTATCCAGCGAAAAAGGGGAAATTGCCGCACTAACATCGAATGTTTCAGCCAGCGGGGTGGTTTTTGAACTGGATAGCCCCGTGCCGACGGGGTTGGAGATCCGTTTCTCCATGCGCATGCCGGGCGCGGTGCTAGGTACCCCTCGCGATGTTCTGGTCAATTGTCAAGGACGTGTGGTACGCTGCTCGAAGAACAAAAGTAACTATCAGGCTGCCGCCACCATTGACGAATATCAATTCGCCGAGCAATGACAGCCGGAAATGCCATGAGGATAATGACCTCTGGTTTGGCTTGAATACCTATGGACCCAGTTGAAGATTCTGCTGACCCTCAAATGCTCGACGCCCCGGTCAAGCCGGGAACAATACGCGTAATCCTCGCGGATTCACAGGCGATCTATCGCGTTGGCATTCGTAAGGTCTTCGCGATTGAAGACGATCTTCGGGTCGTGGCCCAGGCCGATTCTCTTGAGAATCTGCGCGCCGCCATTGAGCGGTATCCCACCGATATCGTTCTGATGGAGGGAAGCTTGCTGGCCGGGACAGCACACGTCATCCCGGACCTGCTGCGTATGGCTCCCGATGTGAAGTTGATTGTGCAAACGGTGGCTGCCGATGAGAGCCAGACCGTCGAACTCTACCGCCGCGGCGTGCGGGGAATCGTCTCCCGCTCTGTTTCACCTGACCTGCTGGTCCGGTGCGTTCGCAGGATTGCGGCCGGCGAAACCTGGATCGATAATCAGTCCGTCAGTTGGGTTATCGAGGCTTATCGCGCACAGGCCGCTGCACTGGTTAACCCGCGGACCCAGCCCAAGCTCTCTCCCAAGGAGATGGCCATCATCACCTGCATCACGCAGGGCAAGCGCAACAAAGAGATCGCCTTCCAGTTGGGAACCACGGAGCAGGTGATCAAGAATTATCTGCGGAAGATCTACGACAAGCTGGGGGTCAGCGACCGGCTCGAACTGGCGCTCTATTGCCTGCATAACAAGATTATTCAGAACGATGCCGATGAAGTGCTGGTGGCTCAAAAGCTGATGGGCCAGTAGCTGGGGTCGTACTTTGTGCGCCACAGGAGCGGGTATGTCGGCTGGGTGGGGCACTCTAGTTTCCTCAGCACTCGTTCTCTGAGCGGCTCACGCTGCTTATGGACTATCGCTTCGCTTCGGGCTCCTCGCCGCGTTCTCTGGCCACTTCGAGCAAACGAATCAGCTCCGCCAGTTCTGCGCGGCTGAGGTGGCCCAACAGTTCCACTGGAAGGCGAAGAATCATTGGGTCCATCTGCTTAAGCAGTGCAAGGCCGGCCTGGGAGATCCCGGTCCAGACCGAACGTCGATCCTGAGCGTTCCGCCGCTGGCGGATGAGCTTGAGTGCTTTCAGCCTTGCCAGCAGCCGCGTGATGTCCGGTTCAGAGGTGATCATGCGGCTGCGGATGGCTGCGCAGGTCAGCCCCTTGGGATAAGCCCCGCGCAGAATCCTGAGCACGTTGTATTGCGTCGAAGTGACTCCCCAACCTCGTGTCTTGATGTGAAATGCGTGGTTGAGGCAATCGGAGGTGCGCAGCAGGTTGAGCAGAGCCTCTTCTTCCAGGCTTGCGAAGGGGCTTTCTTGGATGATTTCCAGCTCAAGTCCAGCCATTGGCCGACTTTCTCGTCGCGGTTTCGAGGCTTCTTCGCATGGTTGCCGATTGTTGGGTGAGGGAGAATTCCCGTGGTCCTCAACCTAACAGTTCAGAGAACGGATTGGATTTATTGCTTGACGACTTCCAGTTCGATGGTGAGCTTCACGTCGTCACCCACGAGCGCTGCTGGATACTTGGTTCCGATGCCGAACGCGGTCCTGTTCAAGGTGGCGGTGGCCGAAAAGCCGGAGTGCGGCTTGTGGTCCATCGGACTCTCAAACGGTCCATTGGGTCCTTCCACGTCGAGCACGACGGGCTGAGTAACTCCATGCAGGGTGAAGTTGCCGCTGACTGTGAGATTGTTGCCATTCTTGGCTACACTGGTACTGGTAAAACTGGCTGTCGGGAACTTGGCCACATCGAAGAACGAGTCGGTCTTGAGATCGTTGTCGCGGCCCGTCTGCCCGGTGTCCACAGTATCGACGTCAATGGTGGCGGTGACCGTGGATTTAGTGACGTCCGCGCCGTTCAGGACGATGGTGGCTGCAACCTTGCCGAAGCGGCCGTGAACGTTGGAGACGCTCATGTGCTTGATGCTGAAGTCGACCTCACTGTGGGCCGGGTCGGATTTCCAAGTGGATGTTTGCGCGACGGCCAGGGGAGCGGCCAGCGCCAGAATGCCAGTGAGGAGCACAGATCGTTTCATCGATTCATCCTTTCAATGCAGGGCCGCCAGGGCCGTCTTTCGGGTTGGACGCAGGCGAAAAGGTCGCCAGATGCGCGCGAGGCCGGGTAAAAATCAGCAGGTGCCCCGTGCTGAATCCTTTCATGCTGTTAGGATGCCGCTGGGAATCTATTTGTTCCAACAAATATCACGAAGTCCTTTGGCCTGTTCTCCATTTCACACATCCCTGCTATTCTCCCGACTATGTCTGTGCTCAACGACTTCCGACGTCTCACCCGGTCACAGCGGAACACTTTTGCGGCCGCCTTCCTGGGTTGGACGATGGATTCGCTTGATTTTTTCCTGCTGGTCTTTTGCGCCAAGGCCATTGCGGCGGATTTCCACAGCGCTCCTTCGGCCGTGTTTGGAGCCGTCTTCCTGACGCAGGCTTTCAGGCCGATTGGCGCAATCGTCTTTGGAATGCTTGCAGACCGCTATGGCCGGCGGCCTGTGCTGATGGCAAACATTCTCAGCTTCTCGGTGATTGAGCTTGCCTGCGGTTTTGCGCCTTCGCTCGGCGCGCTGCTGGTGCTGCGCGGCTTCTTTGGGCTGGCGATGGGCGGTGAGTGGGGCGTAGGCGCCGCGTTAGCCTTTGAGACGCTGCCGACGGAGGGCCGCGGCACGTTTTCCGGCATTCTGCAGGAGGGCTATGCGATGGGCTCGATCCTCGCCGCGGGTGCCTTCGCTTTCTTCTTCCATTCGATTGGCTGGCGGGGGCTTTTCATCTTGAGCGCTTTGCCGGCGCTGCTGGTGTTGGCTGCGCTGGTCAGGGTCGAGGAGTCGCCCGTCTGGCTGGCCCGAAGAAAGAAGCAGTTGACCCAATCCGCCGGCGAGGCGCGGAGTAACAAAGCCGGGGATCTGGCCGGACTGCTGGCTTTTTTGCCGACATTTCTCTTCCTGGTGTTGCTGATGACAGCCTTCATGAGTTTCTCGCACGGCACACAGGACGTGTACCCGACTTTTCTTGTGACACAGGCCCGGCTTTCGCCAGAGACTGTGGGACTGATCGGCGTGCTGTACGGGATTGGCTCCATCGGGGGCGGTTTCGTCTTCGGTGCATTGTCTGAAAAGTGGGGCCGCAAGCGGGCTATCATCACCGCGGCGCTGCTGGCGATTCCGGTGATTCCGCTTTACGCCTATGGCCACTCGGCGGTTTCGCTGGGTGTGGGCGCGGTGCTGATGCAGTTTATGGTGCAGGGAGCGTGGGGAGTGGTGCCGGCGTACCTCACAGAGCTTTCGCCTGCGCCGGTGCGTGCTACTGCTCCAGGGCTGGCGTACCAGTTAGGCGGGCTCATCACGTCATGGAACGGAAAGGCGCAGGCTCTGATCGCCGAGCGAACTGGCAACTATCCAGCGGTGCTGGCTGTGACGGTTATCATCGTGGCGTTGGCGCTGGCCGGGCTGGCGCTCATAGGCCGCGAGGCCAAGGGGCAGGAGATGACGGCTGCGTGAGGCTGCCGGGAGCGATGGATCCTCGAATCACGGTTTCCAACTCCACAAAGTCGCTACGAGCTTGTTGATGGCCGGTAAAGGATCCTACTTTGGCCGAATCAACTCGATGCGGTCTCTTGTGCGGACCCAGGTGTTGCCGGCCATGCGGCCTACGGCGTCGAGTCCAGCTGGATCGATGCGGTAGTTGTCAAACAAGTCTTCTTGCACGTGAAAGCGGACAACCTCACCGAGCACGATAACGCCGCTGCGGGCGGCACGGCCGGTGTAGATGACCTGAAGGAGCTTGCACTCCATCTGCGCGGGTGACTGGGCCACACGCGGCGGGCGGACCGCCTCGCTGGGGATAGGTGTGAGGCCGGAGAGGGCGAACTCGTCCACGCCAAAGGCTACCTCGGCTGAAGTCGCGTTAGCCGCATCGGCGATGGCTTCGCTGACCACGTTGATCACGAATTCACCGGTCTCCTCGACGTTGCGCAGCGTGTCTTTTCTTTCGCCCGCCTCCGTCGAGATGCCGTCGCGCAAGGCGGGGCAGAAGAGCACGGTTGGCGGCACGGCGCCAACGCCTGAGAAGAAGCTGAAGGGCGCAAGATTGGCCACGCCTTCAAGGCTGAGCGTCGAGACCAGCGCAACCGGCCGCGGCACGATGATGCCGGTCATAAGTTTGTAGATTTCTTGTGGCTGAAGTCCGGAAGGGTTGAAGCTGAGGGTCGAATCTTGAGAGGAACGAGTTGCATCCATAATGATAGCCTAGAACATTTTGCTGTGCTTGTGGCGCGGGGTTCGCAGTCAGGGCAATCGCATGAATGAGGGCAAATTCCATCACAGTTCCACAGTTTCACAG
>CAYTJN010000113.1:0-13901 GCA_964438125.1 uncultured Occallatibacter sp.
TTCTTCCCGCAGATAACCTCCCACCACCTGGGCCGTGCCGGTCTTGCCTGCAAAATCAACGCCTTCGATGTGCGAGGCCGCCGCAGTGCCGGTCGTCGTTGCGGCAGCCATTCCGTCGGTGATGATCGTCCAGGTATCGGGATTGAGCGGGAAGTCCTTGTCGCCGGATCCAGGGAAGCTCTCCTCGATCGCCTGGCGAAAATCGGCTGGAATGTTCTGGCCGGGCATCACCACATGGGGCCGAACAAAATGCCCACCGGATGCGATGCCACCCAAGGCGCGTGCCAGTTGAATGGGCGTCACCTGCGTCTCCCCCTGGCCGATGCCTACTGAGATCGTATTGCCGGGGTAATACCTTTGGTGGAAGTTCTTCATCTCCCACTGCGTCGAAGGCATGACGCCGGCCATTTCATTGGGCAGGTCGATGCCGGTCTTCTGTCCGAGGCCGAAGTTGGTCGCGTATTTAGCGATCGTATCGATGCCCAGCTTCTGCGCCAGCGTGTAAAAGAAAGTGTCGCAGGAGAGCGGAATCGCCTGACTGATATTCAGCACGCCATGGTGCTTGTCGCAATGGAAGAAGCGGCCATAGAATGTACCCCCCCCGACGCAGTTTACGTGCATATCCTGAGCCACGCCCTCTTGCAAGCCGGCCGCGGACATGATGATCTTGAAGGTCGAGCCTGGAGCGAGCTGGTCTTGGATGGCCTTGTTCATCAGCGGATGGTTGGGGTTGGTGATGAGGTCGTTCCAGTCTTTGCGGTTGATGCGGACGGCAAATGCGTTGGGATCGTAGCTTGGATGCGAGACCAGGGCGAGGATCTCGCCATTGCGCGGGTCCATGGCCACTACGGCGCCGTTGGCGTCGCCCAGCGCCAACTCGGCCGTGCGCTGCAAGTCGATGTCGATGGTCAGCTTCAGATCCTGGCCGGGGATGGCGTGCTGCAGTCCCAGGTAACCGACCTCGCGGCCGTGACTGTCCACAATTACATCGCGAGATCCATCCTGGCCGCGCAGCAACTGGTCGTATGTCTCTTCGACTCCCGCTTTGCCGACCACATCCCCCGGCGCATAGGCCGCATAGCGCGGGTTGTTAAGATCGTCCTCGCTGACCTCGCCGACATATCCAATCAAGTGCGCGGCAAACCCATCCCGTGGATAAAGCCGACGCTCTTCGTCGATCGTCTCGAGCTCAGGCAGTTCGTTGCGGTGCGCCTCGATAAATGCCGTCTCGTCAGCCGTAACGTCGAGCTTGATGGGAATAGGTTGATACCCCGGCGCCGCTCGGTAGTGACGCAGAGTGGCGCGCAACTGTTCCAGGTCGAGATTGAGGCCGCGCGCAATCAATGGAAGATCGGCGTCTACGTTGCGGTTCTGCTCGCGGACCAGAAAGCAGGAGACCGAGGGGTAGTTGTCCACAATCAGCCGGTTCTCGCGGTCAAAGAGCTTGCCGCGGCCGGCCATCACCGGCTCTTTGCGAATGCGGTTCTGCTCGGCGAGCTGGCGGAAGTTCTCAGCGCCCAGCACCTGCAGCCGCCACAGGCCGGCCGCCAGAGCCAGCATCATCAGCAGAATGCCGTATTGCACCACCGTCAGCTTGAGGGTGGGGATTTTTTCGCCGCGCTTCGCATTACTCGAATACATATTGTCCAAGCCTTAATTTACCGCTATTCCCGCGGCATTGCTCAGTTCATCGCACACTCACCGGGCGCCGTGCAGCCCGATCTCCAATCTTCGCCTGCTTATTCTCTAGCTTGTAGACGGTCCAGCAGTGGGAAGAGCACAAGGGCAACGACCGTGTTGCCCACTGCTTTCATCAATTCGTCCAGCCAGCTCCACTCCAGATTCAGGCCGAGCAGGATGCGGTAGATGAAGAGGTAAATCCCGCTCGAAAGGAGCGAAAGGGTAAAGGTGAGCATCAGGCGTATGGTGGTGTTTTCCACGTCGATGCGCACTCCGACCGACCCGGCTAGAAATCCAACCACCGTTTTTGCGACGCCATTCCCGCCGATCGCGTGATGCGTGAGGGCATCCTCAAACAGGCCAAAACCAGCGCCCATCAGGGTTCCTTGGACGGGGTCGCGGCGCACCAGTGCGAAGTAGACAGTCACCACCAGCGGCAGGTCGAACCAGGCATACCCCACCACCACGCGCGGCAGCCAGGCTTGCAGCACGAGAGCCACGAGGGGAGTCAGAACATAAACCAGCATCGGATAGCTGCGGGTCCCCAGATCGCGGCGAAAGGTGGAGCCCAGAATGGCCATCTATCGATCCCTCCCTAACTGAGGTGGGGCCGGGTCGGGTGTATCAGCAGGCTTTGTCTCCGGCTTGGATTGAGGCTTCGATGCCGGTTTGACTGGCGGCTTTGACTCCTGCTTTGGTTCTGGCGTGGCAGCGGGCTGGCTATCGGGTGCAGAGGTATCCTCCGGCAACGGGGTAGTAGCCGGCCCCTGCGTGTAACGGTCAGGATGCTTGGGGGGCAGCAGTTTGGGTGCCGGAGGTGGGGCGGGCGTCGCCGTTTGTCCGGGCTTGGTTGCCGCGCCGGGAGTCGACGCGGCTGCTGGGTTTGGCGCCGGCGCATTGGGATCGGTCAGCCCCGGCAGCCTCTCAGCCATAATCTGGGATGCTTTTTGCTGCTCTTTAATGGCTGCGGCCTCCACGCCTTTCATCGCTTCGCTGGTGGCAAGGTCTTGTTGCTGATCGGGAGAGAATCGCGGTTCTGTGGAGGTGATGACCAGCACCTCGTCCAATCGGTCGAGATGGGCCGCCGGCTTCACGATTACGTCGATGAAGGAGTCGCGCTCGGGGTCCGGCACGACCTTCTCAACCACGCCCACCGGCAGCCCGCGCGGAAAGATCTGATCGCCTCCGGCAGTGAGAACCTTTTCCCCAGGCTGAATGCGCTGGTCGGCCAGGATGCCCACGATCTGCGGCTTGCCTGTGGCGCTGCCGCGCAAAATTCCGCGAGTTCGCGTCGTCTCAAGAATGACACCCGCGCCGCTGCTCTGGTCGTTGATCGCCAGCACCTGCGCGCTGCGCGGAAAGACCTCGCGGACCTTGCCTACGATGCCATCGGCGGTGATCACCGCCATGTCGCGTTCAAGCTTATAATTCGCGCCCTTGTCGATGGTGAAGACGCGCGATTGATCGCTGCCGCTGGAGCCGATAGCCTGCGCGGCCAGCGTCTTGTAGATGTATTTTTGCTGGAAGTCTTCGAGGGCTTGCAGCCGCTGGCCCTGTCTCGCGTCTTCAAGCAACGCCGCCTGCTCCAAACGAAGCCGGTCGACAGTCTTCTGCAACTCCTGATTCTGCTCGCGTGTGTGTCGCAGGGCGATGTAGTTGTCCCACACTCCCACCACGACCATCTTTGATCCGTGGAAGAGCCTCTCGGGCGGAGAGACCACCGCGTCGGCCCAGAGCCGGAGCAGCCGCACGCCCGCTGCATCCTTCGCGTCGACCAGGTTTCGTCCGCTGTCGGTGTGTCGCACCTGCATGGCCAAGCCGATGATCTGCGCCAGCAGAACGATCAGCAGCACCACGAGATTCCGATAGCGGGCAAAAAACGATTCCATGGCCAATACTCATGCGGGGCAGAGAAAACATCACAGAATGCGAAAACAATACCAGTATACTTTCGACCATCGTTTTCAATTTTCGGGGTTGTAGGAAGGCCTAGTTGCGCCAGTGTCTAGAGACGAGTTGAGGCTTCCCTTACAATAGACGAAGTTTTGCTACAATTAACGATAAAGTAGTAACATTTGCCCCGTCAGGAGCGAAATCGTGCCGGATATTCAAAAAGTCAGCGTCGCATTGACCGGAGAGCAGATTGGGGCTCTCAGGGCCGCAGTTGAAACCGGAGAATACGCCACCACCAGCGAGATCGTGCGCGAGGCGATCCGGGACTGGCAGTTCAAGCGTGAGTTGCGACAGGAAGACATGAGGCGTTTGCGTCAACTCTGGGATGAGGGAAAGGCCAGCGGAGCCGCCACTCCCGTTGATTTCGAGATAGCAAGGCGGGAAGCGCGCCAGCGGCTAGCCCACGGTACAGGGAATCGAGTCCGTGCCCGTTGATCTCCGCTGGACCCCGCAAGCGCGGCAAGATTTGATCGAGATCTACACCTACATCGGCTACGACAACCCCTCCACCGCTGAACGCGTCTTCGATGCGGTGCAGGCGAAGGCCGAATCACTCGCCGAAAGCCCGAGACTTGGCGTGAGGCGTCGGGAGATTCGGCCGTCCGCTCGGATGCTCATCGAAGGCAGCTACCTCATCCTCTACGAAACGCATCCCGACAGCGCTGAAGGTAGCATCGACGAGGTAGAAATCATAAGAATCGTCGGCGGGCGGAGAAACTTGAAGAATCTACTCTGAGTCATCGAAATCTCAGATCGCAGAAGCGGAACCTGGATGCCTGCGGAACTGAATGCAGCCTGTCATGCAGTGAGCCTTACTTCTTCGACAAGAATGAGAATCGACCTCTCTCTGCGGGCTTCAATCTCCGGCTATCCGACCAGCCGATCCCAATCCGCAGAATCACCCTTCGCTCGGAGTAGGAATTTTCTACCGCCAGCATGCCCGATTCTTCACTTTGCACCAAAGAGCGTCCGTGCGATTACCCAGTTGCACCCCTTGATAGCCGTCGAAAGAAACGCAGAGCCTCGAATCGTGGTAGCCGGAGAATTTGAAGTGGACTGATTGGACTGGCTTGCCGTCGGAAGTGAGCACGACGAGATGCCGGGCCTGCAAGTCCAAGCCGTCGATCAACAAAGGTGTTTTGTGCGGCCAGCGCACCGCCTCCCGCCTATCGATGTGCAACGTGAGCGAATCCGGGTTGTACTCGCCGCTTGGCGAGATCCATTTGGGAAGCTGAGGTGAATTCGGCAGGACACAAACGCTGCCGCTCTTATCCGCGTCATCGTCTGGTGATGTTTGTGACGTGCACACACCCGAGTGAGACAAGATGCCGCAGACGAATAACGCCGTGAGGGCGAATGTTTTCCGATCCATGTTCTACAATCTACCTCCCAACGCGTACGCGTGCCCAGGTCCCTCGCATCTGCCAACTTGAGAAGCCATGAACCTCCTGCGAGCGAAAAGCGAGCGTTTGGCCGCACCGCAGGTGCTTAGTCGATTTTGATTTTGCGCAGCAGGCGGAAGTCGGAAAGCATCTTTCCTGTGCCCAGCACCACTGACGCCAGCGGATCGTCGGCCACGGAAACGGGCAGCCCGGTCTCCTCTCGGATACGTTTGTCGAGGTTTTTGATCAGCGCTCCTCCGCCGGTGAGCACGATGCCGCGATCTGAAATGTCAGCCGACAACTCAGGTGGTGTGCGCTCCAGAGCTACGCGGATGGCGTTCATGATCACGGCGATGCATTCGCCCAGAGCCTCGCGAATCTCGCTGTCGTCGATGGTGATGCTCTTCGGCACGCCCTCGATCAGGTTGCGTCCCTTGATCTCAATCGACAGCGGCTTGTCGAGCGGGAAGGCCGAGCCGATTTCAATTTTGATGGCCTCGGCAGTGCGTTCGCCGATCAGCAGATTATATTTGCGCTTCAGATAATTGGTAATGGCCTCGTCCATCTGGTTGCCGGCCATGCGAACGGAGCGCGAATAGACGATGCCCGAGAGCGAAATCACCGCAATATCAGTGGTCCCGCCGCCGATGTCGACCACCATGTTGCCGCCCGGCTCCGTAATCGGCAGTCCGGCGCCGATCGCCGCCACCATGGCCTGTTCGACGAGGTACACTTCGCTCGCCTTGGCGCGATAGGCCGAGTCCTCGACCGCCCGCTTTTCCACCTGCGTAATCTCAGAGGGCACGCCGATCACGATGCGCGGATGCACCAGCATCTTGCGGTTGTGCGCCTTCTGGATGAAATAGTTCAGCATCTTCTCGGTGACTTTGAAGTCGGCGATGACGCCGTCCTTCATCGGCTTGATGGCCACGATGTTGCCGGGCGTGCGGCCCAGCATATCCTTGGCCTCTTTGCCTACGGCTTCCACCTCGCCGGTGTTTTTGTTGATGGCGACGATCGAGGGCTCGTTAACGACAATGCCCTTGCCGGCCGCAAAGACCAGCGTGTTGGCGGTGCCTAAATCAATGGCCAGGTCGCTCGAAAACATGCTGAAGAGCGAGCGGAGACCGTGCGACCGCGTGGAACGGGATGGGTATCCATTCAATGACATCGGGAACTCTGTATTACCTCAAGGGCTATTGTACGGCCCGCGGGCCAAAGCTGCATCGCGAAGCACGGCAAAGGCAAGACAAGGTGCAACTCCGGGAACAAGTAGGATAAACTCAGTTGTTTCCCGGAATTAGCTGGGAACTTGGCTCTTCTATCCGGGACGCTGATCCCTGTTCCCTGATCTCTGACCCTGTTTTCGAGGTTTCCATGTCCCATCCCACATATCAAAATCTGATTGGCGGACTTTGGCTGCCCGCCTCGAGCAGCAAAACCATCCTCAATCTGAACCCCGCGGATCACACCGACGTGGTAGGCGCGTTTCCTTCCTCCCATGCCGAAGACGTGGCTCTTGCCGTGGCCGCCGCCAAGCAGGCATTCGCCACCTGGAGGTTGGTTCCGGCGCCCAAGCGGGCTGAGATCCTTGTCCGCGCCGGGTTGCTGCTTCAGAATCGCAAAGAGCAGTACGCTCGCGAGATGACCCGCGAGATGGGCAAGGTGCTCACCGAAACCCGCGGGGATGTGCAGGAGGCGATTGACGAAGCTTTCTATGTGGCTGGCGAGGGGCGCCGGCTCTTCGGCCAGACCACTCCTTCAGAACTTCAAAATAAATTCGCCATGAGCGTCCGCATGCCGGTGGGCGTCGTAGGCCTCATCACGCCGTGGAATTTTCCCATGGCTATCCCTTCGTGGAAGCTTTTTCCGGCGCTCGTCTCGGGCAACACCTGCGTCATTAAGCCGGCCACCGACACGCCTCTTTCGACTTACAACCTCGTTCAGACACTTGTCGATGCAGGCCTGCCGCCCGGAGTGGTAAACATCGTCACCGGCTCGGGCTCGACGGTAGGAACTGCGCTGGTCGAGCACCCCGACGTCCGCGCCATCAGCTTTACCGGTTCGAGTGCGGTCGGCTCTCTGGTTGCCCAGCGCGCTGCCGTTGCCTTTAAGCCCGTTTCGCTGGAGATGGGCGGCAAAAATGCGCAAATTGTGATGGACGACGCAAATCTAGACTTAGCTTTGGACGGCGCTCTTTGGGGATCGTTCGGCACCACGGGCCAGCGCTGCACAGCCACCAGCCGCATTCTGCTGCAAAAGGGCATTGCGGAAAAGTTTACCGCCGAGTTTGTTACTCGGGCCAAGAAACTCAAAGTCGGCAATGGCCTCGATGAGTCGGTCGAAGTAGGTCCGCAGGTCAATCCAGCTCAAATCGAAACTTCCGTAAAATATGTCGAGATAGCCTTGAAGGAAGGAGCGAAGTTACTAACTGGCGGCCATGTTTTGAGGGACGGGAGTTATGCCCACGGTACATTTTTTGAGCCGACAGTGTTGGGCGCAGTAACTCCCACCATGCGCATCGCGCGCGAAGAAGTCTTTGGCCCGGTGGTAAGTCTCATTGAGTTTGAGAGCTTTGAAGAAGCTATCGAAATCGCTAACTCCATCGACTACGGCCTCTCAACCGCGCTCTATACAAAGGATGTGAACCGCGCCTTCACAGCGATCCGCGACCTTGAATCCGGCATTACTTACATCAACGCACCCACCATCGGCGCCGAGGTTCACTTACCCTTCGGTGGCGTGAAGCATACTGGAAATGGTCACCGCGAAGGCAATGGGGCGATCGACTTCTTTACCACTTGGAAGGCTGTCTACATCGATTACTCCGACAAGTTACAACGCGCTCAGATCGACAACGCGGAGTAGCGTGCCGTCGCTAAGATATGCTTGTTCCCTACTGTCGAACGCTACAGCGGATACCGCTCCACCTCGATGCAATGCCGGGCCACCGTGCGGCTCAACCCCACAGCATCGGCGGGAGTGAACCGCGCCAGCCGGCGTAAGATCGCCAGTTGCGTCCGCAGCAGATCGCCTTCACCGCACGCGGCCAGCACTCGCCGCGAAGCTTGCTCGGCCAATGCGATCGTTTCGTCCGCCAGCAACCCAGTCATCGCCGCAGTCACTTCCGCTTTCGGGTTACCCGCCCCGGCAACTTTGCGCGCCCGCAGCAGGGCTGACTCCAGGGCGTAAACCTGCATAATGATGTCCGCCAGATCAGCCATCACCTCCTGCTGATCCTGGAGCGCGGTCATGAATCGCTGACTTGCCACGCCGGCCGCGAAAAGTGCGATCTTCTTGGCGGCAGTCAGCGCCTCGGCTTCTCGCGCAAGCAATTCACCCGTGTCCGCGCCGGAATCAAAGCTGGGCGGCTGCATCACCTCGTCCATCAGTTTCTTGATCGCTGGCAGCAACGGAAGCTGCCCGTTCAGTGCGCGCTTCATGAGCCAGCCAGTGATGATCAGCCGGTTGATTTCATTAGTTCCTTCGAAAATTCTGTTGATGCGCGCGTCCCGGTAAAAGCGCTCGGCCGGGTACTCCTCGACATAACCGTAACCGCCCATGGTTGCGACCAGTTCATCGGCCACCATCGTCAACATTTCGGAGCCGTAGACCTTGAGAATAGAGCATTCCACGGCGTACTCTTCGATGCGTTTCTGGGTCTCGCGTGGACTCTGGGCCTGCTCGGAGATGAGCGCCGCGAGCCCCGCGTCGATCATGCCCACCGTCCGATAGGCCATGCTCTCGGTGGCATAAAGCCGTGTTGCGCTTGCAGAGATCTTGCGCTGGATCAGCCCGAATTCCGCAATCGCCTTGCCAAAAGCCCGCCTCTCTTTGGCGTAGCGAATCATGTGTCCCAGCGCGTGGCGCGCGCCGCCGATGCAAGCTACGCCGAGCTTGAAACGGCCGACATTGAGCACATTGAATGCGATGTGGTGACCCTTGCCGGCCTCGCCAAGCAGATTCGTGGCAGGAATCTTGCAATCGTCCAGCACCAGCGGGCAAGTGGAGGAGCCGCGAATGCCGAGCTTGTGCTCTTCGGCGCCCACGGTGAGCCCCGGCGTGTCGCGCTCGATCAGGAACGCGGAGAATTTTTCGCCGTCGATTTTTGCAAAGACTGTGTAGAGGCTGGCGATGCCGCCGTTGGTGATCCACATCTTTTCGCCACTGAGAGTGTAAGTGCTGCCATCGGGCGAGAGGGTCGCCGTGGTGCGAATATGCATCGCATCGGAGCCTGAACTGGCCTCGGAGAGCGCATAGCCGCCGATCCACTCGCCCGAGGCAAGCTTGGCCAGGTAGCGCTGCTTTTGCTCCTCGGTGCCATACCAGACCAGCGGCAGAGTCGCGATGCCGACATGGGAACCGAAGGTGGTCGAAAAACTTGCCAGCACGGAAAGATGTTCAGTGACGAGCGTGGAGGTGATCTTGTCCATGCCCATCCCACCGTATTCCTCGGGAATGTCGACAGAGATGAAACCCAGCTCGCCGGCCTTGCGCATGAGCCCAGCCAGGACGCCCGGTTGTTTGGCCTCGATGGCCTCGGCCTTGGGAAGAACTTCGTCGCGTGCAAACTGCGCGGCCGTCGAGGCGATCTGGCGCTGTTCCTCGTTGAGGTCTTCCGGGGTGAAGACTTCGGCAGAGGTACGGGTTTCAAGCAGAAAGCTGCCACCCGCGGCGGCAACGATGGGAGAAGCGGTAACTGTGGGCATAAATACTTTACCTTCTGGCACAACCGACTACGTCTTCGATACTGGCCGCCATATTAAAGATGCAGCGATTCTCCATCCCTCTTTGAGGAAATACAATCAATGAGAACTTCGAGCGCTGAAAGATGAGAATCAACGATGAACATCCCTCAATTTACCCTCAACGACTACGAAAATGATTTTGCAGATCGACACCTGCTGCATGGCGTTGTAGCCAGATGGGCCGCGGAAAGGCCTGCGGCTGCAGCTCTCATCGGCGCGGAAGACGGCCGCGTAGTGACCTGGAGCGAGTTCGACCGCATCACCACCTCGTTGGCGGGGGAGTTGCTGCGCCTGGGCTTCGCGAAGGGCGATTTCCTGGTCACGATGCTGCCCATGTCTATCGATCATGTGCTGCTCGAATATAGCTGCTTCAAGATCGGCGTCATCGTTGCCCCGCTAGATCTGCGCCTATCGTCTGCCGAGGTGATTCGAGCATTGGAGATACTGCGGCCGCGTGGCTTTGCCGGTCTGGGCGTGAAAACGCCCTTCGATTTTCGACCACTGTGGGGCGCGGTGCAGGCGCAGTGCGAATGGATCGAGCAGTTCGTCTCAGTCGATTCGGACGAAGCGATTCCGGGAACGCTGGCATTTGACACGCTTGCCAAATCGGCGGAGCGTCGCGCAGAGAGTCGAGACCCTGCTGACCTCTTCCCGGTTGATGTGAACGAGAACGACGGCGCGCTGGTCATCTTTACCACCGGCTCGACCGGATCGCCCAAGCCGGCGTTGCTTTCGCACCGCAATATCACGGTGGAGAATATGTGCCTATGCGGCGCCTTTTTTGGGGGAGATCGCGGCTCGAAGGTTCTTGTCAATTTGCCTGCATCTCACGTCGGCGGCCAGACAGAGGCGCTAATGAGCATTCTTTTTGGAGGAGGCACCGCGGTCCTGCTGCATGTTTTCGACGCGGGCCGTTCCATGCTCGCCGTTACCCAGCATCGCGTAGAGATTCTGGGCCAAATTCCTGTCATGTACAACCTGGAGTGGATGCTCAAGGACTATGATCGGCACGACCTCTCAAGCCTGAAGTTGGCGGTTTACGGTGGGAATTCTGTTTCACGTCCGTTTGCAGATCAACTCGCCGCCATGGCGCCAGCCATCGGCACCGGGCTGGGGCTCACCGAGACTGCCGGATTCTGCACCTACATTCAAGCGGGTGCGGATGGCCGCGAGACGATTGTTGCCGGCCTTGGTTGGGATATGCCTGTCTACCCGTGCACCATTCGCCACCCCATGCGCGAAGATGGCTTCGCCGGAGACGAGTTGGCGTCCGGCGAAATTGGGCATATCTGCTTCAGCGGGCCCCAGACATTTCTAGGGTATGTCAACGATCCAGCCGCTACGGCGAAGGCGATCTCGCGCGATGGCATCTTGTATACCGGCGACCTCGGCTGCAAGGACTCGGCCGGCTTGCATCTGACCGGGCGCGACAAATGGGTCATCAAGTCAATGGGGTATCAGATCTTCCCCGGCGACGTGGAACGTCACATCTCTGGCTTGACGGAAAAGGTGGCAAACTGCGTCGTGGTGGGCGTAGCTCATCAAGTTGTTTCAGAAGCGCCTGTGGCCGTAGTTGAAAAGAAAACGGGCATTGAAGTGACCCAACAGGAATTGGATCGCCATGCGCGTGTGTTGGCGACCTACATGCGGCCGCGCCATTGGATCATCGTCGAAGCCGGCCAGATGCCGTTGAACCGGGTAGGCAAGCCGGACTACCTTCGCGCCCAGCAGATGGCACGCGACGAGATCGCCCAATTGCGCGCACGGGGCGAATGGGACGCCAGTTATCTTAGCGGCGAATCAAAACCTCTGTCTTGATTGGCAACGGACCTTGAATACTTCCCCAGAAGCACATCAAGCGAATCGAGAGTCTGGAGGCATACGTTAGCTGATTCCCACCCTTCGCCAATTGCGACAGGCAGACTTCATTTCGGGATCGCAAAATTCGCCTGTAAAAATGGCTGTAGAGTCATCCACGGAACTGTAAGAGGTTCCGGGTCCGATGCCTCGCCCAAAGCCCCCTCTGTAAACTCAAACGTCAATCCTCCAGAACCGATATCCCAATTTCGCGGCTTCTTAACAAACTCCTCGAAGAGAGTACGGGCAAATGCTCCATCCCGATCACCATCGTTGTAGGTATGTCCCTTGATCCCCTCTACCGCGCAGCAGTCGTACACCGCCTTGACCCATTCAATTCCAGGCTTGAACATATCCTCCACTTTCATCTCTCGATTCTCTTTGAGTAACCAGTGAAACTTCTCGCTATGTATATATAAATGAGGGAATCCTTCGTAAATATGCTGCTCTCGAATCGATGCAGTTACACGGGCCTGCCCGAGATACTCGACGTCAGCAGTTACCTCTCCGGCTGCGTCGGATGCAGGTAGACCGATTTCAGCCATAACCGCACGTTCGACAGCAGCGTTCCAGTTCTTCCACTCTGGTGCATCGCTATCCGCATACGGCCAGATGAAAGTTTGCAAATTGTAGGTGCCGGAGGTCTTGTCGGACCAATTCTTGCTGGGGGGCATAGTCACGAACCGCGTTCGCATTACGAAGAGAGTCTGTCCATGACGGTTGCGGGACTTGGGTAGCAACTCGTTCCGCGCCTGGAATGGTTCCAGCATGCAACGAGCTAGGCTCTTTGTGGGTTGCTTTTTCCCCGCTTCGCACACTCTCGCAACATAGTGCAGCCACTCAGATTCATCGGAGCGTAGGGCCTGTATGGTGTCAGGCAACAGGCCTTCGATCGATGCCTTGTAACTGGCAGATAGTCGCTCATCTGCCACGCTCAACTCAGGCACGCTGCAGATTGCCTTCTCCGGTGCCGTGAGCGCCTTCGCACAATCAAAGCTGGCGGCGTGTGCAATGCCGCTTGCCAACAGCAAAAACAGCCAGCGCCCCTTACGCATAGATCTTCACCTGATGAAATCATCTTGAAGCGTTACATGGCGGGCATGGCAACGTTCTGCCAAAGCTTCCAATCATTTCCAGCGCTCTCCTCGAATGAACACTTCCATTTTATCGTTTATCGCATCATCTGGATTGCCGTACAAACTCAGCTAACACCTCAGCGTTGTGGCGCATAGCATCGAGAAGACATTTGGAATCGTCCCCGCATGTATTTCTCTTCTGAATCTCTTCTTGCTGTAACTTTTGGAGAGCCGCAAGATGATCTTTATCAACATCAGCCAACACGCCATTGAATTTTATGTCTTTTTCAATGAACGACTTCGTCTCGTTGTAAGTCTTTGCAATCGCACGATCGTAAGACGAGAGCTCAATGGACTTGCAAATTGCGGTTTCTGTCGAAGTTTTCGCTTGTCCGCAATCGAAGGACGGAGTCGGTTTTGCGTTTGGATCTGCCCGACTCAAAAACACGACTATGTTTTCAAGGTAAACGTCCATCAACCTCCCGTCGGGGAGTAGAATCATGTCGTCTCCGCTATATGTGAAAGGCGTGATTTTTCCACTAACAGGACCATAGCCGGTGCACTTGAACTTATATACGTCTATTTTCTGACGATCGGAAATCTGAATAGACGGAAAGAAATCGCGAAAAGAAGGCTTGTCGGTTTGCGGAGATATCATCTCGGAGATCAGTTCGTCGGTAGTTTTCTTCTTAATCGTGATGAACGGATGGTCGCAATCGATCTTTCCGGAATCGAATTTTACGATCCTTGAATAAGAGATTGTCTCATAACGCCCCATCAGGTTTGGGTCATCGTCGATTACATTCGGTGTCGAGGAAGGGCCATAAAATACCGATACAGAACTTATGACCCAGTCTCCAGAGAGTTGCGAAAGCACCTTCGAGCTTCTATCTTGATCCGGCGTCGATTGACCGTAAGAGAGACTGGTAGCGCACATGATCAGTAAGCCACAGTTCATGATGCGAGTAAGCGTTTGAAGTTCCCATCTTGACTGGTCGGCAGTGTCTAAGGCGTAAGTGTCCACTACTTTTTAGTGGACACCTGTTGAGTGTGTCAAGCGGCTTGGGAAGAATCGGCCTGGAGCTCGGCGGCGACGTTCCAGGGCAGCAGTTCCTGGATGCGATTGATCGGGTGATCAGCGATCGTTGCTAGAACCGTGCGCAGATAGAACGCCGGATCGAGACCATTCAGTTTGGCTGTTCCGA
>CAYTJN010000114.1:0-13801 GCA_964438125.1 uncultured Occallatibacter sp.
CTCCATCCTCGCCGAAGGCATCGACTGCCCATCCGGCCATGTTTTTGTTCCGTTGGGCCAGAACCTGCCTTTACCGTCGCCCTGCGTGGGGGTCTGCCGGTTGATTGCATATTCAAGCCCGGTATTCAGAATGATGGAATCGGCCATTGCTTCTTCGGCGAGGATGGAGGTCTCTTGCAGATGATGATTATGTTGGGCGCTTCCGACGAGGTATCCAAACGCCAGAACGACTGGTGGAGCGTAGAGGCCGGCATAATTTGAATATTTGGTGGCCTCGTTCTCCCGGTTCAGGTGCACGCCGAGTTTCCCGATGGCATCGGTGTCTGTAGCCAGAGCAAGAGTGGTGCCGAGACCAAAGGCCGCGACCCCCGGCGCGTCGTGTTCGCGCCAGCGCAGAGGGGCTGTGACGATTCCCCACTCGTCCTGGGCAACGTGCAGAGCGCAGGTGGGAATTGCCGTGATACCGCATTCCTTTTCATTGTTGACTGAGGACGCAGCCGCGGGGTCCTGGCCCAGCGCGGCGTTGGAGAGAGAAAGCGATAGCAGCAGGCAAATCAGAGGGAAGCGCGAATGCATAGTTGAAATGCTAAATCACCAGGCTGGGACAGCGGCAACCGGCGGTGGAAGGGTTCACAGTCTCACAGTTTCACAGGAAAAGAGGGGGGGTGGGGTACCCTTCGCGGGTGGTTGGAATCGGGACGACCAATCCGAGAGGCCAACCCAACGCTCAGAGTAACAGAACGTTCGAAATAATCTGCAAATTGCGCTGCCTGGATTGTGAGGATGTAATCCGGCTGGTGTCGTGTCAATAAAGTGCGGTATAAAACTCGCGAAAGACAGAAGGGGATTCTTCGACTCACCACCCCCGAACTGAAAAGCGGTCGGGGTCTTGTTGGCTCAGAATGACAGACTCTTTATTGTTATGAACTTCAGAGACAGGACGCTAGTACTACAGCTGTAGATCAGTCGAATGCCGGGAAACGATCCGGGCCTAAAGGCCCGGGAAATCGGCTGCTTTTCAGGGCGCTAAAGCGCCCTGCTCCCTCCGGATCTCCGATCTACAACGGTAGTATTAGAGCGTGGTGCAAAAATGGTCTGGCATTTGCGAATGCGAATGCCGCAGAGGCTAAAGCCGGCTGCTTTACGGCCTATTCTGGCACGACTGAAGTCGTGCCCTGACACAAGGCGGCATTTTTGAAAGAAGCTCTAGGAGATCGCTTCAGCCAATGCGGCGCCGAGCCATGTTGCGGCAAGACCGAAGATGAGGCTGCCGATTGAATAGAGGCCGGCGAGGGCAAAGGCTCCGGAACGAAGGGTTGAAAACGTCTCCCATTCGTATGTGGAGAAGGTGCTGTAGGCGCCGATGAAGCCGAGCGGGATGAAGTATCGCCAGGCTGGGTTCAAGCCGGCCCGCTTGCCGAGATAGGTCAGTGAAAAGCCAATGACGATGCAAGCGGTAATGTTGATGACGAAGGTGCCGTAGGGGAAGCGCGTTCCCATGCGGCCGCCGATTGTGGAGCCGACCCAATAGCGCGCGACAGAGCCGAGCGCGCCGCCGACGGCGATGAGCAGGTACTTCTGCACGAGGCTTCTCCTCTCGATCAGGTCACAGCACTGGAAACGCGGCGTGGCGGCGGGCGCTCTCAATCGTGCAGGAAGAGCTCCGCGCGGCGGAACGGTCCAGTGTAGCGTGCTGTAGTTGGGGATCGTGCTGGGAGACAACTCCGCAACAGGAAACCCTGTCAGCAGGAGTCATCATCTGTCCGGCCTATTGGGGGACAGCGGTTAAGGGTGAACTCCTTCACCACTAACTAACATTTTACTACACGGCGGGATGAGGTTGGGTGCCAAGGGATCTTCCCTTAACTTTCCCTTGGCCAAGCGCGGCCCCAATGTCGATCTCAAGACCGTGAGCTTCCTTGTTGCGGAGCGGGCGGGGCTGGATTCACGCCAATTCAGCCGGCGGGATTCTCACACCCTTGAACAGAATCCAGAGGCCGATGACGAATTCAAAGGGAATATAGGGAACAACAATGTAGAACGAAAGATTGATACCGAGGACTGAGAGCGCGGTGGCGACAAAGAGGGGGATGACGGTGATGAGTCCCCAGAGTGAAAGAGCACGAGGAACGAGGCGGGACTTGAAGAGAAGCCAATAGAAGAGGATGGCGCCGGGACCAAAGGCGAGCAGAAGAAGTGTGTAGCCAAAGTTCATGGAGGCGACGGTGCGGTCTGCCTCGGAGAGGAGAGACGCGGAGGGGGTGGCGGCGAATTGACTGGAGAGGGCGAGAAGCGGGAAGGCGGCGAGGCGGCTGACGGCGCCGAGCACAGCCTCAAGGAAGTAGAGGGCGCAAGCGGTAAGTGCGGAGACACGGCCATAGGGGCGAAGAGCCTCGTAAAGGAGCACGCCGAGCCAGATGACACCGGCGACAGCGACCATCTCGTCGAGGATGTCGACGCGGAGAAGCCATGGCCGGGCGGCGATGCGAAGAAGGGCGGCGGCGGTGTCGCCGGGAACACCGAGGCCCATCTGAAGAATGAGGCCGCCAGCGAGCGAGGTAAGGAATTGAAGGAGGAAGGCGATGCCGAGGATGCGAGTGACGGGCTGAGGAGCGTTCATGCTGAGGTGCCTTTCTACGTGTGGCGAGAATGGTGCTGCCGGAAAGCATCCGTCCACACGACAAGCCGCCGCAAGAACTCCACTCCTTGCTGGGAGGGTCTTCATGGCTGGATGCGGCCGGTTAGTTGCAAGGCAATACGAAAGCTAGAACTTCAAGGTTCCACACTTGGCGCGGAATAGCTGCTTTATTGACTGGTAGGTGTTGGACAATCGGCGCAGACGGCCATTTCATTTTGTCGGAATCAGATTGTGTCCGGGGACCACGTGCGGGGGACGGCGAAATCCAAAGTCATAATGCGCGGACCGAAGCTCCGTCTCGGTCTAAATCAACTCTCGTGGGCATGAATTGAATGTCGGGCCGGTAATATCCGCTTTCCTGTCCAGATGACCGGCTTAGCGGAAACTACTCCGCTCCATATGCAGCCCACCCTAGCCGCAAATACAAGGACGCGGCGAGGGTGGGGCACCCGAAGTTCTATGGCGGTGAGAGTGGGGTGCCCGAAATTGGTGGCGGCTAGAGTGGGTTTACCTGTCGGTGTGGGTCTACCTGTCGGTGCAGGAGTAGCAGGGGTCGATGGAGGCCTGGATCAGGGGGGTGTCGGCGAGGCGCTGGCCTACTACCATCCAGCGAATGGCGGGCATGACGGCGAAGGTTGGGGTGCGGACATGTACCCTGGTGGGATTTCTCGAACCTTCTTTCCAGCTCACGCTGTACATCACTTCGCCGCGGGGCGCTTCAACGCGGGCGGTGGCCGTGGTGGCGATCAATTTGGTGAAGTCGAACTTGCCGTCTCCGAAACACAACTCGCCCGGCGGCAGCTTGGCCAGCGCCTGGCGGAGGATCTTGCAGCTCTCCATGATCTCAAGAGCGCGAACCAGCAGGCGTGCCCGGACATCGCCGTCCTGCTGCACGGGCACATCAAACTTCATCTCTTCATAGGCGGCGTAGGGCGCGGCGCGGCGCAGATCCTGGGGCAGGCCCGAGGCTCGAGCGACCGGGCCCACTACACCGCAGGAGATCGCCTTCTCTGTGGTCAGGACGCCGATGCCGGCACAACGCGAACGCGCCGTGGAACTGGTGGTGAAGATGGGAATGACAGTGCGGCCCATTTCAAGCTCAAGGGCCTGGACCATCTTGAAGATGGCCTGGGGATCTTCGATGTCGCGATTTACACCGCCGACGCGATTCATCGAATAGTTGACGCGATTGCCGCTGATGGCCTGGAGCACATCCATCACCTTTTCGCGCAGCTCGAAGCAGGTCATGAACATGGTCTTGAAGCCCATGAGCTTGGCCGCGATGCCGGCCCACAGCACGTGCGAATGCAGGCGTTCAAGCTCGGCGATGATGACGCGAATGTATTGCGCGCGAGGGGGCGGCGTGAGACCTGTCAGGCCCTCCATCGCCCGGCAAAGGGTGAGCGTGTGGATGTTCGAGCAGATGCCGCAGACTCGCTCCATCAGCGCGATGACCTGGACGTAGTTGCGTGTCTCGGCCAGATGCTCGATGCCGCGGAAGTTGAATCCGATATGAAGCTTGGCGTCCTGAACGGTTTCGCCGTCGCAGATGAGATCGAGTTTGTAGGGTTCTTCGAGCGCCGGATGATAGGGGCCCATGGGGATCTTGTAGCTCATTTTTTCTCCTTACTCGATGCCACAGCGTTACCCGAGGCCACAGCGTTGCTCACGGCGACGGCGCTGCCCGCGGCCACGGCGTTGCCCACAGCCACCGGCTCGCGCAGGTTCACGCCCGGTGTATCTCCCTCGCGCAAAAGCAGGGGTTCGTAATCGCGGCCGAGAAAATCGATGCCGAAGCCCTCGTGGATCTCCCGCTCAATCCAGTCCACGGCCTCGCACAGGTCATAGAGGCTCTCGATGGAGTGGCCGGTGGGTTGAAAGGGAAAGCCCAGCAATTGTCCATCGAGATCCCAGTGATATTCCAAGCGAAAGCCCTGGTCGCTGGGCAGTTGATAGGCGGTGATGGTGATGAAGCGGGCATGAAGGCCATTCATCATCGTGGCGACGTCCCGTACCGAGACCGAGCCGGGCGCGAGCCAATGAACGCCGCCCTCTTCGACCCAGGAATGACTGAGGCCGAGTCTCTTGGGAATGCCGTGCATCAGCGTCAGGGTGGGATTCATTGTGGCCCTCCTGGGGCAGGATTTGCGTTGGCGGCTGCGGCCGGCGGGGCTGCGGCGGCCGGCCTGGGAGCGGGCGGCTTGCGGGCCAGCGTGTAGGCCGTCTTCAGCTCGCCGATGGTCGTATAGATCGGCGGGCACTCGGAGTCCTGGCTGATTGCATGAGATTTGCAACCCTCGACGCAGCGGCCGCAAAAGGTGCATTGACCGGGATCGTAGCTCCAGGTGAACTCGCCTTTGCCGGCTTTGAACTCGATGGCCTTGGCGGTGCAGCGGAAGCGGCAGATGGCGCAGCCGGTGCAGAGGGCGGGATCGAAGCGCACCTGACCGCGAAAGCGCTCGGTGACTACAGGCCGCTTGGGAAAGAGCATGGTCCGGGGACCACCCCACAGGTTCTTCCATAACATGGCAAGAATGTTCATGCTCTAAACCTCATAAAAAGCGCGGAAGCGACGGCCAGAACCGCAAAGATCATGGTGCATTGCCAGTAAAAACGGACCGTTGTATCGATCTGCAAGCGCGCCGTGGCTGCCGCAACGGCCGAAAGGAGCAGGACGATGGCAAAGCAGAGCGCGACGAAGACCAGGGCGGCAACCCACCAAAGAGTAAAGGCAGGAGCGGCCAGCGTGGCTACGAGACCGGTGGCGGCAACCCATTCGAGACCGTGCGAGAGCTCCCACATGGCTAGCTCGGGGCCGGCGTACTCGGTCATGGGGCCGGAGTAGATCTCCTGCTCGGCGTTAGGCAGAGAGAAGGGATTCAAGTGCAGCTTGGCGGGCAGGCAGACCAGGATGGCGATGACGCCGAGCCAGCGCAGCGGCGAGGCTGATTGTTGCGCCAGCGCCGAAAGGCTGAAGGTGTGCTGCGAGGCGGCGATTGACACGATCGCCAGCAGGAAGACGATGTTGTAGGAGACGCTGAGAACAGCTTCGCGGGCTGAACCGATTTCGCCGAAGATGGAGCCGGAAGAGAAGCCCGCGGCGATGATGCACATTGAGGGCAATTCCAAGAGCGCGAGCAACAGGATCAGGTCGCCCTGAAAGCCGCCCGAGGCGGGCAGAACGGGCAGCATGCCTACGGCACCCGCGGCAGATGAGACAGCGATCAACGGCCAAGCCTTCATCAGCATTCCACCGATGCCACGGCGGGGAGGCGTGGACTTGCCGAGGAGCTTGATGAAATCGAAGAAGGGCTGCATGAAGGGGGGACCGATGCGGCCTTGCATGCGCGCGACGGCCTTGCGTTCGACCCAAAGGAAGAACCACGCGGCGGGCACGGCGAAAAGAAGACCGGGAAAGATGAGCAGGCGGGCTAAGGCGGTAATCAGATTCATTGCGCCACCTCCTGCGGTTTTTCTTGGGTCTTTGTTTCGCATGAATTTCCGCATGCGCAGGCGCCGCCGCAGCCTGGTCCGACTAACGGCATGACGACGGGCACGATGGTCTGCTTCTTTCCTGCTCTCTCGGCCAGAATCTCTGCGGCTTTGGCGACGCCGAGAATGATGGCATCGGGACGCGGCGGGCAGCCGGGTACGAAGACATCGACGGGAATGTGCTTGTTGAGCGGGCCTTCGAGAGTGCGGCTGTCGATAAAGACATTGGTCGTGGCCGGGCAGGAACCGATTGCAACGACGGCCTTGGGTCCGCAAACCTGATCGTAGACGGTCTTGATGGCGTTCGTAGCATTGTGGGTGATGGGCCCGGTGATGCAGAGAATGTCGGCGTGGCGCGGGCTACCCTCAAGACGAACGCCCAACTGCTCGGCGTCGTAACGAGGAGTGAGGCTGGCGATCAGTTCGATATCGCAGCCGTTGCAACTGCCCCCGTTCAAGTGGAAGAGCCAGGGACTGTGGCGGCGGGAGTAGCACATCAACTTGTTCCAGAGGTTCATGGACGGCCCCCTAATAGCAGTTGCAGTGCATTCGGCCATATGCCGGCTGCGAGAAGCAACACGGTCATGGCCACGATCGTCAGTTGTAGCAGAATTGGCTCCTTTATTGGATGCTCCGGAGTTGAAAGCGGATTCGTCTCAGACGGCGGACCCCACCAGCAGCGGGTCAGCGCGAGGACATAGGCGATGAGTGCCAGGATCGACGAAACAATGAAGACCGCAGCCAGCCACGGGTTGATCTGCAAGGCCGTCTCGTAGAGTCTCCATCGGCCGATGAAGCCCATGGTTGGCGGGATGCCGAGCATGGCTAACATGCCGAAGAGGAAGCCGAAGGCGGCGACGGGGTAGCGTGCGGCCAGGCCTTTGGGTTCGCCTTCGAGTGCGCCGTCGGATTCTGGACCGCTGAGGCAGGCGAAGAGGAGGGCCTTGGCGAGCGCATGGGTTGCGGCTGCGATCAGCGCGCCTCTGAAGCCGATGAGGTTCAAAGAGAAGACTCCAAGAAGCAAGAAGCCAACGTCTTCGATGGTGGAAAGGACTAAGAGGCGCTTGAGGCTGCGCTGCGTGAGCATGAGCAGAGCGGCAAGGAGTGAGGTTGCGGCCGCCGCGCCGAGGAGATATTCATGGGGAAGATAGAAGCCGGGAATGGCGACGGCGGAGATTGAAAACTCGCCAAAAGCGGCCATGTCGACGACCGCGATGATGAGACCCAAGACCACGGCTGGAAGTTCGTCTGCCAGAGAGAGCAGCCAGAAGAAGAGCGGCACCGCTGCCAACTTGACGCAGACGCTAGTGACGAGCAGTGCCCACGCCCATTCCTTTTGACCGCCCGCGAGCAACACGTCGCTGGCAACGAGAGACGAAGCCGAAATTAAAACCACAGCCAAGTAGGTCAGTTTTGCCGAGAGCGTTCGAGCACTCTGCCAAACAAGCGCCACGGTAAACAACGCCCCCAACTCCAGCAGAGCCATGCGAAGGCGTGGGTCGGCGAAGGCGAGTCCCGCAACTGTTGGAGCGCCCGCAAGAATCATCAATGGAAGGAGACGCCAGCTCAACTTATTGGAGACCGCGGCGAGAATCAATGCGACCGCAGCCGCAGTGCAGGCCGCAGCCAGCAAGGCCGGAACATGAACCGGCCGTTCCAGCGGCAGACCACGCGACCACAGCCATGCGCTTTGCGCAGGAGCAAACCAGCGGACGCCCGCCAGCACACCCGCCGACAGCACGACGACGAGAACAGCCGCGTAACGCTCCATCACGGAGACGACGACGCCGAGGCCGCGCGAGATGGCTTGCAAGCCGCTCCAGACGCCGAGATAGACGCGGTCCACGTTGGACCAGCGGAAGAACTCATGCCAGTTGCCGAGAAAGATCGAGGAGAAGTCGCCGGCAGTAAGTCTTCCCTGCTCCGACAACGGCTCGCCACCGGTGAAGATGCCGCCGCCACCGCCTGCTAATGCCGCTCCGCCGATTGTGGCCGGGCGTGCGACGTAGGCGATGGCATAGATCACTCCACCCACGATCAATGACACAACCGCTAGAACAAGACCGCCCATGGTGGAGAAACTGCCCGCATCGGCGGAGAGGCCAAACCAGGTGACCTGGACAGTGGCCAACTGCAATGCGCCGAGAATCGGATTGAGGAGATAGTTGACGGCCAACTGCGGGGCGATGCCCAGAATAACGCTGCCCGCTGCCATGAATCCCATGCCCCAGACCATGGTGGATGGGGATTCATGAGCATCCTTTGTGGCGGGGGTGAGCGGACCGAGGAAGACGGCGCTGGTGGCCTTGGCTCCCAGGAAGACGGTGCCGAGGCTGACGGCCCAGGCGACCATGGCGGGAACGGCCCATCCCGATTGCAGAGCCGCGGCGTAGAGCATCCACTTGCTGGCGAAGCCACTCATGAGCGGAATGCCCATCATGCTGCCGACGCCGATCAGCCACGAAAGCGTGGTCCGGGGCATCTTCTGCGCCAGGCCGCCGAGCTTGTTCATATCGCGCGTTCCGGCGGCGTGCTGGACGGAGCCGGCGGTGAGAAAGAGTCCGCCCTTGAAGAATCCATGATTGAGGCAATGGAGGAGACCGGCGGCGATGGCCAGCGGGGTGCCGATGCCGATGCCGAGCATCATGTAGCCGATCTGGCTGACGGTGGAGAAGGCCAACATGCGCTTGAGATCCGTCTGCACCATGGCGTACATCACGCCGACGGCCATCGTCACAGTGCCGATCCAAACCAGCGATGCGCTGCCCCAGGCGAAGCCTCCGGCCTGCGGCCACGCGCCGAAGCTGTGCATGCGACAGGCGAGGTAGACGCCGGCTTTCACATAACAAGCCGCGTGGAGCAGGGCGCTGACCGGAGTGGGCGCGGCCATGGCTTCGGGTATCCAGGTATGAAGAGGGACTTGAACGGATTTGGCAACCAGCGCCACGAGCATCAGCACAAAGACGCCGCCAGTGAAGGCATGAGCGACGGCGGGGTCGGTCCAGAGAGCGCTTCCGGTGCGGAAGTAGATGGTCAGGATGGCTGCCAGCAAGCCGTAGCCGGCGATGTGGGTCATCAGCAGGACTTTGCGCGCGCCTGCAACGGCCTCGCTATTGGTGTACCAGAAGCCGACGAGACTGAAGGAGCAGAGACCGACAAGTTCCCAGCAGAGATAGAAAAAGAAGAGGTTGGCGCTATAGACCAGTCCGACGAAGCCGGCGATGAAGACCAGCATTGAGGCGTAAAAGCGGGTAGCGGACTTGTCGTGGGCCATATAGCCGACGGAGTAGAGGAGGACGAAGGCACCCAGGCCGGTGCCCATCAAAGCAAAGAGGATGCTAAGCGCGTCGACGTGGAAGACGAGGGCCAGAGGGCCGTCCCAGTGTAAGAAGTTTAGATCGATTGCTTGTCCTGCGCGCACCCAAGGCGCCGTCAGTGCCACGGCTAGAACCGCCGGGAGACAGGCGAGGAAGGCCAGAATTCCCTTGGTTCGGGCTGAAACGAGCCGCGCTACCAGGATCTGAAGCGCAGCGCCCAGAAGAAGTGAACAAGGCGCTATCAGGATTAGAGTCACTACGTTCATGGTCTGATAGTAGGTGCGCGGGGGTAGACCTAGATGTGATGGACCTCACATTCAGGCCACTGATGTTGCAATGCGGGACGGGGTCAACCAGTGGCCAGGAGATGAGCGGACGTTCTGGAAAACGGCTCTACTGAACATCTACAACTGTGGTGAGTTCGATGTCCTGGGACGAGTTACCGACCATGACGCGCACGGGTTCAGCTTCAACGCGGAAGCCGGGGAGGGACTGGTCCCACCAGGCGAGGGTTGAGGCTTTCAGCGGAATCTCGACGGTGCGGGTTTCATGCGGTTGAAGGGTCACACGCTTGAAACCTTTGAGTTCCTGGTTGGGACGAGTCACTTTGGAGGCCAGATGCTTTACATAAAGCTGTACGACCGCATCCCCTGCCAGAGCGCCCGTATTTGTCACATCGACGCTGACAGTGACCGTGCCTTCCTGGGCAAGGCGCTGGGAACTGGTGCGGAGATTGGAGTATTTGAAGGTCGTATAGCTCAGGCCGTAGCCGAAGGGGTAGAGAGGCTCTGATTTGAAATACATGTAAGTGCGGCCATCGCGAATGTTGTAGTCCATCATCGGAGGTAGCTGATCGAGAGACTTTGGCCAAGTGACGACGAGGTGTCCCCCGGGGTTGTACTCGCCAAAGAGAACCTTCGCCAGAGCCGTGCCCTCGTCCTGCGAGGAGTGAGCCATGTGCAGGATCGCCGGCACGTGAGCCTGCGACCAATTGATGGCGAAGGGAAAGCTTGAAACGAGGATCACGATGGTCCTGGGGTTGGCGGCATAGACTTGCTTGACCAATTGTTCCTGCTCAAGGGTGATGCTCTCGCGGTCACGGCCTTCGCGTCCGTCGCTCGGCACCGTGCAAGCAAGCGTGCCGCCGCCGTCGAATGTGCGGTGCCAATCATGCGCCATGTCAGGGCCACAGGTTGGATCGTTGCCGACCACGACAACCGCGACGTCAGAGGACTTCGCCGCATCGAAGGCGGCGTTGCCCAACTCGCTTGCCGCGTAATTGACCTTGATGCCGGGACCAGCCTCATCTTTGATTGCCTGAAGCGGGGTAACGGTATAGGGCGGCGTGCCGCCGTACCAGTCCCAATGAACTGAATCGGCCAAGGGGCCGATCACGGCGATTGACTTGATGGCGTCCTTTTTGAGAGGCAGCAGAGCATTGTCATTTTTGAGCAGGACAACAGACTCAAGGGCCATTTGCCGAGAGACAGTTCGATCCGCGTCGGTGTTCCAGGGCTCTGGGGAGTCCTTGATCCTGGAGTAAGGAACCATCTCGGGCGGGTCCAACAATCCGAGGCGCAAGGTGACGCGGAACTTTGGGCGAACCAGTGCGTCGATCTCGGCCTCGGTGATGGAACCATCTTTCAGAGCAGCTTTGGTTTCGTCGAGATACTTATCGAGGAACTGGTTGATGCCGGATTTGAGGCAGGCAACAACGGCGGCTTCCTGATTGGGAAAGAGATGGCGAGGGTCGACCAGGAGCGTCACCGCGCCTCCATCGCTCGAGATCACGTCGACGCCCCACTTTTCGCGGACAAGGCTTCTGAGAATAGGATTGACGGCCATGGCGGTTCCATTCCAGGCGTTATAAGATGCCATGACGGCTTTGGCCCCGCCTTCTTCAAAGCCCATGCGGAAGGGCACCGAATAGTACTCCCAGAAGAGGCGGTCGTCGAAGTTTGAGGATGAACTTTCGCGGAGATCTTCGTTGCTGTTGGCCAGGAAATGCTTGAGCAAGGCGGCAGATTGCCAGTACTTCGGATCGTCGCCTTGGAGACCTTTGATGAAGGCGGTCGCCATCGTGCCATTAAAGAATGGATCTTCTCCATAGACCTCTTCGTTGCGGCCCCAGCGCGGATCGCGCGCCAGATCGGATTGCGGTCCCCAGAGCATCAAAATCTGCCGATTGTACTTTGCGGTCTGCGTAATGTATCTCGCTTCGTATCCCTCAACACCTGCCGCCTTACGAACCAACTCGGGATCCCATGACTCGCCCATGCCGGGTGGCTGGGGGAACTGCGTGGTCGTGACGGGTTCGCGCTTTTCCCGCGGTTCGCGCTGCACGACGCCGTGAATGCCTTCCGAGTTGCCATAACTCATCACTCCGAGCCGAGGCACTCCGGTGTTGGTGCCGAGGACGCTTATCTTCTCGTCAACGGTCATGAGGGAAAGCAGGTTGTCGATCCTCTGCTCCATGGGCAGCGCCGGATTGTTGAAGGGGTAACGGGGCTGCTGGGCGCTAGCCGGGATGAGTGTCGGCATGAAGCTGGAGATGATAAGACAGAGCAGAGCGGCAGGGCATTTCTTCGTCATTGGCAGACCATAACGCTTTCTCGGCGGGACTCGCCTTCGTCCGGTACAAGGTTGGTTTGCAAACGCAGGTGCGATCGCGTCTGCGATCTCCTATTATCGCTGAAACACCTGGCCTTAGGGCATGGAATGTGTTGGGCGCGAGGAGAGAGGTTCTCCTCTGCGGAGTGTGGCGCCCCGGTTGAGCCCAGGGTAGTATTCTGAGACCGACTTTTGGGGGATCGCGCCAATGCGGCAGCGATTCTATGGACTGGAGGGAGCATGACAATGGCCACGGCTCCAACGATTCGAGCGCCACGCGGCAACCAATTGCGCTGCAAAGGCTGGCAGCAAGAGGCGGCGCTGCGCTGCCTGATGAACAACCTCGATCCGGAGGTGGCGGAGCGGCCGGCGGATCTGGTTGTTTATGGCGGTATCGGAAAAGCCGCACGCGACTGGGAATGCTTTCACGCGATTGTGCGTGAGTTGGAAAAGCTGGGCAACGAAGAGACGCTGCTGGTGCAGTCCGGAAAGCCGGTGGCCGTCTTTCCGACGCACGAGATGGCGCCGAGAGTGATCATTGCCAATTCGAACCTGGTGGGTAAATGGGCCAACTGGGAACACTTCAATGAGCTCGATCGCAAGGGCCTGATGATGTATGGGCAGATGACGGCGGGGAGTTGGATTTACATCGGCACGCAGGGGATTTTGCAAGGAACATTCCAGACCTTTGCGGCACTGGCCGAGCGGCATTTCGGAGGAAGTCTGAAGGGGCGGCTGGTAGTGACGGGCGGCGTCGGCGGAATGGGTGGAGCACAGCCGCTGTCGGTTACGCTCAACGATGGCGTGGTGCTGGCGATCGATGTGGACCGCAGCCGGATTGAACGGCGTGTGGAAACGCGCTATTGCGACATGGTGACCGAAGAGTTGGACGAGGCTCTGCAGCTCTGCGAAACGGCGCGCGACGATGGGCGTCCGCTGTCGGTGGGTCTGGTGGGAAACTGCGCCGACCTGCTGCCGGAGATTGTGCGACGTGGCGTAATTGTTGATGTGGTGACTGATCAGACGAGCGCGCACGATCCGCTGAATGGGTATGTGCCGCAGGGACTCACGCTGGCTGAGGCCGCGGAACTGCGGAAAAGCAATCCAGAGGAGTATGTGCGACGTTCAACGGCATCGATGGTCGTACATGTGAATGCGATGCTAGCGTTGCAGCGCGCCGGTGTGGTGACGTTTGACTATGGCAACAACATTCGACGATTTGCGTTTGACGCGGGCTGTGCGGACGCGTTTCTGATTCCCGGATTTGTGCCGGAGTATATTCGACCGCTCTTTTGTACGGGCACGGGGCCGTTTCGGTGGGTGGCGCTGTCGGGTGATCCGAAGGACATTGACCGTACAGACGAGTTAGCCCTGGAGTTATTCCCCGAAAATGAGGTATTGACACGCTGGTTGCGGCTGGCGCGGGGACGTTTCGCCTTTCAAGGCTTGCCGGCGCGCATCTGCTGGTTGGGCTATGGGGAGCGCGCACGAATGGGCCTCGCGATCAATGAACTGGTGCGCAAGGGTGAGATTTCGGCGCCGATGGCTATCGGGCGCGATCACCTAGACACGGGCTCAGTGGCCAGCCCTTACCGCGAAACGGAGAAGATGCTTGATGGATCGGATGCGGTTGCCGACTGGCCGATCTTGAATGCGCTTTTGAATACTGCTTCAGGGGCGACGTGGGTCAGCTTCCATCACGGCGGCGGCGTGGGGATGGGCTATTCGCTGCACGCGGGGCAGG
>CAYTJN010000115.1:0-13737 GCA_964438125.1 uncultured Occallatibacter sp.
CGGCAAGACCAGCCTGGTGATCGTGGCCACCACTCGCTCAGGACAAGGCATTGCGAAGCCGACCGGCAGCATCAATTCTTCCTACGGCGCATTCGGTTCGGCCTCGGGCGGCTTCGATCTGGCCTATGGCGGCATCAAGTGGGGGAATTTCATCGAGGCCGACGGGCTCAACTCTGGGCGCTTTCTCGATCCGCCGGAGTTCTCCGTCTTCCACGACAAGGGCAACGAGCAAAATGTGTTCGACCGCGTCGACTATAGCCTTAACTCGGCCAATTCCATTCATCTGGACGTCAACTACTCCCGCTCATGGTTTCAAACACCTAACTCTTACGACAACTTGAATGTGCTCAATGTAGTCAGCGGTGGGGCAAGCGCCAACCCTGTCTTTGGCCACGTAGGCGATACCGACCAGCACTCGAAGATCGGAACCATTAACATCTCGCCCACTTATACGCGAGTGATCGGCAATAATGCGGTGCTCAACCTGGGCGGCTTTTTGCGCAGGGATGAGTATAACTACTATCCCAGCGGAAATCCTCTGGCCGACCTTGGTCCGGCCAACCTGCAAACCTCTTCTATCGCGCAGAATCGCTCGCTGACCAACGCCGCGGTCCACTCCGACTTCTCTTATGCGAAGGGAATTCATAACATCAAAGCCGGCGCGCAGTACGGACAGACCTTCCTGCGCGAAAATGACAACCTGGGCATTGTGGAATCGACCTATCCACTCAGCGCTCCCTGCATGGATGTGAACGGCGTTCCTTTGGCGGGATACACGGGTCCCGCGGGTCCCACGCCTTGCGACGGCGTGATAGCGCTCCAGAATCCTAACTACAATCCCGTTCTCGCGCCTTACGACTTGACCCGCGGCGGCAGCGAGTATAACTTCCTGGGCCACACCGACATCAAGGAATTGGGTCTGTTTGTTGAAGACCAGATCAAGGCCGGTAACTGGCTATTCAATCTGGGACTGCGCGAGGATGTTTACAACGGCCTTACGGACGCAAATCAGGCACAGCCACGCGTTGGAATCGCGTATAACTTCAAGCCGACTACAACGGTGCTGCGTGTCTCGTATGCGCGGACCCTGGAGACGCCTTTCAACGAGAACCTCGTGCTCTCAAATAATGGGTGCTCGAATGCAGTGCTTGCACCGTTGCTTAACTGCACATCTGGTGTATCGGGAACGCTTCAGCCAGGCTTCAAAAACGAGTTCCACGCAGGCCTTCAACAGGCCTTCGGAAAGAAAATAGTCGTGAGCGGCGAATATATCTGGAAGTACACGCATAACGCATTCGACTTCAGCGTATTGGGTAACACGCCGATCACCTTCCCCATCGATTGGCATAACTCAAAGATTCCCGGCTACGCCTTACGCGCAGATATTCCCAGCTTTCATAACTTCAGCGCCTATCTCGTCGCGTCCTCGGTGGCAGCGCGTTTCTTCCCGCCGCAAGTGGCCGGAGCCGGAGCGACCGTGGGCCAGACAGGCTTGCCTTTCCGCATCGATCACGATGAGAAGTTCAACCAGACAACCCACCTGCAATACACATTCTCACGCGGTAAAGAGTTGAATGGTTTGTGGGGCGGATTCAATTGGCGATATGACTCAGGCCAGGTTGCCGGATCGGCACCTTGCTATGGCGTGACCGATCCAAACACTCCCTGCGGAAATAGTTCAATCACGCTGGTTGGGCAGCCTGGAGTTGCCATGGTGGACACCAATATAGCGCCAACTATCAATCCAGTGACGAAAGCGAGCGTCGCATTGCCGTTGACTCTGGACGAGGAGTTTCAGGCGGGATTTGCCTGCGGCGGAGTTAAGGCAGACGTTAAGAATCCCAGCACCTACTTTTCAACTTGTCCGGCCTCTGAATTCACCTCGAACCTGATTAGCGTTCCCCGCCCGGGCACGGGCGACAACGACCACAATCCGCAGCGCATTGCACCTCGCGATCTCTTCGATGCATCTATAGGCAAGGACAATCTCTTCCACAAGGACCACTACAAAACAAATCTCGACTTGACGGCAATCAATGTCACCAACAAGTACGCACTGTATAACTTCCTCTCAACCTTTAGTGGCACACACTATATAACTCCGCGAACGCTCACAGCGAAGATTACGCTGAATTTTTAAATCCGAGCATTTACGGGCAGCCGGCACACGAGGCGGGCCGCCCGAAACTTTCCTGAACTGATCACTCATTTTCCGCAGCCGCAACTTCGAGCCAGGACCTCCGCGAAGTGCATCGTCTCGCGTGCCCCGAGTTGACTGATCTGCTCGCGGCAACTGAAGCCATCGGCGACGATGATTGTCGTTGGACCTGCGGACCTGATAGCAGGCAACAGTCCGTCCTCGGCAATCTTTTTCGAAACCTCAAGCTTGTCCGCCTCAAATCCAAACGGCCCGGCCATGCCGCAGCATCCGGCCTGTATCGGCTCGACAGTCGCGCCTGCCTTGCGCAGCAGGGAGATTTCATTTCTTGGTCCGCCAAAAACTGCTTTGTGGTGGCAGTGGCCATGAATCAGAATTTTTGCTCCCGTAAGTCGCCCGGGCCAGAACTTCGGAGCCTTAGCGACGAGAAAGTCGGCCAACAACCAGACCTGCCCGCTCATGCGCCGTGCTCGCGAGTCATCGGGGAAGAGCTCGAGTAATTCGTCTTTGAAGACGCTGGCGCAGCTCGGCTCGAGAAAGACGAAAGGTAATCCGGCCTCAATCTGCGGAGCCATGCGGTCAAGGACCTTGGCAAGATAGGAGCGGGCCGCGTCGAGCAAGCCGAAGTCATAGAGCGGCCGTCCGCAGCAGATATGACCGCGCGGAAGCTCGACACTGAAACCTGCTAGAGCTAGCACAGATTCCGCCGCGGCCAGCGTTTGCGGATGATAGTCGTTATTCCAGGTATCGGGCCAGAGCACAACTTGCGGAAGGGCGGTCGTTTGTGGTGGTTCATAGCCTCCTATCCTTTTCGCAGAGGTTTGCGGAAAGGATAGGTCGCTCAATCTCTGTTCGGGTCGAGTCGCGGCACGGTTTTGCTGGTAACTTTTGTCTGCCAATCGTGGTAACTGCCGCTCCTGTGCCACACCCACGATGTGCTTAATCAACCGGCTCGTTATCGGGCCGGTTAGAATCGCATTGGTCAGAGCAGGAGCGAAGGAGCCCAGTCGCGCAAGCCGGTCGGCAAAACCAAAGATATAGTGATGCAGTGGGTGCAGCCGGCCTTTGTAATGCTGCGCCAGGAATTCAGATTTGTAAGCCGCCATATCCACCTGCACCGGGCACTCACTCTTGCAGGCTTTGCAACTGAGGCAGAGATCGAGTGCCTCATGCACCGCGCGGCTCTGGAAGCCTTCATCGCGCAGCGCGCCGGCCAGCATCTCCCAAAGCAGTCGGGCGCGGCCGCGGGTGGAGTGCTGCTCCTCTCCGGTAGCGCGATAGCTGGGACACATCACGCCGCCCTCGCTCTTGCGGCAGGCGCCGACGCCCACGCAACGCTCGGTTGCGCGCTCGAGCGATCCGCCGTCGGACGCAAAGACAAACTGCGTCTCCAGTTTGGAGTGCTCATTAGCCGCAGCGTCAGGCAATCCGTGCAGAAGATTTTCAACCGGATCATAGACTCGTACAGGATCTACCAGCTTGCCCGGATTCATGCGGTTTTCGGGATCCCAAAGAGCCTTGAATTCTCGGAAGGCCTGCATCAGTTCGGGGCCGAACATTTTTGGCAACAGAGCCGCGCGTGACTGCCCATCCCCGTGCTCGCCTGACAAAGATCCGCCAAAGCTCAGCACGAGATCGGCGGCTCTCTCAATGAACTCGCGGTACTTGCGCAACCCTTCCTCGCTGCGGAAATCGAAGTTGATGCGCAGATGCACGCAGCCCTGTCCGTAATGACCGTAGAGAGGACTGCGATAGCCAAACTCATTCATCAGCTCGACCAATTTGCGCAGGTAGGCACCCAGCCGTGCGGGGGGAACGCCTGCGTCTTCCCAACCTTCCCAGCGGTCGGGCTCGCCAGGGACGAAGACCGTTGAGCCGAGCGCCGATTCACGGACGCGCCAGACACGCGCGGCATCGGCGGCGTTGTAAATTCGAGATACAGGTGAGACGGTCCAGCTTTGCGATGCGCGAACCAACGCGTCGGTTTTTTCCTGTACTTCGGCCGCGCACCATGCGCCCATCTCGACGAGCAGAAAGCCGCCGCCTTCAGGCAGCAACGCAACGTCGTCCACGGCTAGCCCCTTGCGGCGCATGAAGTCAACGAGCAGGCGGTCGAAGCCTTCCAATCCGATCGGCGCGAATTCAAGGACGCGCGGCACGGCGTCGGCGGCGAGGAACGCATCCGCAAAAGCCAGCGCAGTGAGCACGCGGAAGGGCGGGCTCGCAGTCAGGTTCAACGTGGCTGAGACGACGGTCGCACAGGTTCCCTCAGAGCCTACCAGCGCGCGGGCCACGTTGAAACCATTTTCGTCGAGCAATTCATCCAGGTTGTAACCGGAGACGCGCCGCGGAATGCGCGGAAACTTTTCGCGAACCAGCCCGGCGTAGCGGTCGCGCAGACTTGCCAGGCCCTCATAAATCTGCCCTACGCGCCCGCCCGCATGGATCAATCTCTCAAACTCGGCGGGGCCTGTGCGGCTAACGGTCATGCGTGTGCCGTCATACAAAATCAAGTCCAGCGATTCGACGTTGTCCGCGACTTTTCCTCCCAGCAGGCCGTGGACGCCACAACTGTTGTTGCCAATCATGCCGCCCAGGGTGCAGCGGGAATGTGTCGCGGGGTCTGGAGCGTAGGTGAGGTGATGGCGCTCGGCGGCCTCACGCAGACGGTCGAGAACGAGGCCCGGCTCAACACGCGCCAACTTTGCATCGGGATCGATCGAAGTGAGGCCTCGCATGTATTTCGAATAGTCGAATACTACAGCCACGTTAGCGCACTGTCCGGCTAAGCTGGTGCCCGCGCCTCGTGGCAGCACTGCGGCTCCCGTTGTCCGGCAGGCGGCGAGGGCGGCCTCCACATCGTCGGCGTCGCGAGGCAGCACGACACCGACTGGAAGCTGGCGGTAATTCGACGAATCGGCCGCGTAAAGCGCCCGTGAACCAAGGTCAAAACGCACATCGCCCCGCAAGGTCTTCTTGAGGAGAGCTTCAAGCTCGCGATGCGCGGCAAATCGCTCATGCTTGAGCGATGGCTGGTTCATCAGGACGGAAAGAGACGGAATGGTCACGGTGCAATGGTAGCGCGTTTCAAAAGACGAGTGACATCGCTTGGGGAGAATGTTCGGGCTTTGGCCGTCATTGGGGGAGTAGAAACAGGCTGGCCGCTCTTGCAAACAGATTTACGGGCACAGGACATCTGTTTTCAGGTTCCCCGAAAAGAGGACCTAGGCATCCAGATTCATAGATGGGCACCTGAGGCACGCGCCAGCTTGGCCACCGGCCTTTTCTCCGCTAGCGAATCATAAATCTCATGGCTCTGCCCCAATCGAACTATGTACTTTACAGCTAGCCCCCTCCGCTTACTTTTCTTGCTATAACTTCAGCCTGTTCTCTAGTCATTGAACTGGGCCGGAATGCGGTCATGTCGGATTTTTGGTTCTTGCTCATGACATAGTTCCTTTCCAGTAACTTCAAATAATCTGGGAACGTCCTAACGTCAATATCGATTTGAAAGTGCTCGGGTCGCGCAAATAACATCGACCCTGGATCGGTGGAAAGATTTGAATATCTGATTTCCGAAAAAGCACCATATTTCCGATCAAGGTAGGACTTGTAAACCGTTGTGGCGGTCACAGTTTCCATCGTATCTCCGGGCAAGAAATACCCAAAATAGGCCTGCGCCTTACAGTTCCTCTTGGTTCCGATATATCCGAGGCATTGCTCCAGTTCATCGTTGCAGTAGTAGAGCCGGGAATCCTTGTTCTTTTTTCGCAGCTCTTCGCTCGATGTTTCCGGTGAAAGCTCGATAATCGCCTCCTCGCAGCACTCACACATTGCATCGATGAGGCGTTCTGTTGGCAGTTTCCAGGATCCGTACCCAAAAGTAATCTTGAGTCCTTCTTTTCGAATCATCTCAAAAAGTTCGATGTACCATCTGTCGCTAACTCCCGGCTCCTCGTAGCATGTATAGAACATGGAAAAGCCATAGAAAATCGCTTTTTGAATCGTGGACAAAACGGAACGGACAGAGCGGACAGCCATCCCCTTGCGCTTGTTGATTTGAAACTGTGCAATAGCGCTTCCCCCGCAAAACGAGCAATTGTACCTGCACCCGCGCCCCACTTCCAGAAGAAAAAGGCTTGGAGTGTTAATCTCGGGAAACTTTGTCCAGAAGTGGCTCAGATCCCGGTAGAACTGCCAGTTTCTAAGAAGGGGTATCTCAGCATATTCCAGTTGGCTCAAGCTCTCGGATGTCGCCACAAATGAAACCGTATTTACCCGCGTTGTCTTCTTTTCATCTCTCCAGACAAGGTTCGGAATGGAATCGAGAACCGGTAGGCAATTCTGTGCTTTCGAGCGGGCCAGTTCCCGGCAGAGTTCCCTGATTCCCATCTCGCCTTCGCCTGTAATAATAGCGTCGACTGTATCGAAATCCCTGATGATCTCCGTGGCGAAATAACTTGCAGTATAACCGCCCAGAAAAACAAAGATCTCTGGATTCGTCTTCTTGGCCAACGCCGCGGTTTGCACCACGTTGAGGCTTTGATTTGACCAGTGACAATCGAGTCCAATGGCATCCAGCTTCTTGAAGTCGATCGAATCCTCATCTCCAGCAAACGCTTCTATGTCGCTATGAAATATCTCTACATCGACCCCAGAGTTCTTGAGCTCACTGGCAAGTGGGAAAAGCCCCATCGGCATATAATAGATATTCTTTTGTGTTCGATCGCTTGTCTTTGCAGGGTTAACATTTCCGCAATGCAAAAGGGCGACAGAATAATTAGTGGTGAAAATCATTCGAAGTGATCCTCGGTGTTTGTATTCAGTGCATGAATTTTACATGATGGGTGTCAAACTTAGAGAAATGAAATTCAAATAGTGGACTCAATAAATATGCGAAGCTATCAATTTGAACAGCTTACGAGAGAACCCCGCAGTACGGGGCGGAGCATGCGATAGCTCGTTACTGGCATTGCCCACGAGGCTTCCCCGAATCTATCTCTCCTTCTCCACCGAAGCCTTGCGCATGGACGAGGGTCATCGAACAGCGCCCGCTCCAGCCCACCATCGAGATACCGTTTCCTAATAAGCCAAGCAGCCTTAGCGGAAAGTCCCGGGTTGGTGCCCACGGCAGGCGTGGATTGTCTCCGGTCCAACTGCCGTGGGGTCAAGCAGCACAACGCTGGGCTCACCGCCTGCAACCCGTCCCGAAACAACTGATCGATCTGCTGCCGGTCCCACTGCTCGAGTCAGATCTGAAGCCGTAGGGTTGCGCCAGTCGCGCCTCTTGTTGGCATCGGCAAGCGTGAACGCGTCACGGTGGAGCCGAAGCCCATGTGATACACCTTGGTCCAACACTCCGGCGGAAAACGCGGTAGGGGAGAAGGCCGATCAATTGATAGAAGAGCTCTGGCCTTCGTTCATTCTTCAATGGTGCAAGACCGGAAGAGGAGGACTCTAATTCAAATTACTGTAAGCAACAACATGTAACATATTTTTTATGTAATACTTGCCTGATTAGAAACCGATCTCAACCTGACAGTCTTGATGGGGTCTTTTACAGATTATTGTCAAGAACAGTATAGTGGTTTTATTGAAAGGGACCTCGATAATGGCGACATACAGTACGTTCTCCAAAAATTCTCCTTTTCCAACAGTATTGGCGTTTAATCCAGGTCATGATGGGGCGGTTGCAGTCTTGCGCAAGGGATCTCTAGCTTTTTTGATCGAAGCTGAAAAGAATTCATTTCCGCGCTATACGTATGCCGGCCCAGGACTCTTTCTTGAAGCGATGCAGCGCATGGAAGAACCACCAGATGTTGTTGCGGTTAGTGGATGGGACTTAGATGAAATCCGCGGCGACAACGAGTATTTTGGCACCTCTGAACGCCTGACATCTTTAAAGAAATTCCGGCTTTTTAGCAACACTACCCAGATATACCGTTCAACCCATGAGCGATCCCATATCTTTTGCTCCTATGGGCTGTCTCCCTTTGACCATGGAAAGCCTTGCTATGCGCTCACTTGGGAGGGTGAAATAGGCACTTTTTATGAGATCGATAGCTCTCTTAATATCAAGAGGATTGACCAAGTGCTCGCAGCGCCAGGATACAAATACTCCTTCATGTTCGACCTAGCTGACCCGTCAAGATTAGACGGCGGTTGGAGGCATGATGCGGCGGGCAAGCTGATGGCCTTGAGCGCGTATTCGACACATGGATCGCAAACGAGCGAAGAGGAAGCCGTTATTCACAGGGTGCTGCACGAGATTAAGCCTCCGGTCACGCTGAAGCAGCCATTTCAAGGATCCCCCTACCTCAATTGTGGAGTAACTGATCCTGGGTTTACCGAGATGGCTGGAAAGTTTTCAGACGCAATCTACGATCTCTTCTATCAGTATGCAAAACGCAATCTTACCAAGGGCTACCCTCTCCTTATCTCTGGAGGATGCGGATTGAATTGTGAGTGGAATTCACGATGGCGCAATTCTGGAATCTTTGAAGATGTCTTTGTGCCGCCGGTCGCAAACGACTCCGGCTCAGCTCTGGGAACAGCCATTGAGGCGCAATTTAAAGTATCCGGCCGGTCGAAGATTGAGTGGGATGCCTATCGGGGTCTGGACTTCACCATGGATATGAGGCCAGACGATTATGAGGAATTCGACCTGGATTACGACAAGGTGGCAGGGTTGCTCAAATCGGGAAAAGTCGTCGCCTGGGTTCAAGGGCGCTATGAGATTGGCCCTCGCGCTCTTGGAAATCGCTCTTTGTTGGCTGCGCCATTCACAGACGAGATGAAGACTCGCCTCAATTATATTAAAGGTCGGGAAAGTTACAGGCCGATTGCCCCCGTTTGCCTCTCGGAAGACGGTCGTGATCATTTCGGCGCTGACCACCGCCTCAGCCCTCATATGCTTTATTTTTATAAAACACAAACACCTGAGTTGCGTGCTGTAACACATGTTGACGGAAGCGCACGGATACAGACCGTAACGCCGAACGAGAATCCTTGTCTTTTTAAGCTTCTGAGCGCATTCAAGAAGCAAACAGGATTTGGGGTGCTTTGCAATACGAGTCTGAATTATTCGGGAAGAGGATTTATTAACCGTAGCAGCGATCTATTCAATTATTCTACGTCGAAAGAAATCGAAGTAGTTGTCGTTAATAACAAGCTTTACCTGAAGAGATGATTTGCATGAAGAATTTTTGGGCTAGGGAAGTTCAGAATTCTAGGGCTTTCGGCTATTCAGTGGGCAAGTGGCCGGCCGAGGCAGCAGGTATAGGCTGCCGGAAAAGAGGCAAGCTCACTCCAATAACATTCTACGCTAAAGCAAAGTCGCGATTCCCCACTTGCAATTACTTCAGATCATTACTACCCCATCTGATAAGTGTGGCAGCCCATGAATATCCGACGCCAAAACCAACCAGCATGATCCTGCTTCCCGCCTTTAGCCTGTTATCAATATCAGCTTGTTTTAATGCGATTGGTATGGTTGATGATACTGTATTAGCGCATTCTTTCATTGACACCATAAACTTATCGCTGGGAATTTGAAGCAAATTGCGGAGTTCTTCAAGCATATAGGCATTAGCCTGATGAAAGATGAAAAGATCAACTTCATCTAGGCTCAGCGAAGCCTTTTCCAATAACTTACTCACGCTTGACTGGACTACATCAATCGCAAAGTTGAACACCTTAGCACCATTCATATGTAGTGTATTTCGCCGCCGTTCCGCGGCAGGGGAAGATAATGACGTGAGCAGCACCCTTGCCCCACTGTTCGGAACTACCAGATCCATTCCTCCTCGGCCGTCTGTACCATAAATAAAAGGGCCAAAGCTAGGGATGGCGTCTGCTCGTCCTCTGATCACTGTGGCCGCCGCGCCGTCTCCAAAAATCGTACGCGATGCCTTATCCTTTGAATCTATATACTTGCTGTAAGTTTCAGCCGTAATTAGCAAAATAGTGCTCGCTTGTCCAGAATATATTAACCCCTCGGATAAGCCGAGGCCGTATACAAATCCAGAACATCCAAGGTTGAAATCAAGCGCTCCCATGGAACTTGGCATTTCCAACCGGTCCTGCAATAGACAGGCAGTGGTAGGCAGCACGAAGTCCGGGCTCTGTGTGCAGAGCAGGAGAAAGTCTATCTCTTCCGGACGACAGGCCCCCGATTCAAACAACCGGCGCGCGGCATTTACGGCGAGATCGGATGCGCACTCATGCTCCGATGCAATGTGTCTGGTTCGGATCCCCGTCTTGGCATCGATAGCCGCAACGCTCCATTCCGGACACTCAGCCACCAGATCTTCAGTAGTTAAGGTTCTTTCGGGAAGAAAGTATTCAATTGCGGCTATGCTGGCGTGCACTATATCCTTTTCACCTCTTCTTGCGACGCTACTACTCTTTGTTGCAAAAGACAATACCTTACGGGCTGTTCCGAAGGACGACCACCCTGTTGGTCTATCTTTATAGTTTAGGAGTAGTTCCGCATATGGGCCTGCATCTTGGTTTTTTTTGTCTCCCTGGAAGGGGCCATCTTTACCCCGGAACCGCTCTGGGCATGAGGCTGGAAGGTCGCGGGTTCAAAGTGACGGTTTTTAACCGCCCCATAACAAGGGCGATTATTATGGCGTCAGGTTTGGCTTTTAGACCTCTCGTGGATGATTCAATGCTCCGGGAGCATAGCGGCATACCTGAGAATGATCGTTATATCGGGCCGCATCCCGTGAATACAATTCATATGCACGCGATGCTGGTACTCAAAACTGCATTGAGGGCAGTGGCAGACGAGCGAATAGACGCATTGCTGGTCGATCAGGGTGATTTGGCCGCAGGCAGCATTGCCGATGCGCTCGGTCTGCCATTCATCAACATAAGCATGTTCCCGCCTGTATTTCTCAATGACGATGTGCCTCCATTCATATTTAACTGGTCTCCACGTAAGTGGCGTGACGATCGCAGGCGAAATCGGCGGGGAAATGATTTATTCAGGCGTCTTTTTGCCCCAACCTTGCAAACAGTGAACAGTTACCGCAAGAACTGGGGACTGCCCCCGGCCAACGATATCAACGATCTGTTCTCAAAGTTGGCAATTATCTCTCAGTTGCCACGCGTGTTGGATTTCAAGAGAGAGATCAGTGTCCCTTCGTTATTTCATGCGGGAAGTTTTTACAATGACATTGGACGCCCCAGGGCCGAGTTTCCCTGGTCGCGCTTGAATGGGAAGCCTATTGTCTATGCCTGCATGGGAACAGTAAGGGCGAGATCGAAGAAGGCTGTTGAAATGATTTCAGCCGCATGCTCTGCATTCGATCTCCAGCTTGTCATTTCGTTAGGCGGGATGTCGCTAACTCCTGAGTCGCTGGGCTATTTGCCGGGAGAACCGATAGTCGTCCATTTCGCTCCGCAAATGGAGATTCTCAGAAGGTCCGTTCTCTGTATTACTCATGCGGGCATGAATACTGTTTTGGAGGCTATTACCTGTGGAGTTCCTATCGTTGCGATTCCAGTAACGGATGATCAGCCCGGGGTCGCCGCCAGAATTAAATGGAGTGGCATCGGCTCAGGCCTGCCGTTCAGGAATATCACTGTTGAAGGGTTGCGGGGAGTTATCAGAGCCGTTTTGCACAGTGAGGAGTGCCAGAAGGCAGTACGTAAAATGCGGGATAACTTGCAGGAGGTTGATGGCTTGAATATCGCGGCTGATATTATTGAAAAACAACTCTGCTAGTGGTACGTTTCTCTAATAGCCCGCGCCAGAACTTCCTCGCTCCATTGATCGAAAACAACAATACGCAAACCCGCGTGTTTATTGACACCAGCGAGGTATGGCACTATGTCAACGCTCGCTGCGTCCCCGTGGGACTCATGTCGTGCACAAGATAACGTGTAGTCACGCCATTCGCAATCTTGGCCACACAATTGCCGTCGTCGTCCTAGAACACGGTTACAGCGCCGCCGTTCATCGTCTTCAACTCATCCTCCGAGTCATAGGTAAAGCTTCCGCCGCCGGTGGGGTTCTGTTCCGCATCCCGAAGCGCGTTTTTGGATTTCCCAAGGTTCGCCGCCGGGGCTTGAAGAAGAATCATGCGTGGCTATGCGCGGTTTAGAGTTGGGGAATTTGTACCAACACCGTAATCGTTTGGCCCCGCAAGGGTGTAGAGCCTCCGGAGACCGGGAAACGGCCTGCAGAGGCCAGAGCAATCTCCTAGATTGCCGAATTCCGGGGAGTTTTCACCAAGATTTTGATCGAAATCCGCGAATTTTCACTGCCTTTTCTCGGTCTTTTCAAATCAAGGCACTGATATAGTGGCTCCAAAGTGTGCTTTAGTACTCAGGTTTCGCACGATTCAGGCGTGATGATCGTCACCTGAGTAACGTTGAGGTTTGACTTCAGAGCTTACTTATGTAACAAAAGTAGTGTCTCCTTTTCTTTTCGCTATTCTGGTGCAATTCCCGATTGAAGGTGCGTTCTTTCGATCATCTGTTCGATGTTTTAGGGTACAACTATGGCAGAATCAATCGGTTGTGATCATTTAACTGTGAGGTTCAACTGCCATGGGGTGACCTGCTGAACCGGTGGATACTTACTCGGAGGAATTACAACATGGCAAGTGCTCTCAAGTCCCAACAACGCGGGCTACGATCAATTGCGCACGCTGAACGTGGGGCGTGCTTTCCGTTGTCTTTTGCCCAACAGCGGCTGTGGTTTTTGGCGCAGATGGAAGGCGTTAGCGAGATTTATCACATCCCGCTATACGTGCATTTGAAAGGGACGTTGGACCACGCGGCTCTTCGATGTGCACTGGACCGGCTCGTGGGGCGGCATGAGGCGTTGCGCACGACCTTCCTCCTGGCGGATGGGGAGCCTGTCCAACAAATTAACGCTGCAGATGTGATCAGATTCTATCTGATCGAGGACGATCTGTGCGAGCAGGACAACGCCAACACCGAACTGGAGCGCATTACCGACTTGGAGGCGACGAAGGCCTTCGATCTTGCGCAATGCCCTCTGATTCGTGGCCGACTAATTCGCCTCGCAGAAGACGAACACACACTGCTCATTACCATGCACCACATCGTCTCCGACGGCTGGTCGATGGGAATTTTCACGAGCGAACTAAGTGAGTTGTACGCAGCATTTCTCGAAAACAGACAAGACCCTCTGCCCGAGTTAGAGATTCAATACGCCGACTACGCTGTTTGGCAACGCGGGTGGATGGAGGGTGAGATTCTGCAACAGCAGGCCGCCTACTGGAAGATTGCGCTGACCGGAGCGCCGGCGCTGCTCGAGTTGCCGACAGACCATCCTCGTCCGGCACAGCAGAACTATGTAGGTGCTTTTGCGGAATTTGTTCTGGATGAGGAATTGACAGCAGGCTTAAGGTCTCTTTGCAGAAAGAGCCATGCCACCTTATATATGACATTGCTGGCTGGCTGGGCGGCGCTGTTGGCTCGCTTGTCTGGCCAGCAGGATGTGGTCATTGGCACTCCGACGGCCAACCGCGGGCGGGCCGAGATAGAACATCTGATCGGCTTCTTTGTCAACACCCTGGCTCTGCGCATGGACCTGTCCG
>CAYTJN010000116.1:0-13693 GCA_964438125.1 uncultured Occallatibacter sp.
ATGCCTATCGCGCCGAACTCCTCGGACTCAGATGACGTTCATGCGATTGCCCTGAGAGCGGTCCCAGACTCGAGCCAAACCCCATCCCGGCTGCTATTGCTCCGAAGATCCGTCCCATCGGACGACCCTGTACCACGTAGGGATAACGATCCCCAACGATGCTCAGTGCAATGGTTACGATTCCTCCTGTGCCGGCCGCCGACAGAGGTCGAGTTGCGGGCGGCCATTGGGGCCGATGTTGTTCGGGGCCCCGGCATGACAGGAGTCAAAATGCGTTCCCAGCTCGGCGGACTACTGCACCATGATCTCGTGGACCTGTTGGCCGGTCGAGTTTTTCTGCAAAACCTTCGGTTGGTTGACCCGGCGTAATGGCTTGATTCCTACGCTGAATCAAGCCACTCTGTAGGCTTCCCCGTGCCTGGGCGGGCGTGGCGGCAGCTATGAGCCACGCCATCAACAGAGCCGACAAGACGCTCCGCGCTACCAGGCATCTTTTTTCTTCTCCTGCTTTGACCAGAGGAAGTCGGCGATCCGGTTGATGTCCTCGTCACTAAGGACTTGCTTCCAGGCTGGCATGTAGAGCGGCGGAGTCGGTCCTGAGGCCTTGTCGAGCGGGGGCACTCTGCCGTTGCGAATAATGGCAATGACCTCATCCTTGGTGTAATCGTCGAAGACATGCAGAAGCGATGGCACCTCTCCGCCCTGGGCGTTGGGGTTGGCCACTCCTCCCTGCAGTTCTGTCCCGTGGCAGCCTACGCAGCCGAAGCGCGAGAAGTTCTGCTTGCCGGCTTCAATTGCCACATCCTCGGGCGTCATCGTCCGGGTCTTCTTCGATAGGATCAACTGGACATCTTCGGCGGAGGCCGTAGCCATGAAGGCGACCAGCGCTTTACGGGCATTGGTTTCGAGATCGTATTCCGGCATCGAACTGCCCGGATAGACAAGCTCGGGATTCACCAGTTGCTCGTCGAGCCATTCGATCGAGTGGCGCTTGGTTACGCCGAGCAGGTCAGGGGCGGTCTTTGCTCCGGCACCGCCTACCGCATGACAAGCCAGGCAATTCTTCTCAACAAACAGTTGCTTGCCATACTCCGGGCTTGGAATCAGGCGGACGCTGGAAAAGTAGCTGCCCATCTCTTCGTTGGTGAGTGAGAGCATGTAATAAGTGAGGTCGCGGGCCTGCTCTTTGGTGAAATGAAAGTTGGGCATGGCGGAGCCGGTCGAAACTGCGTTGGGAGTCAGGAAGTGACGCTCAAGCCAGTCGGGCGAACGTCGATTGGCTCCCTCGCTGGTGAGGTCAGGGCCGATGCTTCCGCCCACGCCGTTCAGCTTGTGGCAGCCTCGGCAGCCCTGCGTTTCAAAGAGGTGACGTCCCTCGGTCAGCTCCGGCACTCCGGGTACATCGCCTTCTTTGTGGCAGCGGCCGCAGGAGGCGCGAATGTAATCTCTGTTCAACAGAGGGTTGGGCCAGAAGGCGACATCGCCGTGCGCCCCTTCTTTGTCGGTAGCAAGACCTTGTCCTCCGTGACAGATGGTGCAGCCGAACTTTGAAGGGATGTGCGGTCCAAGTCCGGCATGATAGTGGAAGGGCTCGGGCGCGTTCTTCATCGTGGGGTCTTCTACGCCGAGATGGCAAGTGGTGCAGCGGTCGACACGCTGCAGACCCGGCAGCAGAACCTGATGAATCTCGGGCGCCGTGGCGAGAACGGCAGCCTTTGCCACCTCGTTCGGCTCACCCTGGGCCTCAAGCTGCAAAAAGCTTCGCTGATAGGATTTCCACGACGGTGTATTGGCCTGATATCCAGCCGCGATGATCAGCGCCAAGGCGAGCAGACTAAGGGCAAAGAAGAATTGCTGGAGTTTGCGTTCCATCACTCACCCCCCCCGACGACATGTACCCATGGTGGAACCAGCGCCCACCCCGGTCCGCGGAAGAAGGTTCCTACGACGATCAGAACCAGGTTAGCCACGACGAAGATGGTAAAGAGCCAGAGAATCAACTTGCGGTCGGCGAGCCGTCGGCTTGGATTCCTATCAAGGTATGGGATGGCAAGCAGCGCCAGCACCATCAGCGCTGGCGCTACTACGCCGCCCAATAATGCAGAATGACTTACTAACTCCTGCAGGCCTAGAAAGTACCATGGCGCCTTAGCCGGATTGGGCGTCTTTGCCGGGTTGGCCAGCTCTTCGAGCGGCGCGTTCAGGAAGAGCGACATCGTCATGATGGTGGTGACCGTCGCCATCAGCACAACTGCCTCACGCACAAATGCATAGGGATAAGAAAAGACCGTATCCTCTTCCTCTTCGGCAGTGATGGTTTCAAAGATCGGCTTGCCGGTAACCACTTCCATTAAGCCATAGGTCTTCTCTTTGGAAGCTGGCATGGTCTGTAATGCCGCGGCCGCGGTCGGTGCACCGATGGTGACGAGGGCCTCAGGTTTCTTTGATTCGAGCTTCCAGACAGGCTTCGAGAGTCCACCATCTTTGCGAACCCGCCAGAAATGAACGATGGTGAGCAGGATGATGATCGCCGGCAATACCGCGACGTGCAGCACATAGAAGCGAATCAGCGCCCCCTCGCCTACGCTGTGACCGCCGAGCAATAGCTCTCTTACTTGCCCGCCAATTAGTGGAGCATAACTGCCGATGTTAGTTCCAACGGTAATGGCCCAGTAGGCCAATTGATCCCATGGCAGCAAGTAACCCGTAAAAGAAAGACTGAGGGTTACAAGCAGCAGCAGCACGCCGATCACCCAGTTGAATTGGCGGGGCTTCTTGTACGAACCGGTATAAAAGACCCGGCACATATGCAGGAAGACGCAGATCACCATGCCGTGCGCGGCCCAACGATGCATGTTTCTGAGAAATGGACCCATGAAGACTACGAATTGCAGGTCCTTCATGTCCTGGTAAGCCTGCGGCGGATAGGGGCGGTAGTAGCACATCAGCGCTATTCCCGTGGTCAGCAGGATCAGAAAGAGAAAGAATGTGATGAAGCCCAGGTAGAACGTATGCCTGAACTTCATATTCTCTTTCTTCACCTTGGCCGGATGGATATGCAGCCACACGTTGAGAAAGACCAGCTCGGACTTCCCCTTGTCGGTGGAGAGCGGGTCTCGCCGCACGATCGATTGCCAGATCTCGCGAATCAGATTCATCGTTACACCATCAACCGGTAAGTGGGCGGTACGACCTTGTCTTTATCCACGCGAAGCTGTCCATCGCGAGCCTGCGTGACTTCAAACCAATCGAGGGCACGGGGGGCAGGGCCATGCTGCACCGCGCCATCTGCGCCAAAGACGCTGCCGTGGCAAGGGCAATGGAAGCGTTGGTCGCTGGAGAAGTGCGCAATCGTGCAGCCGAGGTGGGTGCATACCGCGCTTGCCACAGCAAAACCCTTGTCGCGATCGCGAAAGACAAAGATCTTTTCTTCAACCAAGAAGGTCGGAGGACCGAAGGGAAAGTCTCCAGGCTCGCCGATTTTGAAGTTTTGCGGCGGCTCATAAAAGACGCTCGGCATCAGGAAGCGCACCACGGCGGCCAGACTGACGCCTACTGCTGAAACCAGCGATGCAATCCCCACCGCTCCCCAACTGACCTTGAAAAACTGTCGTCGATCCATGCCCTTGGCTCCCTATTCAAAGACTTCCCGCTCCTGCTGCTCCAGAGCTTCCATGGTGATGGCCCCTGTCGGGCATCGTGCGGCGCACAGTCCGCAGCGAATGCACTTGTCTTCGTTCTTGATGATGGCCCCTGCCTGGCCGGCCTTCAGTTCGGCCGCGGTTACACCATAGCGATTCTGAATGAGCGCGTCGTAGCGCGTATCGCCGCTCACCTGAACAAGGTCCACGAGGCGTAAACAATTCTCCGGGCAGACGTCTACGCAACCAGCGCAGAGAATGCATTTGGAGCCGTCAAAGATGGTGTTGACCTGGCAGTTGAGGCAACGCAGTCCCTCGGCGCGGCCTTGTTCCTCGTCGAAACCCAGTTCCACTTCGGCGATTCCGATGCGGCGGTTGGAGGCCAGCACCGGCATCTTCTGCCGTGGCGTCGTCAGGAAGCCGCGCGGCATCTCCCAGTTGGGCAGAATGCGGAAACGGCTGAGGATGGTCTTTTTTGTTTTGCCGCTGAGAAAGACGTGAATCGAGCGGGCGGCCTTATGTCCGTTGGCAACAGCCTCAACCAAAATGCGCGGTCCGAATGCCACGTCGCCACCGGCAAAGACGCCGGGAGCGGTGGTCATCAGGTTTTCATCGATCTTGAGAATTCCGCGCGGAGTTACCTGGACGCCTTCGTCACCGCTGAGGAAAGAAAGGTCGGCCTGCTGTCCGATGGCCAGGATGACACTGTCGCACGGGATGACTTTTTCTTCGTCGCTGAAAGCGGGATTGAAGCGGCCGTTCTCGTCAAAGACAGTCAGACACCGGCGCACTTTGAGGCCAGTTACAACGCCGTTTTCGCCGACAATCTCCTTCGGTCCCCAACCATTTTCTACCGTAATGCCTTCGTGCTCGGCCTCGTCCACTTCACCCTTCCAGGCCGGCATCTGGGCGCGCGACTCGAGGCTGACCAACTCCACTTCCTCAGCGCCGGAGCGCAGCGCCATGCGAGCCGCGTCGAAGGCAGGTTGCAGGCCCTTGGCATCTTCATCCGGTTCCGCAAAATCCACCGCTTCATGCACCAGTCGCACGGCGGCGCGGGCCACGTCGATAGCGACATTGCCGCCGCCTACGACAACAACGCGCCTGCCAAGATTGATTTCGAAACCAAGGTTGACGTTGATGAGGAAATCGATGCCGTTGTAGACACCGGCCAGATGCGCGCCTGGAATGTTGAGTTCGCGACCTTTGTTAAGCCCAGTGGCCAGCAGTACCGAGTCGAACTTCGAGCGCAGATCGGCAAAGGAGATGTCGCGGCCGAGCGTCACGCGCGTGTGAAGCGTTACGCCCATGGCCAGGATGTTGTCGACCTCCATCTTGATGATCTCGCGCGGAAGGCGAAACTGCGGAATGCCCAGATAGAGCATTCCGCCGGGGACCGGGGCAGATTCAAAGACCTCGACCGAGTACCCAAGCAGAGCGAGATCGTGTGCGCAGGTTAGTCCGCAGACGCCTGCGCCGACAACGGCGATGCTCTTGTCGCGCTTGGGGGCTGGCGGTAGCTTCTTCCTTGCAGGATCGTGGCCGGCGCCGAGGTTATGGCGATCGGTTGCGTAGCGCTTCAAGGCGCAGATGGCGATCGGCTCGTCGATCTTTCCGCGCCGGCAATTGTCTTCGCAGGGATGAGCGCAGATGCGGCCCAGCACATAAGCAAATGGATTCGGCGCGCGGGCCAGCAGATATGCTTCCTCGTCCTTCGAGATCCCAATGGCCTGCACGTAGCGGCCACACTCCGTATGGATCGGACACGCAGAGCGGCAGGGAATATTCTTGTCGAAATATTCCTGGTCCGGGACCGTGACGGAATAGCGCATTGGTTCTTCTCCACTCTGGCAGTTCTTCAACTGCGATAACCCGAAGCCGGTTTCTGCGAACGGCTACCATCTGAAAGAATCTCGGCGAGCTGGCCTTTTAGCCTAATTCTCGCCGGGAGTGGAAGTGAAGTCACCCGCGTAATGCCGCTGAAGCTGAAACGCCAACAAGAATGTGCTCTAGTGCTGTTGTGCTTTCAACTTTTCGATCTCCTCGTCGTTAAGCGACTTGAAGAACGCCGACGGATTCTTGTCTTTGCGGGTCTCCTGATCGTAGGCGAGGAATTCGAAGATCGTCTTGCCCTGACTGTCGCTGATACCGGAGTTGGGCTTGTGCATCATCCGCTTCACGTAGCGGCTCCACTCATCCTTAGTCATGGTGGTGTTAATCGGCCGGGCGATGGTGTGACACTTGGCGCACTTGTCCGTGAATACCTTGTATCCCTTCTGCTGATCGGCGGGGTAGCTAGAGATGTTGATTTTGTCCGGCCCCTTGTCTTGCGGTAGCGTTACGTTGCTGCTCTGCGCCGCCAAAAAGAGCGGAAGCGATAGACCTGCGATGGTCAGCGAACGAATTGCCTTGTGCATTTTCAGTCTCTCCTTACCACATGTACCGGATGTCGAGCTTGAACAGTTTATCGGTCGTGCCCACGAGGGCCAGCGGATCTCCATCGTGCTCCTGGTTGTAGGAGGCGCGAATCACAACATTGCCGAGCGTGGTTAGCGCGCGTTCGCCGCCGATGCCCCAAGCCCTTGTGTGCATCGTCGGATTGGAAGCAATGGTCGCTGTCCCGCGATCAAATCGTGCGTTGATCACCGTGCCTGTCTTGATGTAATAGTCTGCCTCGCCACGGTACGTGTTGGCGGTATAGTGCGACATCGGACCACCTTGCACCGCGAGCCAGTCATCCTGGCTGCGAATGTAGCCGCCCAACAGATCCAGCTTGTCAAAGAAGAGGTAGTTGCCGAGGGTGCCCACACGGTAGAAGGTCGGACGATAAGTGAATTGATTGTCGAGGCCGGCGTTCTGTATCTGATCCTTCGATCCGCGGTACATCATCACCGTGACGCCGCCGTCGGGACCGAACCAATAGTCGGCGTCGGCCCAGACATCCTTGGAATTCTTGGTCGAACCGGCAAGAATCTCGCTGCCGTCCGCGTTCAATCCGTTGGTTACCTTGGCCGAGACAGCAAAGACCTTCTTGAAGTAGTTCGATGCCCATGTGTAGCCAACGTCCACTCCGACGGGGTGCTGATCGAGCGAGAAGCCGATCGGATCGACATTCGTCAGCGTGTAGGCGGGGTCCGGGAAGAGATTGTAGAACATGGCCGCCCGAGTTCCCTCGCCCTCTTGCATGTGCATCTCGCCGGCCTTGATGAAGTAGCTGCTGTTAGCGCGGCCGCGCGTGTAGACGCCGAAGCCCTGTTCCAGATTACTGGCGCCATCCTGATAGAGCTCGTAGTGGCCGAAGTAGGAGAAGCCTGTCTCCGGTATGGCTCCAGCAACGAACAGAGCCGCTTCGTCCAGGTTGAAGCTGGAGCAGGAAGAACTCGCAGCCGTGTCGCTGCCGCACGAAGTTGAAGGAGAGGCCGAGGTCGTGTTGCCCGTGTCGGCGAGGGTCTTGTCGTCGGTGAAGCTAGCCTGGAAGATCAGCGCGACGGAGTGCATAAGATTGAACTTTATGTCTTTGTCGAGCTCGTCAATCTTCGCTGCGGGCTTGGTTCCATCCATCTCATCCGGAGGCATGCGATAGCCGAGGCGCTTGAACATGTAGCCGTTCTTATTCAACGCGGGCGGAATGGTGTGGCAGGTATAGCACTTCACGCCGTACTTGCGGGCAAACGCCGGGATGGCGTTCCCCGTTTGGGGCATCAGCAGAATAAGGCCGATGACCAGCAAAATTGCCCTTACGCTTAGAGGCCAGAGTTTCATGTGCGGGAGCTCCTGGCTGATATCTAAGCATGATAAGGACCAAAGCTTCTGGGGCGTAGAGTCAATAACTTGCAATGGTCTGGCACTACTGCCTGGGGATCTTATTCCCCGATTTCAGAATCGATCTGGGGATTGGATTCCCCAGATTGCTGTTCCTTCTCACGGCGTAGAAGGACGTAAAAGGTCTTTCTGTCCACCCCGGCCTCCCGCGCGGCAGCGCTGAGATTCCCCCCGCAGCGCGCCAGCACTGCCTGCGCGTAGGAAAGCTCAAAGCTGGCCAGATATTTCTCTCGCGCATCCTTCCATGGAAGCGCGGAGAGATTGTTGGCAACCTCAACCGGCGACAGGTCCTCGTCCAGGTCCGAAGGGCTGAGCACCCCGCCGGGGTGAAGTGCCACCAGCCTCTCCATCACGTTTTTCAATTGGCGGACATTTCCTGGCCAACGCTCGTTCAAGAGTGCATCATAAAACTGCGGCGAACCTGAAAGGCTTTTCCCGTAGCGGCGCGAAAATCGCTCCAGAAAAAAACGCGCCAGGTGGGGAATATCCTCCGACCGTTCACGGAGAGCTGGCAGCTTCACTGTCACCACACTCAGCCGATAAAAAAGCTCCTCGCGAAAACTACCGGCTTTAATCTTGGCGGCCAGATCCTGGTTGGTTGCACAGAGAATGCGGCAATCCACTTTCACTGCGGCAAGGCCGCCCAGTCGCCGTAAGGCTCTTTCCTCGACAAAACGAAAGAGTCGAGTCTGTAGCTCGACACCCAGGTCGCCGATCTCGTCCAAAAACAGCGTGCCGCCATCGGCCGACTCAATCAGGCCTTTCTTGGTGCGCTCCGCACCGGTGAAGGCCCCTCTCTCATAACCGAAGAGCTCGCTTTCGATCAGCGATCCAGGCATTGCGCTACAGTCGACAGGTACAAATGGCCCATCCTTGCGGCGGCTTTGGTCGTGGATGAAGCGAGCGGCCACCTCTTTGCCGCTGCCGCTCTCGCCCAGGATCATAACCGTGGCGTCGGTGGCCGCGGCCCGGCGACACTTTTCCGTCATATCCAGCATGGTCCCACTGCGGCTCTGGACTGTGTCCACTTCGCCGAGCGCTTCCAATCGCCCCTTCAGGGTCTCCACCTCGCGCTCGAGCTTGGCGTGCGAGAGCGCCCGCTTGACCACGAGCACCAGATCTTCGCGCTTGAAGGGTTTTTGCAGATAATCGAAAGCACCATTGCGCATTGCCAGCACGGCGCTCTCTACGGAACCAAAGGCAGTGAGGAAGACGATGGGCAGGCCGGGATGCGCCTCGTGCAGCCGAGCAAAGACTTCTTCGCCCGACATCCCCGGCATGCGAATGTCGAGTAACACCAAGTCGGGCGGATTGGCCAGGCACTCGGCCAGCCCCTTTGCCGGGTCCACGCAAACTGAGACCGTTGTGCCGGGCAGACGCAGCATCCGCTGAATGTTTTCGCCCAGCGCGGCCTCGTCGTCAATGACTAAAATGCGGCTCACTGTGTCGTTCCTCCGGCAAACCAGTGGTAGGGCTGTCCACGCGTAAATCGCGCCGGCGGCAGCTCGACAACAAAGCTTGCGCCGCCGCCCTCCCTGGTCTCATAGCGGATGCGGCCATCATACATATCCAGCAGGCTGGCCGCCAGAAATAGGCCAAGTCCGAGTCGTTCCCGTCCGCCGCTATGCGTAACAAAGGGCTCAAAGAGATGCTCGCGGATCTCTTCCGGTACGCCTGGTCCATTGTCTTCAATCCGAACCACGACCTTTGCGCCAGCGGTGCGATAGGGCTCAAGGCGCACCCAGACCTTGCGCGCATCGCGACCCTTCGGCGCCTGCAGTGCGTTGCTCAGGAGGCAGCGGACAACCTCGCCGACAACGTGCTCCGGCACATCCACCCTCGGCGCCTCACTGATCTCTTCTACCAACGCCACATCTTGATCTTTTGCCGAAGCCCGCATAGACGAAAGCGAGTCTTCCAACGCTTTTTGTGGAATCGACGCCTCGAAGACCTCTCCGCCGCGCTCGCGCCGCAGCGCCTGCAATAGCGTGCTGGCAATGTTGCTCATGTAGCGAGTCTCTTTCAGCATTTGTTCCAGGTCCGCGCACAGCGCGGCATCCTCTTTACGTTCCTCGAGCAGCACCTCGATCCGCCCCGCAACGATCGCCAGAGGATTGTTGAACTCGTGCATGAAGCCTGCCGTGAACTGGCCCAATAGCGTGAGTTGGTGTGAGAGCCGCGCCTGCCGGTCGGCGACTTGCAGTTCCTCCCTGAGGCGTGCCGTGCGGTAACGGACGGTCTCCAACTGCAACTTAAGTTGTGCCGCTTCCTCCTCTGCCTTCGCCGCGCACGCAATCAGGCGGCCGCGCTGCCAATGTGCATAGGCGAGCACCGGAACGGGGGCAACCAGCACGGCAACTATGCTGGCGATAATCTTGGAGATCGCAGATCCAGACGAAGCCCAGAAGAGGCCCAGCAAAGGCAGTGCCCATGCCCCGCTGATCCAAAGCAGCGGCCCGCCCCACTCGCTGCGCCGGTTCAGATCACCGTCTTCAGTCGGTTTCCCTGACATATCGCTCAAGTGTAATGCTTGAATGAGGTTGAACCGCAATTGGAGCCCTTCGATTGGTGGCTCCGCTGCACAATTCCACCGGTTTTTTGTTCTCCCTCCAGTGGGGCAAGACGGCAGACTTGGACCCTGGCAAGAAGAGGGGGCACAGACTGCTCGCACGAAAAAGTTCGGCGCAGTTTCTTCATCGTCTTGTCACATGGCTCACGGCCTTGGTGATCGGATGGTTGTTTTTGGTGGGATTGATACTTTAAACGCGTTGAGCGCTTGAAACTTAAGAAGCCACGTTCAAGTCTGGATGGACATTTCTGAGCCGAAGGCAAAATCATGCCCCGTCAACGTCGGACCGGTGGGTTGGGTGTTCCCGACCAATAACCTGAGCTCTATGGGCCGAGGTCAGGAGGGCAGAGGTCACGGGTGCCGAAAACCGGCCAGGGGTCTAGGAATGCCAACTGGCGCATTTCGCCGCAGCGATCCACTTGGCCGAAAGTCGGTTTTCCGGAAAATGAACAGCGGTATAGGCGCCCTGCTGAGTTCACGTCTCGAATAAATCCCGATATGTCGCCATAGCGACTGAGATTCCGAAGCCTGCCGCTGGGCTGGAGTCTGAGGTGGCTCCTGGACACTGCGGCGTTTTGCCGATACCTATTCTGTATTCGTCGTAGCGATCCGCAATTTATGCTCTGCCCTATTAACCGGCAACCGAAAATGTGCTCTTACGCAGATCCCTCTTCACAAAGCCGACATTAGTGTGATGCTAAATGCCGAGACTGGCGATCAGTGCGAGTTTCGTATCGACGTTCCTGCGCCAGGCAGCTCCAGGTTGAAGGTGTCTCGGAGGGATTTAAGCCTCTTGCGACGCTAGCCTGGGGATCGTTTATTCGCACCTTCTCCAATGTGAGTTGTCGGCGGATTCAAAGCTTGCTACTTGGTTTTGTTTCTCCATTTAGTTTCAAGATGTTGCAAATCTGAGCTGTATGGACGTGACATGGATCACATCCGATGGCATTTCGGATGCGTACCGTCCTTTCATCCGTAGGGGAACCATCGGCGGCCCCAGGAAGACCATCCTTTGCCGCGGGAGGTTCCCTGCGCATACGGCGCGAGGTAGGCATGGGTCAATCCATTTATCAATCGATGCAGCAGAAGGGCTACAGCCGGAGAGACTTTCTTCAATTCTGCGCGGCGGCCGCAACAGTGGCAGGCTTCGGTCAATCGGGCATCGCACAGGTCGTGTCAGCCTTTGAAAAGAAAGAGAAACCTGCAGTGGTATGGCTGCACTTCCAGGAGTGCACCTGTTGTAGCGAGTCGTTCATTCGCGCTTCGCATCCCGTCGTCCTCGACGTGCTGCTGGACGTGCTAAGCCTGAACTACAGCGAAACCCTGATGGCGGCCTCCGGCTTCCAGGCCGAGAAATGCCTCACCGACACCATCGCAAACAACAAAGGCAAGTACATTGTGCTGGTTGAGGGCGCCGTGCCCACGGGCGATGACGGTGTCTACTGCATGATCGGCGGAAAGACTGCCGAATCTATCTTGCAGACAGTCGCCAAGGACGCGGCCGCGGTAGTGGCCTGGGGCAGTTGCGCCTCGAACGGCTGCGTGCAGGCGGCCAAGCCGAACCCGACCGGCGCCACGCCGATCCACAAACTTATCGACAAGCCAGTCATCAATGTACCCGGTTGCCCGCCCATCGCCGACGTGATGATGGGCGTCGTGACTCACCTAATGGTTCTCGGGCAGCTTCCTGCTCTCGACAGCCAGGGCCGGCCTAAGGAATTTTACGGCCGGCGCGTTCACGACACGTGCTACCGACGCCCGAATTACGATGCTGGTCTGTTTGTCGAGTCATGGGACGACGAGAATGCGCGTAAGGGCTATTGCCTTTACAAGATGGGCTGCCGCGGTCCGGTCACCTACAACGCCTGCTCAGTGGTGAAGTGGAATGAAGGCACCAGTTATCCCATCCAATCCGGCCACGGCTGCATCGGTTGCAGCGAAGAGGGCTTCTGGGATAACGGTCCCTTCTACCAGCACCTATCCTCATTCCCAGGTTTCGGGGTCGAGAGCACAGCGGATACGGTGGGAACGGTCGTCGCAGTCGCCACGCTGGCCGGAGTCGCGGCCCATGTCGTCGCGACCAACGTTCGCAAACGGAGCGTGATTGCGGAAGTTCACGCTGAAGACCAAAAGGAGTCGTAAGCGCCTATGACACGCGTTGTCGTCGATCCGGTCACTCGTATTGAAGGCCACCTGCGCATCGAAGCAGTGGTGGAGAACGGCGTCATCACCGACGCATTCAGCGCGGGCACCATGGTGCGCGGTCTGGAAAAGATCCTCATAGGCCGCGATCCACGCGATGCCTGGGCCATCACCGAACGCGTCTGCGGCGTTTGCACCACTGTGCACGCTCTCACCAGCGTGCGCGCCGTGGAAAACGCACTGGGAATCACCGTTCCACCCACCGCTGAGCTGATCCGCAACATCATGATGACCACACAATACGTGCAGGATCACGTGATCCACTTCTATCACCTGCATGCGCTCGACTGGGTTGACATTGTGAATGCGTTGAAGGCCGACCCGAAGAAGGCGGCGGAGTTAGCTGGATCGTTTTCCAAGTGGGACAAGAACACGCCGGCCTATTTCTCTGAGGTGCAGGATAAGATCAAGGCCTTCGCCGCCAGCGGTCTCGGCATCTTCGCCAACGGATACTGGGGGCACCCGGCCTATAAGCTGCCGCCCGAGGTGAACCTCATCGCCGTAGCTCACTATCTCGATGCGCTGGTCTGGCAGAAAGAGATTGTCAAGATTCACGCTGTCTTCGGCGGCAAGAATCCACATCCGAATTACCTTGTAGGCGGAGTTCCCTGCTCCATCAACATGAATGAAGTGGCCGCGATCAACTCCGAGCGGCTCAACCTTGTCTCGCGCTTGATCAGCCAGGCCGATGAATTTATCAACCAGGTCTATATCCCCGATCTGCTGGCCGTTGCATCCTTTTACAAGGACTGGGCCAGTTGGGGCGGCGGACTTACTAACTACCTGAGTTACGGCGAATTTCCCACGCAGGGTTATGGAAAGCCGGAGACGTTCAAGTATCCTCGTGGCGTGGTGCTGGGCCGCGACCTGAGCCACGTCTATCCGGTCAACGCAACCGATTCCCAGGAGATCAAAGAATATATCGCTCACTCCTGGTACAGCTATGAAGGCGGAGATCGGGAGGGCATTCATCCCTGGGCCGGCGAAACCAAACTGAACTACACCGGACCCAAGCCGCCCTTTGAATCCCTCGAAGGCTACGAGAAGTATTCATTCCTCAAGACGCCTCGCTGGAAAGAACAGGCAATGGAAGTCGGCCCGCTGTCGAGGTTGATTGTGGCCTATGCCTCAGGTCGTACCGACGTGCAGGAGTTAGTCAAAGACACGCTGGGCAAGTTGAATGTTCCGGTCGGCGCGCTCTTCTCTACATTGGGTCGTACGGCAGCGCGCGGCCTCGATGCGGCGCTGGCCATGATCTGGCTCAAAGAGTATTTCGGTCAGTTGATGGAGCGCGTAAAGATCAACGAGGTTTCAACTTTCAATGGCGACCTGTGGGAGCCGAAGAGTTGGCCCAAGGATGCGGAAGGGGTCGGGCTTACCGAGGCTCCTCGCGGCGCTCTGGCGCACTACATCAAGATTCACGACGGCGCCATCGCGAACTATCAGCTCGTTGTGCCGA
>CAYTJN010000117.1:0-13581 GCA_964438125.1 uncultured Occallatibacter sp.
TGGGGTCGATGCCGCTGAAGGGCTCGTCGAGCAGGATGAAGTTGGGCTGGATGCAGAGCGAGCGAGCGATCTCCACGCGCCGACGTTCTCCGCCCGAGAGCGAGTAGCCTCTCGTGGTACGGATGTGGCCGAGATTCAACTGGTGAATCAGCCTTTCTGTCCGCGTGCGCCGCTCCCGGTTGCCGAGCGGCTGCGCCTCCAGCACGGCCAGAATGTTTTCCTCGACCGTCAGCTTGCGAAAGACCGAGGGCTCCTGGGGCAGATAACTGATGCCAAAATTGCGCGCGCGCAGGTACATCGGCGTCTGCGTGATCTCGGTCTCATCTACCAGCACGCGGCCCGAATCCGGCTCGACCAGTCCTACGATCATATAGAAGCAAGTCGTCTTGCCGGCACCGTTCGGGCCCAGCAGGCCCACCACCTCGCCGCGCGAGATTCTCAGGTCGACTCCGCGAACGACCTGGCGCCCCTTGTATGTCTTGCCGATTCCTTCGGCGATCAATGTATCCATCGAGTCGGTTGTCCCGTCACTTCGCTAACAGACAAATCTATCATCATGGGCATGAAGACGCTTGATCAGCATCTCACTTCTTCGGGATCGCTGCTGTGAGGATGCCGCGAATTTCGTCCTGCTGCTCTGTGCTCAGACAAACCTTGGGAAAGGTGTAAAAGATCCCTGATTTGGTCTTAAGAACAATGACTCTTTTGGATTCACTCCAATGTGAGCAAACGGTCCAAGCACGGCTTGAGGTTGATCCTGTGGATGATTCTTCAGACACCCCCTCCGGGCCAAGCCGCACAACATTTTCACCTTGCTGACTCGGGTCCTTACGATAACGTCTGCGCTCCCGATACGGTAGGTAGATCCAGTAGAATCCAAACAGGCCTAGCGCTATCAAGCCATCGGAAACAACATGCGAGCTCTTAGGTTCCATTATCAACCCAAGCGCGAAAACATAGACGGACCACGCAAATAGGAGATAAATCCAAACCGAGAGCACGGTCATGAGTCCAGACTTGAGGGCCAGCCGATGCCCCGCAACATAATCTCGCTCTGAAATTGTTGTCGTAAATTCCAAGAGGTTCCTCTTTCAAAGTCCCACGCTCTGCGAAGCTACTCCTCACCTCGGCGCAGTAGTCTGGGTCATCGTCTTGCTTCCCCCACCTTCAACGCTGACGCTATCATCGCGTCCCCCGAAGATCAGAGCCTCGCCCGAGACAGTGCCTCGCGCGGGGTCGTTCATCTTCGGCGGCTCGGTCGCCGTTCCTGTCAAAACGTATTCATTGGTCGCGCTGGTATAAACCAACTGCTCCCCGGTCCCGCGCCGGCCCTCGGAAGTCAGCACGACATGTCCCCGCGCCGTCATGTGGTCAACCTGCGCCTGTCCTTGAGCGCCTTTGCCTGCCGGCAGCAGCGCGACCTCGACCTGATCCGACGATGAAATCGCCGTCGAAGTGTCGGCGACCACCGAAGCGAGAATGCCGCTGCGCATCACAGCGATACGTTCCACGTCGGAGTATTTGAAATCGCCCCCGCGCACCCTGATCACGGCCGGCTGACTTGAACGCCCTTTCTGTTTGCCGGCGTCGTTGCCCGCCTCTGGAGTTGCCGTGCTCACCAGCACGGCGCGCACGGGTGTTCCCAGGTCTGTCGTCCGCGCCACCAGAGTCTGACGCTGTCGATCGAGCACGATCTCTGGAGCGGCAATCGAATTAGCCTGCTGCCACAGCCGCGCCTGACCGCGGAAGGTAGCTTCACCGGTGGCCTGGTGCAACTCCGCCTCGGCGGCGATGACATGCGCCGGACCTTGTCCACCCAGGGCCACACTGCCTTGACTGACCGCCGACCTTGCTCCGCGTCCGTTGTTTCCGGCGACCGCATCGGTCCAGCTCGCCTTCACATTTCCACGAGCAAAAGCATTCCCCGAGGCCCGGGAGATGTCGACTTTGTCAGCGGTAAGTTGCAGCGCTCCATCCTCGACCCGCGGACTCAGCGTGAGGTGCAGCCAATCCCCGGCTGCCTCATAGGCAGCACGTCCGGCCGTGGCCCGCAGAGGCGCAGGCTCCGGTGCACCGGGCTTCGCGGACACAATTTGCGTCATCACCACATGGCCCTCAAGGATGGCCGATTGAAGATCCCCCTCGCCAGTTGTCCCGCGCTGTGTTCCAGGTTTCTCTCCGGCATCGGTCGTAGCGCCAAAGTGCGCCTCCAGCCGGTCGCCGCTCGTTGCCTGCCGGGCTCCCGTAGCCGTGGTCTGCTCGATGATCGCGTGGCCGACTCCATTGAGGACGGTCAGCCGCGAACCTGATCCAAACTCGCCCATCACCTCGTCGGCTGAAAACCGCGAGGGCGCATCCGTCCCATTGCCACGCTGGCTCTCGCCCGTCACCACCACACCGCCGGTTCCGTGCATCGAGACCGGCTCGATCTGCCCATGACCTGAGTCGCGGAAATCAATATCTGCCACCGGAGAGTGCCAATGCCGGGCCAGCCTCTGCTGCTGGCCGGCCAGTTGACTCAGTTCCACGCTATCCATCGCCACACCCCGCTCCAAATGCGCGTGACGCAACTTACCGTGCGAGTCGAATTCGAGATTGGCCGTCGGCGCGCTTCCATGCGACTGCCGCTGTCTGACCCCATCCCCTTCTCCGGACTGGCTCGTCGAGTCCATCGTGACCCCACCCTCCAGGCGGCCATGGCGAGGCTGGTTGTGCTCGTCAAAGTCCATCTGCCCCGTCGCTGCCGCCACGCGACTCCCAGACGTTGTGGTCAATGTGAGTCCGTTGTTCGCATCCAGCCGCACTGCCGATCCGTCCGGGCGAAAGAGGACCTTCGCATCGTTTGCCGTCGCCTTTCCACCTTGGTAATCGGTCGAGGCCAAACGCAGGATGCACACCTGCGTCTCACGGTCGAACTCCGCGTGAGAAGCATGAATCTCAACCGTCTCCGAGCCGCGTTGCGCCTTCAACTCCACCGCCCGGTCGAGAACTAAGAGCCCTTGCTGCTTATCGAATGTGGCGCCCATAGAGCTGCCCGTTCCCTGCGCCATGGAGAACTCCACATGCTGGCTGGTCGTGGCTACTCCGCTGTGCCCGTCAAAGGTGAGTCCGCTGGTCTTCACGTGAATCTCGCCCTGCGCCGCAGCCTGGGCAGCCGAAGCCAACGGAGCGTCTTTCTGCTTGTTGCCTACCGCCTGGCTGGCAGAGGCCTTCGGCGCGATGGCCGGCGCAACGCCTGGCCGCACCAGTGTGATCTCAACCGGGCCTGCGGCTATGGCCGTACTGGACTGCTTGTTGTACTCAAACTCGGCGCCCTCGATGCGGTCCACCCAGCTTCCGTCTTCACCATAAAGTTCAATCTTCACGTCGTGCAGCATCGCGTTGCCCTGCTTCAACTGGACAACCTTCGACGCATGAATTTTGAACTGCGAATGAGCGCCCATGGCGTGAGAGAATGTGACCCCGTTGGCCTCCTGCTGAATCTCAATACCCAGCCGCTTGGGCACGTCGTGAAGATTGAAAGGATTCTTCCATCGGCCTGCTACCAGAAACACGACCAGCGACGCGAGCAGCAAAACTCCCGCTGCCACGACAAGCATCCTCATTCTTTCAATGGTGAGCCGCACGGTTAGTTCGACCCTCCAAGCCGCGCCGATAGCCGCGCCGCCAACCGCTGCGCCAGACTCTCGCCCAACTCGCTCCACAATAGGCGAGCTGTCGCTCCCGACGCCTTTTCGACGGCCGCTGTTAATTCGACAAGTTGGCGAACATTCTCTTCCACGTGCCGTGCAGCCACGGAGTCAAGCTCCAACTCCTCTTCGAGAAATGGAGTGTCCGAGCCGAAATCGATGCGGATGTGCCCGTCGGCCTCGTACGTTCCTTCGTCGAAGAGCGGGCCAAAGCCCGTGACCCGCACCAGCCGCGGCTCCCGCACCCAGCGAGGCTCTAGACCGGCAATCGTCTCCAACTCCCACAGGCTCCATCCGATTTGAAACTCATAGGCGTAATCGTCGTGCAGGATCTCGAGCGCCTCTTCAACCGCCGATCGCGGTTCAGCGCCCAGGGCAATGGCTCCGTCGCCACCCGCTCCGGCTCTGCGGCCATAGACCTGTTGGAAGACTGGCGACTCGCTCCAGTTCATCGGCCAGACAGTCGCGGCATAGACGCGGGCTTCGCCACCGTGCGCGGCAAACTCGCCAAGAACCGCAGTCAACTTGTCAGGGAGCGCGGCCAGCCGCAGATTGGGATACCAAAGACTCAGATAAAGGGTGTCAGACATCTCTATTGATTGTAGACGTGCGGCAAGAGCTGAGGATGCGGCCTGCAAATCGCGAACTGAGTCGTTGCGGGAACGGCAAGCAACGTCTTCACAGTTTCACAGTTTCACAGGAAAACAGGGGGGGTGGGGGGTACCCCTTCGAACCGGTGGGCGAAGGCGGCCCTTCAAAAGGTCGACCCAATCTCAGTATGGCAGGATTAGCAGAATTATCTGCAAATCTTGGGTCAGTTAAGAAAACAATCCGCCGGTCCTATCCCGTTACGATCTCGCTGAAGTCGGCGATGCCCGAGAAACCGCTCAGCACTGAAGCGATCAACCCCAGATTGGCCCCGCGTATGGCCGGATCGGGATCAAGAACCATGACCTTTTCGAAGAAGACATCGACGACCGGACGGAGCGTGGCGATGGCCTCAAGCGCCTGGCCGTAGAAGCGCAGTTTGCGCAGCGCCGCTACTTCGGGGGCAAGCAAAGCAGCCGCATCGGCAAGCTGCTGGGCTTCTGGAGCGAGTTTCACATCTTTCGGAGAGCCGAGGGCGAAGCCCTTTTCTTCGGCTTGGCGCAGAATGTTCTTGATGCGTTTGAATGCGGCGGAGATCGCCGCAAAATCCTCCGACTCGCGAGCTGCCGTCAGCGCTTCGGCCCGGGCTATCGCATCGCGCACGTCATCGGCATCGGCAGCGAGCACGGCGCTGACTACGTCGTAGGCGAAACCGCGAACGTCTTTCAGGTAGAAGCTTAGGCGCTCGCGGATGAACATAGCAACCTGCTCCTTGGCGGCTCCTTCTACACCGCTTGAGCTGACAACATCGTCCAATGTCAGCGGCAGATCCGACTCGGCCAGGATTTTTACAATGGCGTTGGCGGCACGGCGAAGGGCGAACGGGTCCTTGGAGCCGGTGGGCGCGTTGCCAATACCGAACATGGCGGTGATGGTCTGAATGCGGTCGGCAAGACCGAGTAACTGGCCTTCGACCGTATTGGGAATATTGCCTTCGGTCGAAGCCGGTGCGTATTGAGCGTAAATGGCCTGCGCGACGCTATCTCCGAGTCCCTGTGCCTTTGCGTAGAGTCCGCCGATAACTCCCTGTAACTCAGTGAATTCTTTCACGAGTTCAGTTGTGAGATCCGTCTTTGAAAGATCCACAGCCCGCAAGAGGGCTTGAGGATTCAAAGAATCATCATGTGCAAGGTGTCTTCTGACTTGATAAACATCAATAAGACGATTTGCAATCTCGTGGTTCTGCTCAGTCTTCCAGTAGTAACTCCAGGGCTCGCCCTTCGGGGGACGGAAGAACGTAACATTTTTTAAGCTCTCGACGCGGTCGACCAGTGGAACCTTTTGGTCAACTTCCCAGAAGAAGCGCGCATCTTTGAAGCGTGCACGCAGCACACGCGCATTGCCATGGCGAATGATCTCCCGGCCTTCATCGTCGACCTGCGTATTGAGCACAGCGAGGAAATGCGGCGCAAGCTTGCCATTGGCACCCTCAACCGCAAAATACTTCTGATGGTCGCGCATGACGGTGACCAAGACCTCTTCGGGCAGCGCAAGATACTCGGGCTCAAAGTCGCCCAGCACCACCGAAGGCCACTCAGTAAGATGAACCACGGTTTCGATCAGCGGCTCGTCTTCGCGCCAGCGCGCGCCGGGAACAGTCCGTGTCGCCGCATCGAGAGCCTTGCGAATCGTCTGCCTGCGCTCGGCCACATCGACAACTACAAATGCCTTGCGTAATGTTTCTTTGTAACTCATTGGTGAAGTCAGAAGCACGGGCTGCTCGCCATGCAAAATGCGATGACCGCGGCTCGCGTTACCCGCCTGAATGCCCGCAATCTCGACGGGAACAATTGCCGAGTCGAGCAGCGCCACGACCCAGCGCACCGGGCGCACAAAGCGCTCCGGCTTGCCTGCTCGCCAGTACATATTCTTGGCCCAGTAAAGGCTAAGCACCTCTTTCGGTAACTCAGTAGCAAGCACCTGCGGTGCGGCCACTCCCTCCCGCTTGACTGTAGCCCCAACATATTCACCCTTTGCGTTGGTGACCTTTTCGAGCGCCTCCACAGCTACGCCTGCCTTCTTGGCAAAGGCCGCAGCGGCGGGTGTCGGCGCACCGTCCTTGAAGGCAACTTTCCATGACGGGCCAGTTAACTTCTCCTCGGTGTCAGCCTGGCTCGCCAATAGTCCCTCAACCAGAACGGCCAGCCGCCGCGGCGTCGAGTAAGTAGTAATCCTGGCCTCTGGCGCAAGGAGTCTTTCGCGCGTGAGCAAATCATTGACACGGCGGCCTAACTCAGCCTCGGCCCCGGCAATCATGCGGGCCGGAATCTCGTCCAACCCAATCTCCAATAGAAAGTCCGACATTTTTGAGTTTCTTTCTGCGATGTTTTGAAATCAAGATCGGGGACCAGAAAACCCGGGGCTAAAGCCCACGTTTTGTTTTCCGTGTTAGTCAGGAGCCTAAAGGCTCCTGCTCCCTCCGGCTAACTCGTCTGCTGCGCGACATACGCCTTGGCCACGCCCACGGCCAGATTGCGAATGCGTCCGATCATGCCCACGCGTTCGGTAACGCTGATCGCTCCGCGCGCGTCAAGCAAATTGAAGAGGTTTGAGCATTTTAGCGCCAACTCGTAAGTCGACATGATCGGGAAGCGCAACTTTTCCTTCGCTGGGATCTTATTGTCAGAAAGCAGCGAGCTGCCCCGCGCCAGCAGCGACTGCGCCTCGGCTTCGTAGCTATTGAAGTGTTCCCACAACTTACTAACATCGGCGTCCTCGAAGTTATAGACCGAGTATTGAAGCTCCTCGGCCAACCGGACGTCGCCATAAGTGACCACCGCGCCCGTCTCCGGATCGCGCGCCCATACCACGTCGTAGACCGAGTCCACGTCCTGCATAAAAGCGCAAAGGCGCTCCAGCCCATAAGTCAGCTCAGCGCAGATGGGGTCGAGATCGAGGCCGCCGCACTGCTGGAAGTAAGTAAACTGGGTGATCTCCATCCCGTCCATCATCACCTGCCAACCCACGCCCCAGGCACCCACAGTCGGGCCTTCCCAGTTATCTTCTTCGAATTTCAAGTCATGCTTTGAGAGATCGATGCCGATCGCTTCCAGTGATTTGAGATACAACTCCTGCACGTTCACCGGCGGCGGCTTCAGGATCAACTGGAACTGCGTGTGGCGAAAAAGACGGTTTGGATTTTCGCCGTAACGGCCGTCGGCCGGACGCCGCGAAGGCTGCGCATACCCAACCTTGTAGGGTTTGGGGCCTAGCACGCGCAGGAAGGTTTCTGGCGCCATGGTGCCCGCGCCAACTTCAACGTCGTAGGGTTGCTGGAGTACGCAGCCACGCTCCGCCCAAAAGCCCTGCAAGCGGAATAAAAGCTCCTGAAAAGTGAGCGGGATAGTCTTCGGTTGGGACAAAGCCTGGGATGAGGACACGGGTAACTCTCTCTCTCGTCGGGACTCACCTGATTTTATCAGCCTCTGCTAGTTGACCAGCCGCGTTCACCATCCGCGCCAGGGCCTCCGCCGAGCGCAGTTTGCGTTCCAGGTGGCGCTCCAGGGATTGCAAGGTGAAGCGGCGCAGGTCCTGTGCCCGCCGCCGGGGAAATTCTTCTCCGGCAAAGGCCGAGGCGGGCGCCCGCAACATACTCTGCGCCAGTTGCCATGAGTCCGGGGAAAGCTCGCTTGCTCCTCCATTGCGATGGACCGCACAGAAAAGGCCGTCGGCGTTGCTGTTAAATGAGATCTCTGCTGCATGCAATGCCTCGCCGCAGGCCGTGCAGTGGGCGATGTCGGGCAACAGGCCCATGAGGCGAGTCATCCATAGCTGGAAATAGGTCAAGGGCATCCAAGGCTGGTCCACCGTTGTCTGCTCCAGCACGGCCAACAACAATCGGAAGACCGTCTCCTGGGGATCGCGCTCGGGCAAAGCTTCGTCCAGCACCTCAGCAAAAAGGCTGAGCACCGTCATACGCACCGGGTCGACAGGAGCCGAAAGCGGGGAGCGAAGGATCTCAAGCTGATCGAGCCGGACCAACTCCTGCCTTGGCCGTTCGGCAAACCAGGCTCGAGCCAGCGTCATCGGTTCGAGCGCGCCGCCAAATCGCCTGCGGCTCTTGAGCGCCGCCTTGGCCACGCCCCGTATCCTGCCGTAGTCGCGCGTGAAAAAGCTCACAATCAGGTCGGCCTCGCGGACCGGCCAGGTGCGCAAAACCACGGCTTCGGAGGTAAGTACGTTCATGCGGACTCAATCATCGCATTTTGGCCCGGACGACGACGCTCTGCGCCCATTGCCGACAGGTGCCTGGCCGTCAATTCTACTTACAGGAAACAAACTGACTTTTTACCCCGTCGAAACAGAGATTGCCGACATCAATCCCGCACCAGTGGTACCGGGCTTTCCACAGGTTTCTCTAGGCAGAAGTAGAGGCCAACAGTACAATGGCGTTAGAGGTTCCAAATGCCCACCGCAATGGTCACCTTCAACGGCCGCATCACACTTCCCCCACAAGTGCGCAAAAAGCTTGGACTCAAGACCGGCGACAATGTCGAATTTGTCGAAGTTGAAAAGGGACATTTCGCAATTTCCTGCCGCAGCAGACTGATCACGGAGACCGACCTTCGCAGTCCCAAGTTGGATCGTGCACAGATCGCCGAAGAAGAAAGTCAGCCCGTTCTTTAAAGAGCGGCGAAGAACAATCCAGTCACAAGTGGCATGCATCGCGGGTGAATCTGCTACCCGTAAAAGCAGGAGACGCGCATCCCGCAGGACGGGATGCGCGTCTGTGAGATGGATTGAATCCGTTTAGCGGCCGAAGTGCGCGGCGTTTTTTTCCGTAAAGCTGGCCCATTTTTCAGGCAGATCGTCCGCGGCAAAGATGGCCGAGACCGGGCATGCGGGAACGCAGGCGCCGCAGTCGATGCACTCGACCGGGTCGATGAACAACTGGTCGGAGTTCCCGAAGCCGTCTTCATCCTTCTTGGGGTGGATGCAATCGACAGGACAGGCGTCTACGCAGGCGGTGTCCTTGGTGCCGATACAGGGTTCTGCAATGACATATGCCATTCTGATTTCTCCAGGGGATCGCGGAACTTGGCCTTCGAGGCTGATAGTAGCACAGGACCCCAAATGTTGAGCCAAGACTGCGCAAAGACTTTTTGAGATGCGGGAAACCGATTTAGCGCAGGCGCAATTCGCACCCGCCGAAATCGCCTACGAGCCTATCCACGAGCCCGCTCGGCACGATGGGCGGCAAACTCCTGAGGCGTGGGGATCGGCGCGAGATTCCTTCCGGCAAACATATCGTCAAAGAATCCCAGCAACTCGGTGTGTATCAGCCCGTTTGACGCCAGAATCTCTCTGCTATCGAGCCGGAAATGTCTGCCGGAGAAGTCCGTCACATGGCCGCCGGCCTCTTCAACCAGCAGAATACCCGCCGCCGTGTCCCAAGGATTCAGACTGAACTCCCAGAAGGCATCGAGCCGGCCTGCCGCGACAAAGGCTAGGTCCAGCGCAGCCGACCCGGCACGACGAACGCCGTGCGAGCGCAGAGTGAACTCCTGATAGAAGTGGATATTCGGGGTGGCATGGCGCTTACGGCTGGGAAAGCCTGTGGCCACCAGCGCTTCACTCAACTCTGGAGTTTGCGAGACATGCAGAGGCTTGGCATTCAGCAGCGCTCCACGTCCTCGCTCGGCGGCAAATAATTCGTCCCGCATGGGGTCGTAGATGACCGCGGCCACCAACGTCCCGTCTTCGTCGGGCGCCAATCCGGCCGGCCGTTGTTCCAGGCCGAGCGAGACGCAAAACTGCGGAAAGCCGTGAGCGAAATTCGTCGTTCCATCCAGGGGGTCTACGTACCAGCGGAACTCGCCGTCGAGCCGGTCCCGAGTCCCCTCTTCGCCGTAAATCCCATGCTTCGGAAACGCCTCTGCCAGCCGCTCGCGGATCAGCTTTTCCGAAGTACGATCAGCCACCGTGACCAGATCGGCGTCCCCCTTGTACTCGGTGACGACGCCTGCAGAAAAGAACTCGCGCAGCTTGATGCCGGCCTCTCGGGCGATCTCCGATGCCGCGGGAACCCAAACCCACTCCGAAGTCGGATTCATATGGCTCACGCAGCATTTCCGTTCGGGGCGGATCCATCCAGCCCGTTGGCCTTGGAAACGCGCGGGCCTCGCTTGCTCGACTCCGTAATGGTGCGGATCTGGCTCTTGTAGATGAAAAGGTTAGGCTTGCCTTCGCGAGTCAGGCGCAGCATTCCGTCGTCGAAGTACTCAATCCAGCCGCGCACCGTCTCGCCGTCACGCAGCTTGATCTGCACGTTAATCTGGCGGTCGCTGAGAGAGCGCAGATAGAGCGCTTCCTGGCCTGTCTCACCGGGCGGGGGCATCTTTGAGCGGCGTCGAGCGGATACGGGGGGAGTCATCTTGCTATTTTAGATGCAAGTTCACAAAACGGCGAATGCGGCGAAGCAAACAGAGATTACGGAGATTACGGACGACTATTTGCTTTTCGCTTGCGCGTCGCTGAAATAGCCGGTGCGATGGCGTACATTCAGTTCCTCGGCGGCGGCCCTGGGGACCGTGACCTGAATGCGGTGGAAGCCAAGCCCTTTGACTTGATTGTGAGGATAATAGCCCAGCAGATACTGTGTCCGCAGATCGTCGCTGACCCTGGCGAACGCCTTGTCCAGGCCGCCGTCACTGACGTAGTAGCTTTTGCCGCCAGTCTGTTCAGCCAGGGTAATCAGCGCGTGCTCGCCGCCCAGATCGCGCCCGGCGCTGGCCTCGATCGGCACGTCGATGATCGAGTAGATCATGACCTCATTGCGCAGGGCCTGCTCCAATGCTTTCGCGTAGGTTGCGCTGCTTGCAGTGTCGTCTCCGTCGGTCACGAGAACAAGCACTCTGCGTCCTTCTTTGCCGCCGAGGCGCTCCGAACCCAGGCAGGCCGCGTCGTAGAGCGACGTAGCCCAGTCGCCGCGCAGTTGGCTCAAGCCGCGATCGATCTGGCTTACTTTGTTGGTGAAGGGCGTAAGTTCGCGCACGTAGGTGGCGAACTGCAAGAGGCTCATCTGATCCTGAGAACGCATCAGCGCGTGGGCAAACCGCCGGGCTGCGTCCGCCTCCTGAGCCATGTCTTTGCGCACGCTGCCGCTGGTGTCGATCGCCAGCGTCAGATTCAAGGGCAACTCCGATTGACGCTCGAAGACTGCGATCTCCTGCTGCCGGCCGTCCTCGGCGATTGCGAAGTCCTCGCGCGCCAGGCCGCCCATAATGGCTCCATTCCGATCGGTCACGTTCACAAAGATGTTGACCAGTTTCACATCCATGTGCAGTGTGACTGCCTGCCCGGCCAAGGCAAGGGGCCAAAGGGCCAGCACGATCCAACTGCCTGCGAGTCGGAGGGGCCGGCCCGCTCTCAATGCCCGCAATGGGAACCGCCCACAATTATGATCCATGCGCAGCCTCCAGCGGCACCACGCTGATGCCGGGTGGAAACGGTTCGCCCGCCGTCCAGACGGCTCCATCGGCGAAGGTCTCTTTCTTCCATATGGGCACGGTTTTTTTGAGCGTATCGATCAGCCACCGGCAGGCCTCAAAGGCTTGCGAACGATGCGCTGAAGCAACCACGATCAGCACACTGGTCTCGCCCACATCGAGACGCCCAAGACGGTGGATCATCGTGACGTGCTGAACGCCAAATTTGAGGCGCGATTCGGATGCCAGCTCCCTCATCTGCTTTTCGGCCATCTCTTCATAGGCTTCGTAGTCGAGATAAAGGGTCTGGCGCCCGCGCGTGTTGTTGCGCACGATGCCGTCAAACACCACTACCGCGCCATCTTCGCCATGCTTCGCTGCCTTGATCCATTTTTCTGCTTCGATCGGCTCCGAGCACAAGGCGACGACTTCTTCGGCCGCCTGGCTGCCGCCTGAGACAGGAGGCAGCAGGCCGACTTCATCTCCCTCGCAGAGCACATGAGACAGGTTGGTGAACTCCGCATTGACGCTCACCGCAATGCCGCGCAGAAGGGCTCCGGAGCGGCTCTCGGCCAGTCGCGCCAGCAGTTCCGCAACCGTCGCGCCTTCCGGCAACTCGACCGCAGCCGCGGCAGCGCCGAGCCAATCTTTCAACACGCCAAAGCAGAGAACCCGCACCTGAATCATTTGAAGTAGAGAATACCGCCTTCCGGTTAGACGCGGCAGGCGGCATTCAGTCGGTGAGGAGCCGAGATCAGCCGAACTTGTAGAGGAATCCCGAAGGTGAGCCCCAGAGATTCCGAGACCGGTCATCATAAAAGATGCTGAACTCGATGCCCGCAATATCGTAGTCAAACAGGGGCACACGATCGAAGCTGTAGTCGCCGCGCATCGAGTACTCGTCGCCGCCGCAGTCGATCATCAGCGTTTCATCGCTGGACAGGCGCTCAGGATGAGTAAGCAGCATGCAGACCACGGCAAAAACCCCTGCGCCGAATTCGTTGCCGGCCATTCTCACCCGCGCGCGCCGCGCCGAACAGCCGCGATGCCGCATCCCGGCCTGGGCCGCCACAACCAGAATATCGTTCCCCTGCTGCTGATCGGCCAGGATCGTTGCCGCGAGCTTGGCGCGCTCCGATTGGCGCAAATAAGTCGGCCCCAGCTTGCCGATGAGGCGGTTCTGAAGTTTGCGTCTCTTGCCCAGAGCTTCGAGAACAATCTCCACAGCCTCGTTGTAGGTTGGAGCCAGCACTTGCCAGCGGGGGATGGCGAACCACGCTTCAGCGCCCTCGAGCAGCGGCTTGCGCGCGAGTTTTTCCTGGCAACTGCCAAGCGCTGGAAACAACTTCCTCAGCTCCGTGACCTGAGCCTCGATCGGCCGCACACGGTAGGTGGGCGGATAACAGCGATTCGAGCCCACTTCCTCGTCCAGATACTTGTCGCTCGCCGTGTGCCGCTGGATGATCTCGACGACCGAGTTGGCGACTTCGGACTTGAGCTTCTTGCTCAGGTCCAGAACGATCTGCGCGCTGTGCCTGTCAAGTTGCTCAATGGCCGCGAGATAAGCTGTTTGGACCGCTGCCCCGAGGAACTCCTGGAGCTGGGAATTCTGTTGGTCTGTCGTGTTTCCCGAAAGATGCAACGGGGTGATGAGAGATGTAGTCGCCATAGTCACCGCTTTTCGTGCGCCACCGCGCAGTGCATTCTACGGTCTTCATCGGCAGATTAGGCATTTCCAGTAGATTCGAAGCCTCCCGATCAACTCTTTCATGGCTGAAAGATCAGCGGGCATTTCAAAAAAGAAATCGAGCGTCCCT
>CAYTJN010000118.1:0-13546 GCA_964438125.1 uncultured Occallatibacter sp.
GCGTCACAACAATCGACGTTCCATGAACTAACTGATGTTGGATTAAGACAAAACCGAATGGCTCCTGTTCAAGAACGATCGCAAAGTTTAATTGCTGCTAACTCGCATCTCATCGTGCGAGAAGCCACGATCGAAAACACGAAGAGGCAGACTCGCCGAATCATGTATATCTCCTTGGAACAGGCGGTGTCGAATAGATGGGGATCCGATTAGCGACAGGAACACGGACAGTTCCAATGGGTGATTTCGGAGCATAAAACGGCTGAGCCGAGTGCTGGTCCGAGGATGTGTCTTCGCAGGTGTCAGCGGCGCCAAGGGCGCTGGGGAGTCCATTCCGCATTCGTCGTCGTCGGCGTATCATTAGCTTGCGCAGGCAGTGTTCAGCGGACACAATCATGGTGCCCTGGCATTATCTGCAGCCCCGTAAGGCGAACGCATGAAACTCTGTCCCCAGTGCGACAATGGCTATCCCGATAGTCAAACGATATGTCCGACCCATGGTGTCACGCTAAGCGAAATTCGCGAACTGCGGCCGGGGATGCTGATCCGCAATACCTACCGGATCGTCCGCAAGCTGGGGCAAGGCGGCATGGGCGCCGTATATCTGGCCCAGCATACACTGATGAACGAACCGCAGGCCTTGAAATTCCTTTCCAGTGAGTTGAGCCAGGATGAGGCCTTTACCGAGCGCTTTCTGCGCGAAGTGCGGACATTGCGTCAAGTGCGCCATAAAAACGTTGTCGATGCGGGAAATCTTGAACCCGCCGAGGATGGAACGCTCTTCTTTCCCATGGAATTCGTCGATGGGCCTGACCTGCGAAATTTTTACCGCAACGCACCGCAGCCTTTCGATGTGTCCCTCGCGCTTGCGATCACGCGCGGAATTGCAGAGGGGCTGGGAGCGGCCCACGCCAAGGGGATGGTGCACCGGGATATTAAGCCGGAAAACATACTGATGGCGCGCGATGGGGACCAATGGGTGCCCAAAATCGCCGATTTCGGCATCGTCGCTACGCGCGAGATAAGCCAGCATACCCAGACCGGATCGCTTCTCCTCACGCCATTCTATGCGGCCCCTGAGCAATGGCGTGGTACCCGCGCCTCGGAACTTGATGGCCGGACCGACTTCTATGCACTGGGTGGAGTGTTCTTTGAGATTCTCACCGGCCAAAAGGTTTTCGAAGCCGTAAACTACCCCGGCTGGGCTCAGCAGCATATGAAAGCCATCCCCCGCACCCCGAGCACCCTACGCCCGGACTTGGCGAATTGGCGGGGACTGGATGCGCTCGTGCTGCATCTGCTGGCCAAGGATCGCGAACAGAGGCCCAAAGACGTTGCCGAACTGTTGACACTCCTTGATTCGATCACCGACGTCCCGCCGCCTGCCGTGGACTCTATTTCCGATCCGCGAATCCCAGTGACCGCAGGGCCAAAGCGAGGCGAAGATGCCGCAAGACGCGCGCCTGCGCCCACACTTCGCCAGATCGGCCGCTACCAGTTACTCGATGTCATTGGCCAAGGTGGAATGGGAATTGTCTACCGGGCGATGGACTCGAGCATGGATAGGATCGTTGCCATCAAGATGTTGCACGGTGCCTATGCCGAAGATAAAGATTTGCTTGCGCGCTTTCATCGGGAAGTGCGCTCAACCGCCAATCTTCAGCACAAGAATATTGTGACAGTCTTCACCCTGGACGATTTCCAAGGCTTTCCTTACATGGTTATGGAATACCTCGAGGGATCGAGCATGGCGGAGATGATTGCCTCTCGCAAGCCTCTACATATGGTCGAGAAGATAGGCCTCTTGTGTCAGGTGTGCGAAGGCCTGCAGTACGCCCATGAACGCAACGTCATTCATCGCGATATCAAACCGGCCAACGTTCTTGTCTTGAAGGATGGAGTAGCGAAGATCGTCGACTTTGGCATCGCCCGCGTAGGCCAGAGTGACATGCTGACTCGCACCGGCCAGATTATCGGCAGTATTTACTACATGTCACCGGAGCAGATCGGTAGTGCTCCGGTCGATGGGCGTTCGGATATCTACTCCGCCGGTGTGACGCTCTATCAGTTTCTAACCGGGGAGTACCCTTTCAAGGGAGACGACACAGCCGGAACATTTTTCAAGATATTGAATGAACCTGTCCCCTCGGTTCGACAGCTTTTGCCGGATGTTCCGGAGGCGCTGGATGCGATCCTCGCCAAGGCGATGGCCAAGCAGGTCGAAGACAGATACCAAACCGCCGAGGAGTTCGGCTACGACCTATCTCGTCTTCAAGAGAAGATGAAGCGGGGGATGCTCGATGAGTTTCTCTCGCAGGCTCAGTTCGCGGTCGAACGCAAGGAATGGGATTCAGCTCGGCAGCAACTTCAGGAGGTCCTCAAACTCGATCGCCGGAATCCCCGCGCCAATGAATTGTTCCAGATCGTTCGCGAGGAGATGCAACGCCAGCAACGGTCTGCGCAGGTTGAGCAATTGCGAATGCAGGCCCAGGTTGCACAAGCAGGTCGCCAATTCGAGGAGGCCCTTGAGTGCGTCGACCAGGCACGCCGCCTCGATCCGGACAATACAGATCTCAATGGACTATTCCAATCGATCAAAGATGAGATGATTCGCGAGCGAGAGATCGTTGAAGCGCTCCGCCGGGGACAGGCAGCTTTTTATGCAGGAGACCTGAACGACGCAAAACGCGCGATTAGCCAAGTACTCCAGATCCAAACGGACCACACTGAAGCGCTGGCTCTCGATACTCTCATCCAGAAGGAACTTGCAGAAAGGACACGGAGGGCCAAGCTGCAAGACTTTGTCGAAGAGGCGCGACGCGAGATATCCGGTCGCAACTTCATCGCGGCGCTGAAGGCGCTCAAAGAAGCGCAGGCAATCGATCCGTCCGACTCCAATATCCGCGAAATGATCACCTGGGCGTCCAGGGGGTATGAACAGGAGAAAACTAAAAACGAGCTGCAAGAAGCTACAAATGAAATAGGACAGTTGCTGGGGCAGGATAGTTATGCATCGGCCCTGCAAGCCTGTGAGACTGCTCTCCAGCGGTTCCCGAACGAGCCTTCTCTGGTTAAGTTGCAGCAATTGGCCAAGCGCCAATTCGACCTATCGGTACGGCGCAGCGCTGTTGACGAGTTATGTGCTGGCGCTCGCCGGCTCGCAGATTCTGGCAAACAAGAGGAAGCTCTGAGCTTCCTGGAAGATGCAGTCAAATCATTCCCCGGCGACGCGAACTTGGAAACGCTCTTGGCCATGACTCGGGTTGAATGCGAGCAGAAGCGGCAGGAGCAGGAAGAACAAGAAAGTCAAAGCCGGATTCTGCTCGATGAACAGCTTGCAACCGGTTCGATAACGACCGCTCGCGACCACTTACTCGTTCTGATTCGGTCGATTGAGCGTGGTCTGGCTGGAAGGCATTCCATCTCGCAGTTGCGAACGCTGGCCGACCGGATCGCGGCAATGGCCAAGGATAACCCCTTGAACGCGGAAGAGACTGCACAACTGGAGGCCGCGACCTCCGAATTCGAAGCCCGTTACGCGGAATGGAAACAAAGCTGCGAAGAGCTTGAGACTTTACTTAGATCCCTCGAAGAGGCGCCGAGCAGTGCAAGCGTTCAGCCGTTACTCGATCGTGCACGATCCGTTCTGGAAAAGCATGGGAAAGAGGAAGAAATCCGGGAAAGGTACAAGAAGATCCGCACCTTCGCCGAGGAATTCAATCTTCGTCGCGAAGCTGCCGTGACACAACTCTCAGGGCTCGTCCACTCCATGCAAGGCATCCAGGATCTACTCAGCCTGGCCGAGATGGAAGAGAAGGTACGGGAGATTTCGGCATTTTGGATTGAGGATCAATTTATCCGGGGTCTTATGGAGCAGGCCGCGGCCTGCACCGAAGAGGCGCGCCAACAGAAGCAGAAGCTGCTGCAAGAACTGGCACAGATCGGCAACGCAATATTGACATCACGCAGCGCGGGAGGAATAACTCTGCAACTCAGCCATGCGCAGATGTTAGTTTCCGACCGTTCAGACGATACCGATGTTGCCGCTGAAGTCAATAGGATTGACGGAGCGGCAGGGGATCTGCTTCGCCAGTTGGAAATCTCCTCTGCTGAGATCCAGAGCTTCACCGAAAGCATTTCGACGGCAACGACACTTGACGCTATCGAGGCAAGCAGCCAAAAGGCACACCAGGTACCCGCTCAAGTTTCGAACTTCGAAGAGATAGCCGATCTCCTCCATAAATTGGACCGGCGCTTGGAGGGCCGTCGCAAGGACCATGATCGCGTTCAGAAGACTCTTGCTTCTTTGACGTCAAGTGCAGCGAATGCTCGCAGAGTTGCGGAACTCGATTCGATTCTTGTGCGCAGCCGGGAATTGGTGAAGGGGTGGCTGGGAGATTCTCCCATCGAGGAGGCAAATCGTCAGTTAGAGAAAGTGATTGAGACCAAAAAAGCGGAATTGGCCCAATTGGCTTCTTCGATCGAAGCCGATGAACAATTCGACGGCGACTATGCGGATGAAGCAGCGAGTCTAAATCAGGCGGAGCAGGGAGATGTAGGTTCACAAGCGCGGCAACAGACGGCAACGGTCCGGAAATCCAGACTCGTTCCCGTTGTACTTGTCTCTGTTGCTTCTGTGATTGTCATCGCGCTCGTATTGATGCATCTGATTTCCGCTAAGGTACAGATCGACGCGCCGAGTGGAGCGAACATCTTAGTGGATGATAAGCAGTGTGCGGCGCCATGCCGGGAAAAGCTGGCTCCGGGACAACACACTGTCGTGGCTCAGTTGGCTGGCTACCATGATCTCCGAGAAACTTTTGGTGTGTCCAGATTCGAAACCAAGATCGTCACTCTGAATATGACGAAGGACGAGAGTGGATTCAAGTCCGATAAATTGAATGAGAATGCCGGGAACAATTCGCTGCCTTCGAGTTCGAATCCGACTTATAACCAGTCAACTGAACCCGGCAAAATTGCGGGTTCTGGCAGCGAAACCGGAGATGGCGTGCCAGCCAGGAATGCAGCTGGTCCCGCGACCATAGTCGGCCCTCAACACGGTGCAAAGCCCGGTTCCCCCGTTTCGAGGACTAATCCCGCAGGAACTACGGCAGTCAATCCGACACCGGTTCCCGTTGTCCCAGCTCCTACGATTGGCTTTAACGTATCCCAGCAGACGATCCAGAAAGGCCAGGCAGCGCAGCTCAACTGGCTTACGCAAAATGCAACGGATATCCGGATTGATGGGGGCTCCGTCAACCCCTCCGGCTCGATGCAGGTTGCGCCCCAACAGTCCACAACTTATACGCTGACTGCCAAAGGGCCTGGGGGAACGGTTGCGCAATCGCTGCACGTGGACGTGCAGGCGCCGTCTGCTCCTTCGATTAGCCCCGATCAGGCAGCTATTCAGTCAGCACTGAACCAGTACCGACAGGCATACGAGAGTGAAAGTTTGGACGATATGAGGCGCGTGTGGCCCAGGATGTCGAAGACGGAAGAGAAGAACATGAAGGGGGCATTCGACTATTTCAATGCGATCCGCCTTAGCCTAAGCTGTCCCGAGGAATCGATCAAAGTTCAGGGTGGTTCTGCAACTGTTAACTGTCAAGAGACCTTCACCTATTCACTAAAGGGCAAGAAGCAACCGTTACAGTCCGCCAAGGGAGCTTTCATTCTTAAGAAACAAGGCGAATCCTGGATGATTGACGACGTTCGCTAAACCGCACACAATTGCGCTCAGATTTAGATTGACCATTGTCTGGGAAAGAAGATGGATCGTAAGGAAGGCTTCGGAACTGGTATAGTGAGGACACTCTCATGGTGGCGCCCACTGATAAAGGCTGCGTCGGCGCACCGCATTCGCAGCAGTGCTGTGTCGACTGCGGCTTTCCGTGTTTACCTAACTTTGATAGCGGTAGCCTACGCCTTGTTGGCCGGGTTGCGAACTTTGACAGATTATGACCTTGGTTGGCAATTAGCCACCGGACGATGGATCGTCCTGCAGCATCAGATTCCATCGACCGATGTCTTTTCCTACACTGCGCATGGCCAACCTTGGGTTTATCCGATCCTTTCAGAAATCATATTTTACTTAACCTTCAAACTTGGCGGATATGCACTGCTGTCTTGGATGGGAGCGTTCACTTGCTTCACGGTCGCCGTTGTTTTGCTTTGGCGAGGATCTCTGATCGCGGCTGCACTGGTCATTCTGGCTGTGCCATTGATCGCCGCGAGGACCACACCCCGGGCTGACATATTCACTCTGTGTTTCTTTGCTGTTTTTGTCGCCATTCTTTGGCGCCAACGTCAGTATGGCACCGCTCCCATGTGGGTTTTGCCGATACTGATGGTTTTCTGGGTAAATCTCCACTTGGGCTTTATCGCTGGACTCGCCGCGGTGGCGACTTACTCAATCGCAGAGGGATTGGAAGCACAAGGTCCCGATTCTCGTCGAGATAAGCCGCTTCATAGAATGGCGCAACCGGCTTTCTGGTTGGCGTTGACTTTGCTTGCCACGCTGGTGAATCCCTGGGGCTGGGGAATTTATCGCGCCCTGCTTCGCCAGAATGACGCTATGGCGCTTCTTGACCGCTGGATCACTGAATGGGCGGCCATGCCGATAACCTGGGAATCAGCGGTCCGAGCCATCAATCTTCGCGATACAGAAGGCGCATTTATTATTCTACTTGCGATCGCGTTCCTGGCGCTCTTGCTTGCAGTGTGGCGCCGCCAGTTTGGGGTCGCGGCCTTCCTGGCTGGCGTTTCGTATTTCGCTGTTCGACACGTTAGATTTCAAGCCCTGTTTGCTTGCGCCATTGTGGTCGTGGCCGGAAGTTTGTTGTCCTCCGCATTCGAGAGTTCACAACTGGGCCGGCGCTGGCATATGCTCTTGACCCTTGGCCTATTCTCGGCGTTTGGGGTCCTTGCGATCCTGAGGTCGGCGGATCTGATTTCAAATCGCGACTATCTACGGACCACTGGAACGGCCTCCTTTGGCGTGGGCCTCTCATGGTGGTTTCCTGAAGGCGCAACACGGTTTATAGAACGGGAGAGGATTCCAGCACAATTATTCAATAGCTACAACATGGGTGGCTATCTCACTTGGCGTCTCGGACCTGAATATTTAGACTATATCGACGGGCGCGTCATTCCATTTGGCCCCGAACTCTTTCGACGTCAGGATGAGTTGCTTCGGCTACCACCAGACTCGCTTGAATGGCAACACGAGAGCGACCTTCGCGGGATCCATTCCATGATTGTGTCACTCGCTCGGTACGATGGATTACAACTTTTTCCTGAGCTCAAGAAGTTCTGCGATAGTGACATTTGGGTTCCGGTCTATCTGGATGAAGTCTCCGCGGTGTTCGTTCGGCGCGGCCCAGATGCTGAGGACTTGATCCGGCGGTCGCGAGTGAACTGCTCAGCTGCCCCCCTGCCGGCCGAAGATTTATCGGAGAACCGCGCTAAGAGGTTCAACCAGTGGGCGAATGCCGCTGCGACTCTGCTGGTGCTGGGAAGGACCAACGAGGCCATCGCAGCAACTGGCAATGCCTTGGCCATTTTCCCCGAAAGTGCTAACGTCCATTACATTCGCGCGCGAGCATTTGCCGCGTCGGGAAAGCAGTCTCAGGCTGAGGAAGAATACCTGACGGCGGTCAAACTTGAGCCCAGCGAGGGGACATGGGCCGCACTCGCGCAGATGTATCGGCTCCGAGGAAACAGAACGGCTGCAATTGATGCTTTTACTCGCGCTGCGCATGACTCCCCCGACCCACACCTCATCTACCTTGCCCTGGCGTACACCTTGCTTGAAGATAAGGAGCCGGGCGAGGCCTTGCGCGCCTTCGACCAATCCGAGCGAACGGCTCCCCCCGCTGACTTAGCGCTGGCAGCCGACAATTCATTCTCATTCAGTGTTGCCCATGGGCGGTCACTCGGGTTCTATTCATTGGGGGAGATACCAAGGGCCATTACTTATCAAGAGGAAGCAACCCGATTGTCGCCGCAGCGGGCCGACCTATGGTTGGAATTGTCGACACTCTATGAGCTTTCGGGTAGAAACGATGAGGCACAACAAGCGAAAATCCGCGCATCCGTGCTTCAGAGCGGCACGCTACGTTAAAATCGATCACTGGCTGTGGATTTAAATCAATTGCTGGTTTGGAATGTCGTCACAAGATTGTAACCTTTGCCTCTTCGCAGCAACTGAATATCTTCGCGTTCCGGAGCAGATAAATGGCCGGTTGCAGAAGACGCGAGAATTCAGCTTGACATTCCAAGGCGACATTTGCCACAATTTGTGCCAGTTCCCTGTCACGGGTCCGTTCTCTCCGCAGTAGCCAATCATGTTTTGGTAGGAGTCCCCATGCAAACGGACGTATGCGCAATCACGAATTGGCGCGAATACATCTTTCCCCGCACCGCTCGCCTTGCAGCCAGCATAAGTGCTTTGCTCATCGTGACGTTCGGCGGCGCGATAGCCGCGAGAGCACAGGCTTGCCCTTCGACCTCGGCGAGCTACCCGTGCGCCTATGCTGCAACGTCGACCGGTATTACGGTGATTGATATCGCGACGCAAACTGCCCTTCCCACGCAAATTGCAGTTCCCGGTGCAGGAACTCTTGCAGTAAGTCCGGACAACTCCTATCTGTGGGCAGTGACATCCTCAAGCGCCAGCAATTCGACAACAATCTCCCCGATCGACACGACTACGGGCACGGTTCTCACCCCGGTAACCATCTTGGAGTATCCGAATTTACCGGAGTTTTTGACCCCCGCGATCACGCCGGATGGAAGATATATATATGTGCCGTCCACCGGTTATCCCTATCTAGAGGTAATCGATACCACAGCGGCAACCATGATAGCTACACAGATTTCGAGTGCTTCGGTTGGTGGGCTGACTGCATTTCAGGGGGTAGGCGGTATATCGATTGCAAATGGAAATGTCTATGTTGCGGATACCTGTAGCAATGGTGAAGGTACGCAACCTTGTATCGATACGTTCCCTGTTGGTACTAACCAAGTGACGAACATCATCCCGATTGCAGGGTATCCGAGTGGAACGTCGACAGCCATTCTGGTCGGGATATCGGTTGTTCCATCCAACGACGCCAACCTCGCATATGTAGGGATGACTATATCCTCCGGCGAGCAGGTTCAAGCATCACTTGATGGCATTAGTCTTCTAGATGGCAGCATTCAAAGTTCAGCCGCGCTGGACGCTAGCGATTTCCAATCTGAGTTTGAAACTCCCGACGGAAGTCAGGTTTTTGCGTCTACGGTAGATGAGACCTATTTCTTGAGCACTCAAAGCGCCTCGACTGCAACTGGCTTGGGATGCCCTTCAGCATCGTTTGCAATCACTCCCGACGGTTCATCCCTGTACGCGGCTTCCTCGCCGAGCGGGGAAATTTGCGGAGGGGCTGTTCTAATATATTCCACGACCACTGAAGCCGAACTAAATACATTAAGCATCTCGACACTCAATTTGGCAATCATGCACAACCTGCCGGTCCCGGTGATTGGCCAGCCGCTAGTGCCAAAAGCGGCTCCTGCCGGAACCGCCGGTCTGACTCTCACAGTCAATGGCTCCCAATTCGTTCCGAGCTCGATTGTGAACTGGAATGGGAACGCTCTTGCCACTACCTACGTGAGTCCAATTCAGCTCACTGCGGTCGTTCCGGCCTCGGACTTGTCGGCAGAAGCCGCAGCTGCGGTTACGGTGATCAATCCCGGTCCAGGCGGAGGGACATCGAACACCTCCTCCTTCAGCGTCACCGGTCCCCCTCCGGCGATCACGGTGCAACCCGCGAGCCAATCGATTACAGCTGGTCAGACGGTCACATTGAGCGTCACCGCAACCGGCGTCGGTACCCTGACCTATCAGTGGTTCACAGGGCTCACCGGGATCACGACCAATCCCATCGTTGGAGCCACGGGCAGCACGTACACTTTTGTCGCGACAGCCAGTGCAAATTACTGGGTGCAGGTGTCGGTCGCCGACCTTTCGTTTGAAACAACCAATAGCAACACTGCCGCGATCACCGTGGTACCTATCCCGCTGGCAATCTCGGTGCAACCCGCGAGTCAATCGGTTCCTTCAGGTCAGACGGCCACGTTGAGTATTACTGCCACAGGCACCGGTACCTTGACCTATCAGTGGTTCGCAGGACTCAGCGGTGACATGACCAATCCAATCGTTGGAGCCACAAGCAGCTCCTTTACAACGCCGGTCCTGACCGCAGACAGCAGTTATTGGGTTCAGGTGTCGCAATCGGGGCCTCCCACTGAATCGATTGAGAGTATCTCGGCTATTGTGGTTGTCGGGGCGGTCTTTGCCGGGCAATCCGAAACGATCAATCTTGAGCTCCCGCCTAATCCGTCGTGGCCTCTCAACTCTACAGTTACATTGAGTTGCACGAACGTAAGCCTCAATGGGGGAGTTTTTGTTCCGATTACCAATTACAACCTAAGCTGCGATGTATCTCCTGTTACCCTGCAATCTTCGGCTAGTTCGCAACCTTTTACCGTAACAGTGGGTACATCCGCTGGAACGACGACAGCGATCAACGCGCACGGAGGCGAGCATCTGACGTACGGCGCCGGCCTCTTGCCGATTTCCGGCTTAGCTCTCCTAGGAGCAGGTTTGCTGTTCCCGCGTTCCTACCGGAAGAAAGGCGTACGCTGGTTCATATCAGCTATTGTTGCGTTAGGGTTTATCGGATTCACTTCGTGCGGTGGCCACTTCACGCCTCCAGTCGTTTCTGGTGGGCACACAGTGACCCCGGCGGGCAAGTATGAAGTGCTCGTAGTTGCTACCGACACACAGGCCCCGACGGGATTCCAGCAGACCAGCCTGGTCGTTCCATTGACTGTTTCTCCAATGTCTAATTGACCCGTTAGTGAACTCTGAGTTGTAAACTGAGTGACCGTAGGAAGGAACGATGCTTAAGCGCATTTTCTCAGTACTCTTGGTGTTTGGGATAAGCCACGCGGTGCTCTGTCGTGCTCAGTTGTGCACCACGACCCACACTACCGATCTATATTGCCTGCTTCCAGACGCATTCCGCACGCCAGCTCAGCCGTTTGGCGCCTTTTATACCCCATTCGGCACCGAACTGAGTCAGCTACCTACAGCTAAACCAGCGGGATTGGTTTTGGCGGTCGAACACGGTCAGCTTGTGCCGGCGAACGAAACATTAGGCGCCATATTCTCAGAACGGGCTGAGACGATTGGACCCCACCGGCTCCTGGTGAGTTTCGCTTATCAGCGTTTCAACTTCGGAAGCATTGACGGCACGGATTTGAAAAACCTGCCCATTGTCCTAACCTGTTCGACTGCTGCATGCACAGGCGGCATCACAGGTGTTTCTGTTTACACGGTAACCAACAATCGCTTCGACATCAAAGCGAATCAGTATACCGGACTCGCCGTATTCGGTCTGACAAAGAACATAGACGTATCGGTGGCAATACCCTTTGAAAGAATCGCGATGTCTGTGGCTGTGAATGGAACTGAGTATTCGACTCAAGGTGCGACGTCAGCCAATTTCCACGAATATGTACCGGGTTCGTCGCTAGGGTTTGCGGATCCTGTTCTGGGGGCCAAGTGGAAAGCATTCGATAAAGGAAAAATAAGAATGGCCCCCGGCATCGATCTCCGAATCCCATCGGGGGATGAGTTGAACTTTCTGGGTTCGGGCGCGGTTGGAGTAAAGCCGTATTTCGCGGTTTCGGTTAAGGAACCGGTGTCCTTTCACGGCAATATCGGCTATCAGTGGAACGGCGACACTATTCTGAACGCTAATACTCAGGGTGCGAAGCAACAATTGCCCACAGACTTCTTTTATACTGCTGGAGCCAACGCGGATGTGGTCAAGAATCGATTGACGTTGATCGGGGACCTGTTAGGCCAGCATTATTATCACGCGCCACGCCTGGGTCGGCCCTCTATAGTGTCGGTTCCGATTCTCGGCAGTGCGTTGTCGGTTGAACCGGAAGTGGGCGGATATACGTTAAACAACTTCGCGCTGGGTGTTAAGCTCCGGCCAGTTGGCCATTTGATTCTCACGGGGAACGCGACATTCAAGTTGAATAGTGCGGGGCTGCGAAGCACGGTGGTTCCTCTTGCCGGACTTGCATATTCGTTCTAAGGCCTGACGATATTCTGCTTGCTGACTAAGCCTTCGGCGCCCGATCAACGTGTGCTGATTCCCTTGCACCAGACGCGCAAAGCCGCCATCCGTAAATGGAACCTACCAACGGAGGGCATCCCATGACACTGATGTGTAAGCTTTACTTCGGTATTCTCCACTCCGCCGATTCATCCGGGAAACGGGCCGTTGTGGGTGATGGGGATCGATTGCCCCGCACCCGCAGCAGGACCTTACACGCTTCCGCGGACAAGAATTATCGTTCGCTGATTGCCGTTGCGTCGGGCATGGGGGCCGAGAGGTGACCGAGCACTCTCGGTGTCATGTTCAAGATTTACAACGAACGCCTTCAGCAGGTCTGCGCTTCACTGGCGGTCAAGGCGAGCGCATCCGCCAGTAGTCGGTATGACTCGAGGCGATCCGCGAAGCGACCGGCGACACACTGGATAACAATCTCTGAAACGCCGTACTCGCCGGAGAGTTGAACCAATTGAGCCCGACACTCCCCAGGTGATCCAACGAAATTCGGCAGAGATTGCAGCGCACCCGGAAACTCGCTCCATTTCAGGGTCGCCTCGTCCTTCGTGTTCGCACATAGTCCGTAAGCCGCCACGTTGCACTGAGGTCGCAAAAGGAAGTAACTCGGAGTAAACGCTTCGCAATATCTCCTAACTACCTTCGGGCCGAACGCCTTGATCGAGCCGTCACCTTCCGTGCCGGACAAATAGTGATGGAATGAGAAGCACACCCCTAACTTGCCCGCCAATACAGCGCTTTCTTCGCTTGTTCCGCAAATCCACACTTCCGGCATGGTGCGCATTCCCAGGTCGATACGATATCCAGGCTTCTCGCTTTGCTCGATCCGTTGCGTAATGTAATTCACTAGCAGGCTGACCCTGGAAGCATATGCCGCAAATTCATCTCCTTGTTGTCGCCCGTCCAAAAGAGCATTTGCGACATCTGGATCGGCCTTGTTCCGAGCGACGCCCAAGTCAATCCGGCCACGATAGAACAGTTCAAGAACTGAAAACTCCTCCGCAACCTGCAACGGACTCTGATACCGCAACAACACACCGGCTGAGCCAACACGTAATCGTCTGGTTTGCGAAGCGGCGATCGCCGCCATAACTGCGGGACTGGCACTCTGTCCGGTGCAGTGATGTTCACTATTCCAATAGCGGTAGTAGCCCAATTCATCGAGTTCCCTCACGAGCGCCGGCATTTCGCCCGGCCAGAGAGTATCCAAGACGGACAAACGAATCCCGGCAGTATCTCGTGCCCTCAACTTATGATCCTCACGTTATTCCGTTATTCAGCGTTTCACTGCAACCGCAGATGTCAAGGGCGGAGTAAAACCAGTCCACTGTGGCGGAGTAAAAGCGGGCCATTAG
>CAYTJN010000119.1:0-13230 GCA_964438125.1 uncultured Occallatibacter sp.
TGAGCCATACCCCGGCTCCGCGCAAGCGCATGTTCGAGGATCTGGAGACGGCGGCACAGGCCATGCGTGAGGGCGATGAGCGCAAGGAGTCGCTCTTCCGCCAATCGGTCGAGGCCGAGAAGAACAAAGAAGACTTGTTTGAGAAGAAGTTTGCCGAGGCACTGCGCAAGGCCAAGGATGCCCCTGAAGGCAAGCCGCTGCGCGACTTCGATCTGGACTGAAATCCGGATCGCCGGAAGCCCTGAACTTTGGTCTTCCGCTTGCATTTTTTAGTTATTCCCCCGCGGGGATTAGAGCATCCTACTTGAGGTACCGTTCCCCAGACCGCGGTCCGGGGCAGAAGGAGAAAAGATGGTGATTATCCCCCTTTCCGAACCGGCGTTCGACTCCGAGCGCAGACCGGCTGCAGATGAGTCTGAAAGCGTAAACTGGGTTGGGTTCACGGCCGGTACAACACTCGCAATAGCCGGAATGCTGCTGATCTCAGGCAATCGCCGCGCGGGCTTGTTGGCCGCCGCGACCGGAACGGCATTAATCGCGCTCGACCAGCAGGATGCACTGCGTTCCTGGTGGAATGCGCTGCCGGTTTATATCGACCAGGTGCAGGGGATTATCGGCCAGGTGCAGGATACGGTCAACGATGTGGCCGTCAAGCGCGAGGCGCTGCGGCGGATGTTAGTTCGATAGCTTGAGAGCTCAGTTCTTGCGGTCGACGAGATAGCGGGCGACGGCCTTCAGTCCATCGGCGCGGCTGCCGTAGGGATCAAGAGCCGCGAAGGCCTCCTCGATCAGGTGGGCTGCGTCGCGTTGACTTTGCTCGATGCCATAGACGGCGGGCCACGTGGCTTTTTCAGTGGCCTTATCCTTGCCGGCAGTCTTGCCCAGGTGGGCTGAATCGACTGTCAAATCAAGCACATCATCCACGATTTGAAATGCCAACCCCGCCTTGGCGCCGAAGAGCGTCAACCGAGTTACATCTTGTGAAGCAGCGCCGGCATAGACGCCGCCAGCCACCACGCTAACGCGGATCAGTGCTCCGGTTTTTGCTCGATGAATGGCCAACACCAGCTCGGGTGTCGGCTTGAGATGTTCGCTCTCGAGATCGAGAACTTGACCGCCGATCATGCCTTCGTTGGTGCCGACGGCGTTGGCGATGAGATTGATGATCTGCACGGTGGCAGCGGGCGGCGAGTCAAGGCCTGCCAGCACTTCAAAGGCGCGGGTCTGCAAGGCATCGCCGGCCAGAATGGCGATGGCTTCGCCGAATGCGACATGACAGGTGGGCTTGCCGCGGCGCAGATCGTCGTTATCGAGTGCGGGCAGATCGTCGTGGATCAGCGAGTAAGTGTGCAACATTTCAAGAGCCGCGCCGAGCCGGGCAATTCCCGGAGGCAAAGCTCCGGCAATGGTGACCGCGGCCTGCTGCGCGAGGACAGGCCTGAGGCGCTTGCCGCCGGCAAAGGTCGAGTGGCGCATGGCCCCATGAATCGACGCTGGAATGGTCGCCGCGCGGGGCAACAACTCTTCGAGCGCCTGGTCGGTCAGCGCCGCGCCTTCTTGGATGAGGGATTTCACGTCAACGTTCACTACTCTCATCATAACTGAGGCTCTTTACTCAGGGAGCGGGGCCGACCCGGCGTTCGCTCGACCCGGCATTCGCTCGAAAAGCCATAGCCCGATGAGCAGCAGCAGGGCCAACGCGCTCAACCAGCGTCCGGCGATGACATCGGGCGTGGTGCTCCAGTCCGCAGTTAGATTGGCGCTGCCTTGCGGCACGGGCACAGCTATCAGGCCGTCGTTGCGCCGGGGGAGGTTCGAGATCGGCACCCCGTTGACGGCTACTTTCCAAGCCGGATAACTGCGCAGACGAAGAACCAGATAGCCGGCGTGGCTGACGACGCCGCTGAGTCGCTTATGTTCCGGCGAACCCGGTTGCCAGTTCAGCGTGCGGTCGCAACTGCCTTGCGCGGCATTCCAATCGGGGATGGCGTCGTCGTCGTTGACGCCTTTGGGTACGACGCCGAGCGCAGTGGTGGGATCGCTCACCAGGCAAGCGTCGGGAAGGTTGGTGGGGATCAGCGAGTTATCCGCGCCGATGGGCTCGTACTCATCTTGACCGGGAAAGCCGTGGCCCGATCGATAAGTGGCCAACATGCCGGGCACGCTGTCTTCGACGTCGCAAGGTTGAGAGAAGACCTGGGCTGCGAACGCGGTCATGCCGAGGAAAACTGCGATGCAGGCAGCCGCAACCGCAACGCGCCGCCAGTGCCTGGCCGATGAATGCGGCCAGATTGCCGATGCTAAGAAAACGGCCATCGGCGCCTCTAGAACGACCAGCCAGCGCCAGGGAAACTGCAGGAACCTCAGATCGGGGAGGAGATTCCAGAGCGAATGCGAGATAGGGACAAGGAGAAAGAGAACGCCGATGGGTGTTAGCGCAAGTGGAATCCACCAAAGCCGCCTTCCCGGCAGACGATCGCGCTGCCAGCAGACCAGCAGTCCGCCGAGTGCGACGGCGATCATAGAGATCGCGACGATCGAGGCCGTGCGCAGGACCTGGTCGTGAAGAGCCAACGACGGGTCGGCATGAATGGCGAAGAGCCAGTTGTTTTCCAGCGTCTGACCGGGGTCGTTCGTGACTTGATGAATATCGACCCACCGCTGTTCATAGGCCGCGGGGACGAGATAGATAGCAATGAGGCCCAACCCCAACACAGCGGCGGCTGTTGCGCGCAGCAAAGGCGCCCATGAACGGGAGAGCACGGCTGAAGTCAGCGCAAGAGCTGCGAGTAGATAGGAGGCCATTACACCGACTGTCGGATTTGAGAGCCATGAGCCCGCGACGACCACGGCCAGGGGAGCCGCAGAGCCGTCGAGCGCACGTTTCCAGATCGATTCATCCGCAGAGGCATCGCTATGATGAAGCGCAAACAGAAACACAAGCGGAATCCAGCAGCCGCCGGCAAGCTCAGCGAAGGCGGTACGTTCATAGGCCGTGAAGAGCGCATAGCCGGAAAAGATTGCCGCGCAACCGGCCAGGGTCGCTGCGCCTTCGTTGAGCGCTTGACGCGCGAGTGCGCGGGTGGCAAGGCCCGTTGCAGCGAGCAGCAAAAAAGTGAGCGCGATAGGCACGAACGGCCAGGGCAGTGCGAAGCCCAGCGCCGCGCCCAGCATCCAGGTCAGCGGAGAGTAAAAAACGAAGCGCGGCTCACCGGCGCCGAGGTTTGCGCTCGGGGTCCAATGCGGGTAGAGAATGCCGTGCCGCCAACTGTTCAGGCAATCGAACCAGGAGACGAGATGGAAGTCGAAGTCGTGGCCGCAAGAGTTGCCGTGGAGTAGTTGCGGCGTCATGGCGAGTGCAGCGGCCAACAGAATGACAGATGTCGCGGCGGAGTGGTGCCAGTAAGAACGAACTGCGTTCGCTTGAGTTTCCATTTTGTCTGCTACTGCATTGCTAATCCGTCAGAGGCAAAACAAGATCATTTTGAATTGACCGAGGCCCACCGCCAGCGAGTGTCCTTGCTTTGCTTCAAAGCTACGGCAAAAGGGTGGTTATGAGAGTCTCGATACTCTGCAATCAGTATTCCGGAGCTGTTCCAGTGAACATTATCGAAGTCTAGGGTGACCGATTGCCCGTCTCGCGACACGAGTCCGTTGTTGCCTTTCCAAAGCAAACTCCCGCGGTAAGAATAGAGCTTGATCGTCGCCGACCCTTCGCCTTCCTGTTGTTCGAACGCAATATAACTTTGACGATCTGGCGAAAACGCGACCGAATATCCGCCCGGAAGAATTGCCCCTGTCCGCTCATCGATCAGCACACCGGTAAGTTCTGAGTCATCATTCTTTGAAATCAAATGGTACCCAACTGCTGCGCTATAACCGCAATAGGTCCATAAAACGCCATCGAGAGTCCCATCCATGTATGGCGCTTTGTCTTCAAAGGTATGCGATCCGCCATTCCAATGGACCAGAAGCATATGTTTTCGCGCGCGCTTTGCGCCATGAGGCGCGTGGCTCATTTGGGCGGTTTCAGCGGAACTGCCGGACTCAATCAAAACATATCCAAGCGGCTTCTGCGCCGTACTAGGAGCTTCACACTGGAGAGTTAACTGTCCCTTTACCTGCATTGTGACGGCAAGCAGTAACCCACAAAGAATTGCTGAGCGAAACAAGTTTCTCTTCATTGCTAATTCATCATAGCCGAGTCGCATTAAAAGCAGTGGTCTTTCGAGTTACTTCATCAAGCAATTTCGACTCATGGCAGCAGGCGCAGGGTGTGGCGCGTGGCGGCGGCTATGGCTGGCGGGGTGAAGGGGAACGCGAATGTTGTGCCGCTGTAATAATCGTTCCACTGATCGCGGAAGTAGGGCGAGTAGGGGTTGCCGCTCTCGCCGAGCACGATGTTTTCAGTCGAGCCATCGATGTTGCTCCAGTCCATAGTGAAGCGCTGCGAGGGGCCGAAGGCGCGGCCGACTTGCTTTACCGTCGTCGTGTCGCCGCTCAACGGCTGGGCGCCGGTGCCGGCGATACGACCCACGAGCGGAAGGAATTTTGCCAGCGGGTGCTCGATGTCGACCACATGCCAGCTTCCATAATTCCAGCGCGCTGTTTCGGAAGAAGCTTTGCCGGTTTTCATGCCTTGTCGGACGGCATCGGTCAGCAATGCGTCCCAGTTTTTGTAACTCGCCGGCAGCCAGTCTGAGTTGCCGTGCATGATGATCTCTTCTTCCGCAAAGTTGGATTCGGCCCAAGTATAGGACGCGTCATCTTCGCCTAGCCGGGGCTTGAGGATGAGCGGCCAGAAGGCATAACGCGCTTGAGTCACGATGGAGGCCGCAGCGGAATCGGTGGTAAGTTTGCCGTCCCAACTGCGCATCAGGTCGGCGGCATTTTTTAGCTGGGCGTCGGCTTGCGGGGTGTGATCGATGGCGTAGGCGAAGCGATGGCCCAGTTCCTGATCCACTTCGCTGTAGACGTCGTTTTGGAGCGCAAGGAGATCGGCGGGAGTGATCTGGTCGCGGCCGTCCAGCATTTTATAAATGCGTTCGATGCGGTAGGGATCAACCCACTCCAGCGAGAGGAGCGCAAGCGATTCGTCGGATGTGGTGTATGCACCGGCGGCGCCGAGAAAGCCCGACTGCTGAAAGAGCGTGTGCGGAAAGACGTTGGAAGAAACGTTCGCATTGGCGGTGGCAAGAAAACCCGAAGGCGGATCAAAGGCTTGCGGCATCTGGTCGAAGGGAATGTAAATCTGCGTTTTCGTTTCCATCGTTCCGCGAATCGGAGCGGCAATCGACACGGCTTTTCCCCACTCGAATCGCCGATCCAACGGGTCGTGGGGCAACGGCTTGCTGAAGAGCCCGTGGCCATTGAAGCGGTACGGCACTTTGCCGATCGCGTGATATGCGATGTGTCCCTGATCGTCGGAGTAGACCACATTTTGCGTTGGCCAGCACCAGGTTTCGAGCGCCGCGGAGAACTCGGTCCAGTTGGATGCAACATTCATCTGATAGAGCGGGAGGCCGTTCAGCGTTGGATCGTAGAGCGTCCACTTCAGGGCCAGGGGCCGCTTCTCTTTTTTCAGCACCGGATTGAGCAAAGGGCCGTGCGAAGTGAGTTGCACATCCACCGTGACGTCTTTTCCGGCGCGCACTTTGATGACTTCACGATCGACCTGGAGGGGCTTCCAGTTGCCGTCCTGATCCTGATAGTTGCCCTTGCCGTCGAGCTTTTCGATGTAGAGATCCTGCACGTCGGCGTAGAGCGCGGTGAAGCCCCAGGCGACGTGCTCGTTGTGTCCCGCGACTATGAACGGCAGGCCGGGAAGAGTAACTCCCGCGGCGTGGAAACCGGGCGTGCCATTTGCTTTGAGGTCGGCCATGTACCAGATGTTTGGCTCGGTCAGCGGGAGGTGCATATCGTTCGAGAGCAGCGGCTTTCCACTGGCGGTGTGCCTGCCGGCGATCACCCAGTTGTTGGAGCCGGCGGCGCAGTCGTTGCAGGAGGACAGAGCGAAGATGGCGCGCAACGCTCGAAGATCTTCATCCTGGTCAGATTGATTTGCGTCAGGGGCTAAAGCCCTCGCTGATACTGCGGCATGAGCGGCACGATTAAAGTTGTGCCCTGACGCTTTTGGAGGGTTCGCATCGAGTTTTTCCGCAGAGTTCAAAGCGCCGCTTTTTTGCGGGCTCCGATCGGCAGGGTCTGCGACGCTGGCCTGGCTGCGGTCGTCGTCATCGTCATCCTCATCATCATTGTTGGGCGGGGCAGGCTCGGCGTGGGGTTGGCTGAGGTCAAGCCGGATGCCGGTCGGAGGATGATCGCGCCACGAGCCAACTGGATACAACTGACTTTCCAACTTCTCATCGTGCAGCCGGGTGGACACATAGTCGCGGCCCAGCTTTGCGTACCAATGGCTGTCCAGCATGTCGACCATCATGAGGCCGATGACCACCGAATCTTCGCCGGTCCATGATTGCGGACGATAGTGGAGCAGCTTGAACTCGGGCGGTAACGAGTCGCCGTGCTGCGCGATGTAGAGATTGACTCCGCGCGCATAGGCCTCGAAGCGAGCGCGGTCTTCGGCAGAGAGATTCGCATAGACCCGACGCGCCGTATTGCGAAACTGCAACACTCGTTGCGCGCGATCATGCTTCACCAACGTGAAGCCGAGGATCTCAGCCAGTTCCCCATTCGCGTTGCGCCTGAAGGAGTCCATCTGCCACAGGCGGTCCTGCGCGGTCACATAGCCCTGCGCTACGAAGAGATCGTCCTCAGTCGCCGCCTCGATGTGCGGGACGCCGTGGTCATCGCGCCGCACGGTAACAGGGGCCGAAAGTCCAGTCAGACGAACATCCCCATCCAACGTGGGCAGCGCGGCAATGGCCACCGATCGCAACCACACCATTCCGGCACAGGCCGCCAGCAGCAACACGGCCAGCAGCGTTGCCGAGGACCATAGCACAACTCGCGGCCAACCGCGTTTGCGGCGATGGGGGCGCGGTTTTGTGACTCGTGCGGGTGATTGATGTCGAGCTTTCGCGTTGAGCATTCGTCTACTTCAGGATAACGCCGCGGCCCGCAGCAAGACGCGGTTCCTGAATTGCCCGCAGAAGGCCGCGTCTTTTTCCAGATAAAATAGGATTGTCCCGTCTGATTATTCGTGAGGTCGCAAATGCATTTTCTAGTTCTAGGCAAGGGAAAAACAGGAAGCGTGGCCGCCGACGTTGCGCGCGAGCGTGGCCACTCGGTGCGCGCATTCGACATAGCAGAAAACCTGCACGCTTCAGCTCTCACGGTCGAGAGTTTAGGCGGAGTTGACGCGGTGATTGACTTCACAACACCGGAAGCGGCCGTTGAAAATATGCGCGCCGTTCTGGCTCTCGGCGGAAGTATTGTTGTCGGAACAACAGGCTGGTATGAGCGGCTGGATGAGATGAAGTCGTTGGCGCGGGAGAATGGCGGAGCGCTGCTCTATGGCACCAATTTTTCGATTGGGGTGCAAAAGCTTTTCCGGCTTGCCGCCTCTGTGGCCCAGCTCGATGGCTACAAATTCACCATTGACGAGACGCATCATGTTTCGAAGCTCGATGCACCGTCCGGCACGGCCATCACACTGCGGGAGATTATCGAGGCCGTTCGCTCAAATAAGGGTTCGAGCGATGAAGTCTTTGTCGCCTCCCACCGCGTAGGCGATGCCAAGGGCGAACATATTGTTACCGCGGTCAGCGACAGTGACAGGCTCGAAATTCGCCATGAGATCAAGGACCGCCGCTGCCTGGCCGAGGGCGCGGTGCGAGGAGCGGAGTGGGTTGCGCATCGCTCGGGACCTTACGATTTCCGGGAGATCTTCGATCAGTTGTGAGGGATGGGTTGTGGGCTACGCGCTGGAGTGGAGTCGTAAGCAAGTGCGCCAGGGGCTAAAGCCCGCTTCGATTATGTGGCCCTTGCGGCACGACTTCAAGTCGTGCCCTGACGCTTTCCACCGCTGCGCGCGAGTTTTTCCGCAGCTTGTTACAGGCGGGATTCACTCAACGTTTCTGGCCACTGCCCCGCGCGTTATACACTTTTCTTATCATGGAAACGACAGGGTGCGGTACAGCAATCGTAACGCCTTTCAGAGCAGATGGATCAGTCGATGAACAGACGCTGAGGGCGCTGGTCGATTGGCAGATCGAATCGGGAATCGACTTTGTGGTGGCCTGTGGATCGACGGGCGAGGCGGCCACGCTGGACGAAGATGAGTGGCTGATGACAGTGTGCATTGTGGCCGAGGCTGCCGCAGGCCGCGTTCCCGTATGGGCGGGATGCACGCACAACTCGACCCGGACGCTGGTGCGTACCGCCGGCCGTCTGAAACAGATACGGGGCGTGGATGTGGTGCTGTCGGCCAATCCTTACTACAACAAGCCCACACAGGAGGGCCAGTTTCAACACTTTCTGGCTCTTGCCCGGGCTGTCGCTCCACTGCCCGTGGCGCTTTATAACGTGCCGGGACGGACGGCTGTGAGTTTGGACCCTGAGACGGTGGTTCGGCTGGCCGAGGCCGCGCCTAACATTGAGGCCATTAAAGAAGCCAGCGGCAAGCTGCCGCAGATCGCGCAACTGGTCCACTCGCTACCGCGCAGCTTCAAGATTTTTTCGGGCGACGACAACCTCGCCCTGGCCTCGATCGGCGTCGGCGCGCACGGCTTGATCAGCGTTGCTGCCAATGAGGCGCCAGCCGAGGTCAGCCGCATGATTCACGCAGCGATGAACAACAACTGGATCGAAGCGCGCGAGCTCGAACGCCGCTGGGGCCGGCTCTTCGAGGCAAATTTCTGGGAGTCGAATCCCGCGCCGGTGAAGACGATTCTTGCTTTGATGGGCCGGTGCACGGACCAGGTTCGCCTGCCTTTGGTGCCGCCGACGGCTGCCACTTGCGCCAGGCTGGAGCGGCTGGCTGGGGAACTGGGACTGCTGAAGCACCTTCCGCCCCCGGATGGTCCTTCAGAGGTTTTCTAAATCACATTGGACCATGACTGTCCGCTGAAGCGCCCTGCTTCTCTCGTGTTCTGCGACGGTAGTTGTGCTTGCTGAGCAGGTGCGAGCGAGGACGCCCGCACAACAGCCGGTCTGGAGACCAGCGTTACTATTCTGTGCCCTGCTCCTTAAGGGTCTGCGATTTCCAGATGTAGAACCGGTCCCTTTTGAGGAAAGGACCGTTTCGGTACCGAGAATCGTTTGTTTTTTCACAAAAAAGGACAGAAGTCTCTCTAGACAATATAATAAAGGTGTGGTAGATTCTTGCCGATAGAGGGAGGAACTGTAAGCCACGATAGAGGTGTTTCTCTTCCTGGACGGAGAGGCCCCAGTGGAACGAACGCGCGACCCCGGAGTTTATCACCCGTTCGACGACAACTCGCCGATTGCGGGGAACTTCGTGGAACTGAGGAATCGTTGCGCATACAACAAGACCAGGGGCTACATTCTGGGCGTTGAGATCGCTTGTGGCGATTTTGCCTTTGCGAGTCTCGCAGATCGGCTGCCGACGCTTACTCCCAAATCCGGCGCTGGACTTTGGATGATCCCTTTCAAAGGGATTCCCGAGACAGGGGCACCTGTTCCTCTCGATCTGATCTATCTTGATAAAGATTGCCGGGTCATCGAGACCGTCGAGTTTTTTCCCACCTTTCGCGTATCGCCTTCGAGCGCTCCGGCGGCGAGCGTTTTGGCGCTACCGATCCACTCGATCTTTGCGTCGCACACCCAATCGGGAGATCTCGTAGCCTTTGGCCAGGTCGAAGATGTGGAGCAGGAATTGGCTCTGCTCTTCGGGTCGGGCGCAGCCGCTCATGCCGCACATGAAGCTCGCGCGACGCAGGCTGCACCCGCTGTGGTTGCCACCCCTGCTCCGCAGCGGGAAGAAGTGCGGCCGCCAGAGCCACCCGCCGCTCCCAAGCCGGCGGAAGCGCCCGCCAAGTCTGAAGCGCCGAAAAGCGAGCCTCCTAAAAAGAAGAGCTGGCTGCAGCGGCTGATCTCTCCCGACCCCGTGGAGCCGAGGAAGAATACGCGGGAGGCGCTGTCTGGGCTTACCGCCTACTTCTGGACCGGCGGCAATCCGCTGCCGCATGTCATTCGGGATATCAGCTCGACGGGATTGTACGTAATGACCGAAGAGCGCTGGTACCCAGGTACGCTAATTCAAATGACCCTGAAGAAGGCGGGCAGCGGCGGGCCGAAGAGCGATCTATCCATAGCCTTGCACGCGAGATCGTTGCGGTGGGGAAATGACGGCGTCGGCCTTGAGTTTGTGGTGCGTGATCCCCGCGATCCTTACAATGGCGCCGACGGGGCAACACGCGCGGAACTGGATCGATTTTTCGAGTTGATCAGGCAGAGCTAAGATCAAGCCCCTCTGCTGCTGCCTCTTACCCGGCTAACGCCTTCTTGACCATTTCGCTGACAACCCGGCCTTCGGCGCGGAGGCTGGCCGCTTGCAGTTTGGCCTGAACGGCCTTCATGACCTGGCCCATTTCCTTTGGTGTGGGAGGCTTGCCGGCGGCGGTCGCCACTTCCTGCACTGCCTCGGAGATAAGCGCCTGAAGCGTGGAATCATCGAGTGCCTTGGGCAGGAACTCCTCGATGACGGTGATCTCGGCGGCTTCCTTTGCTGCCAGCTCGGGCCGGCCACCGTTGGTGAACTGCTCGATCGAGTCGCGGCGCTGCTTGATCATGGAGCCCAGGGCTTGCTGTTCCTCGGCCGGGGTGAGCATCTCACGCTTTTCAATGGCCTTGTTTTTGAGGGCGTTCTTGATGAGGCGCAGCGTGGTGGTGCGGACGGCGTCGTGCGCCTTCATGGCGTGGATGATTTGCTGGTTGACCTGGGATTCGATTGCGCCTGGTTCACTCACTGGAATTTCCCTCTTGAATACTGATTTAATTATCGTTCATGCGGCATCGTCTCTGGCTGCATCTTTCGCGACTGTTGCAATTGCCCTCATCGTACAGTTGTAAACCGTCAGGGAATTGGCGAAGATCCGGGCCTGAAGGCCCAGTCAATGGACTGCTTTTCAGGGCGCTAAAGCGCCCTGCTCCCTCCCAATCTAAAGGCCCGGTGAATGGCTGTTTTTTCAAGGCGCTAAACGGGCCGACTCCCCCCTCCGAAGCTAAGGCCGGGTAGATGGGCTGCTTTTCTGGGCGTTAAGGTGGCCTGCTTCCGCTCGGGACCTCGGATCTACAACTGTAGTACCCAGGAAATTGTAAAGATTCTGGGAGTCCGAGAGATTTCCACAGAAAATAAAAACACATAAACCATAAAGTTATGTATTCTGTGATTGACCTTTCACCGCAGGGAACTTGAATCAGCCCGAAGGCTTAAATCGGCTTATTTGTCCCGGCAGAAAACGAGGAGAGATACATGATTCGCAAGACGCGCTTGTTTACACCAGGACCGACCCCGCTTCTTCCCGCAGCGCAATTTGCCATGGCCGCGGCCGACATCCATCATCGCACGCCGGAGTTTCGCGCCCTGTTTCAGAAGGTGATTGGGCAACTGAAGGTTTTCGTCGGTACGCAGAACGATGTGCTGCTGCTGTCTTGTTCAGGCACGGGCGCGATGGAGGCTTCGGTCTCGAATATTACCTCTCCGGGCGACCGGGTGCTGGTGTTGACGGCGGGCAAATTTGGCGAGCGCTGGGTGGATCTGACCAAGGCCTTCGGCTGCGCGGTCGATGTGGTCGAAAAGCCGTACGGGCAGACCTTCGACATGGCGGAGGTGAAGGCTGCACTGAAACCCGAACACAAGGCCGTCTACATGCAGGCTTCGGAGACCTCGACGGCTGTCACGCACGACGTGGAAGCGGTGGCAAAACTCGTCAAGGGTACTGGCACGCTGCTGATCGTGGACGGCATCACGGGCCTGGGAACGCAGACGATCGACGTGGACGGCTGGGGCGTGGACATCGTGATCGGCGGCTCGCAAAAGGCGGTCATGATTCCGCCGGGGCTGGCCTACCTGAGTGTCAGTGAGAAGGCATGGAAGGCGATGGGGGGCTCGAAGAATCCTCGCTACTACTTTGATCTGCGCAAGGAACGCAAAAACCAGGTCAAGGGCGAGACTGCGTACACTCCCGCCGTCGCGCTGGTTGCCGGATTGGGCGCGGCTCTCGATTACATCGCCGGACAGGCTGGTGGCGACTTAGAAAAGGGTCGCATCGCGCTGATCGACAATGCGCAGGTGAACGCCAAGGCAACACGCGCGGGCCTTGTGGCACTGGGCTTCACGCTGTTTGCTCCAGTATCGCCTTCTGCCGCTGCCACTGCGGTTGCGGTTCCCGAAGGCATGGATTCGGGCGCGGTGGTGAAGGCTCTAAAGGCGCGCTTCAGCCTGGTGACGGCCAACGGACAGGGCTCGATGCAGGGCAAGATCTTCCGCGTCGCGCATCTGGGCTTCTTCGACTATCTGGACACGGTGGCGTTCATGGGTGCGATGGAGCACATCGCGAAAGACACACTTGGTCTTCCCGTGACCTACGGACAGGGCGTGGCGGCGGCGCAGGCGGTGTTTGCGGAGGCGGTGAAAAGCTAGTGGACAGTGAACAGTGGGCAGTGATCAGTTCTCTGACGCGCTGTCCACTGTGAGCTCTTCACTGTTAGCTGTTCCGGGTTAAGTGAAAGGAGGGCTAAGGACAATGAGGCTCTTTTTATTCGGCATCCTTGGCTTGTTGATTCAAGGAGCTGGTTTGGCCGCATTTATGCTTGTATCGCGTTCCAGCATCGCTGGCTTAGGAAAACCTGCAATCATCGCTATTACAGGACTTGCGGTCTGCACTTTGCTCTGGGAGGGGGTGCGGAGGTCGAAAAGAATACTTGCGCTGTGCCTTCTGCCTTTTGCGTTGGCGGTCGGCTATGTCCTCGCATTTCACCTGTTGGGAGTGTTGGGTTTTCCCAGTCTACTGAGCGATGCCGGTCCACCTTGGCTCGATTTCTTTTTGTCTGTGCTGCATGTGATGGGTAATCTGCTTGTCCTATACGGACTGACGACATTACTGTTCTTTGCGATAAGCAGAAGCTTCCGCAAAATCCGGCTGCAGGCAAACCAGCATTCCCCGAAACTGACATGAGCGGTGAGATACGGATGATGCTGAACACTGACCACCGTTCACTGGCAAGGAGCTGTACTGATGTCTGAACTTAGTTTTGGGGAAAAGCTGCTGATCGCGCGCAAGCAGCTTGACCTGTTTCAATATG
>CAYTJN010000120.1:0-13085 GCA_964438125.1 uncultured Occallatibacter sp.
GATGATGAGCGGTGATGATGCTAAACGGTTGTTTGACAATTTTTCGCCGCCAATTCCAATTGACAACGATCAAGTAATCTCTGAATATTCCTTCACCTGCGCTGGGTACGATCCCGTCACACATAAAACTTTCAGTTATGGTGGCGATGACATAGTTCCACTCCCTGACGGGCGATTGATGGACATCTACGGGACCCCTAATATAGTCGTGTTTTTGAATCGTGCAGATCCAAACGCCAAGGCGACACCATCCTTCGACTGCGCCAAGGCGCACACCTCTCCAGAAGTTGCCATTTGTAAATCAATTGAGCTCTCGTCTTACGATCGCGCTATAGCAAATACATATAAGGAAACGAAAGCCGGCCTGGAAAACACCATCAAAAGCAACAGTGTCTCAGCCGGTACGGATAAAGAGCAGCTTGCAGCGCTTCGCAAGTTACAGCAAGAAGAAATTCAAAAGAGGAACAAATGCGGAGACGATCCCCAGTGTCTTCTTGAAGCGTTGCGCCATGATGCCAAAGCGCTCGTCGAGTTTGTAAGACAGTCCATGTGATGCAATCAAGATTGGAATTGAGTAGAGCTGGCAGTTACTGATCTTGGTGTGGCCAAGCGAAGGATCGACGAGATGGAACTCTTCATTAGAGGGGAGTACTGGAAATGAGCAATCGTCTTGGCAGCGCGGCCGTGTCTCGCATCAGTAAGCGTTTGAAGTTCCCCTCTGGCATAGCGCCGGGGATGCAACCGACTATTCAGTCATGGTTCAGTCAGAGGGTGGGGGAGAGGCGCGTCGCGCCCGGAGATGGCGATCGGTAGCTGAGAATCGACGGATAGCCGAGTTGACGTTGGAACTGGGTGCGAGTGTGGCTCTGGTGGCGCGGGCCCACGGTGTGAACGCGAACCAGGTGTTCAAGTGGCGCTGTGAGTTGAAGAGGACGAACTGGTCGAGCCCATTGCTGCATCGTCGACGCTTTTTCCTGTTTCGTCATCTGTTCCGTGTGAGACGGCCAACGTGATGGTCGAGGTAGTCGCGAAGGAACAGACGACGCCAGGCGGCGCGATTCACATCGAGTTTCCCGGCCGGGCGATGGTCAGTGTGGAAAACGGCGCCGATCCGGCACCGCTGCGTTCGATTCTTGAGAGCCTGCGCAAGTGATCCAGCTTCCTGCCGGAACGAGGATATGGATCGCAGCCGGTGTCACCGACATGCGCCGCGGCTTCGATGGGCTCAGTGCGCAAGTGCAGACCGTGTTGCATGAGCAGCCCTTCTCCGGTCACGTCTTCATTTTCCGTGGACGGCGTGGTGACATCGTTAAATGTTTGTGGTTCGACGGCGACGGACTTTGTCTCTTCGCGAAGTAACTGGCTTCACACTACACCTCTTTCGATTGCATCGGAAGGTTTTGTTCTTTCCCTGCCTTGAAGGCCGCTGCCCGATCTGAGAGCCGGTCCCATCGGCTATTATGTTTTGCCGGTAAGCGTGAATTTGGCAACTCGTAGAGGTATGCGTGTGCATTGTGGGCGTGTCTGGTGATCAAGCCATGTCCCGCCCAGTGTACAACCGTTGCTTCGTGCACGCCGAGGCGAGTCGCCGCCTCTGCTGCCGTCAACATACCGCGGTCGCGAAGCCGGTCGAAGCGAGAGCGCAGCGCGTATGTATGGACGAGATAGGCGACGCGCAACGCGGTGAAGCCAGTCTGGCCGCGCCCTGGCCTAGCTGATCCGCCGGGATGAAGCCCCTGCTCGTTGAGGATGTTGGCGATCTCGGTATAGATGTGATCGTCGAGAAGCTTGTCGACGAGTTGGACGATCATAGGCGGTGTTTTGATCTGCTGCGCAGAGGATTTGGGGTTCAGAGTGGTCAGCGTTTCTGTCTTTCCACCCTTGAAGCGAACGTGGATCTTGGTAATGCCGTCTGCCGGCAGTTTGATCAACGTAGCGTCCTCGATTATGTAAGCAAGGAGCCGTTTGCGCTCCCGATTCGGTGTAGTTGGATCTCGGGATCGGGGGCCATAACATCCGTCCATTGCGGCCGAACCGCGTAAACTGCCCCATCGTCCGCCTTCAGCAACAAGGTCATCCCATAACGGTTATACCGCTCACCAACGCACGGTAGCTGCTGCCCTCTGAGTGGATGAAAAGGATGTGTCACTCGCACAAAACGTGTCCCTGCGATCGGAGTCTGTGCATTCTTGGGTGAGGTACAAGCGGCACGAATGTAGACGCTTCATCTGTTGCTTTCGAAGTACGGTGACCACCAGCCACTTTATCGCCAGTCGGAGATCTGCGCCCGCGAAGGCATCGATCTGGATCGCTCGACACTGGCCGGCTTGGGGGGGCTGCCAGCCAGTTGCTTGCTCCGCTGGTTAATACGATCCGCGATCATGTGCTGTCAGGATCGAAGATCCACGCCGACGACACACCGGTTCCAGTGCTCGCTCCCGGCAACGGAAAGACCAAGACTGGGCGCTTGTGGACCTATGTGCGCGATGATCGGCCAGCGGGAGAAGCCACTCCGCGTGCCGTTTGGTTCGCATATTCGGAAGATCGCAAGGGAGAGCATCCGCGACGCCATCTGAAGGACTTCAAGGGCGGGCTGCAAGCCGATGCGTATTCCGGTTATGTTACCGACTCAGTTATGTTGCGGAGTGGGAGTCTGGCCAAGTGGGCATGCGGGTTGGGCTGCGGATAGAACACATAATTGTCTCCCGGGTTTCAAAGTGCCTTTAAGAAAGCCATCAGCGTGGTGTCACTGCGCCACGGCCTCGAGCGCTTTTCTGCTTCGATCTCGCAGTGGGCGAGTGCCTTCGCCTTCATCTCCAGGTCGACTTCGGCGTAGATGTTGGTCGTGTCGATGGAGACGTGTCCGAGCCAAGCGCGAATCGTGTTGATGTCCACGCCGGCACGAAGAAGGTGTACTGCCGTTGTGTGGCGAACAGTGTGCGGGCTGATCCCCCTTGACCTGAGAGAACGGTCGCTGGATGACACGCTTACTCCTGCTTTTTGAACCAGGCGATAGATTCCGAATCGTGTCAGGGGAGTCCCCCGAGCATTTCGAAAAACATGATCATCGTCAGCGCACTTGGTGACCAGATGCTTTAGGATGTCGGCTGTGTGCGGCCACAGAGGGCATATGCGAATCTTGTCCCCTTTACCGTGGATCCTCACCGACGGGGATCTTCCAAGAGCAAGGTCAGCTACACGCACATGGGCAGTCTCGTCTGCACGCGCTCCGGTGTTGTAGAGAAACAGGAGAAGTGCATGGTTCCTGTACCCGAGGAGCGTCTTGCGGTTAAAGAACTGCAGGACGGCGTCCATTTCTGATTTTTCCAAGTACCCGACCGTCGGTTCAGCCGTTTTCTTAAACGGTATGGCGCGAAGTTCAGTACCCCAGGCAAGGTGCTCGGGGCTATGGAGGCCAATGAACTTCGCCAGCGAGTGAATTGCAGCGAGTCGCTGATTGCGGGTCGCAACGCTACAGGAGCGGACGGATTCGAGGTTGGCGAGAAACATGCGCACAACTTCGGGCGACACATCTTCGATCAGGAGCCGCTCCAGCGGCTTCTTGTAATGAGAGTGAATGAACTGGAGGAGGAGCACCAAAGTATCGCGGTAGCTCGTCTGAGTGTTGTGGGACAAGTTTTGTTCGGCGATGAGATGTTCGAGCAGGAAGCGGCGGATCCATGGACCGAGCAGCAATCGATTATGCATGGTGTCGCTCCATATCTGCATACTTCTCAAAGCGAAGAGCGGCCAGTTCCAACAGCTCTGGCGTCATGCTCAAGTAATGCTGAGTGCCGCGCAAATCCTTATGCCCGAGGTAGGTGGCCAGCTGCGGCAGCAGATGCTGTACGTCGGCACCGTCCCGATACCATGCGATGATCCTATGAACGGCGGCAGTGTGACGAAGATCGTGCAGCCGGGGCGGATAGCTGGATCCTTCATCGCGTCGGAGGCCTGCAGCGCTGCGTACACGCTGGAACAAGGTGATGACGTGCTGGTACGGTAACTTTTCACCGGTACTGGATGCAAAGAACGCTGAATCTTCGAAGTGTGGAGTCGGAAGGGTGCAGCGCCGCTTTCGAAAGGCAATGAGTTCGGCAGTCAGCCGTGGGCCGAGAGGAACCAAGCGGGACTTGAAGAACTTGGTGTCTCTGACCGTAAAGACACGACCATGGAGGTCTGCATCCCGCAAAGACAATCGCAACGCTTCGCCGACCCGCATCCCAGTGCTGTAAAGAGTGAGAAGAAGCACCTTAAAGGTGAACGGCTGCAGGGGATTACGGCAGGACTTCAAGACACGGGTAGCGCTCAATAGTGCTGAAAGTTCGCTCGTGGAGTAGATGTGCGGCCTGAAGGCTGGCAAAGGAGACGGAGTTAAATCTGGCAGAGGCGAGCGCCTGACAAAGCGACGACTGATAGCAAACGAAAACAGCCCATGAATTAGCCTGTAGTTCAGAAACCAAGTGTTCGTGAGGGCCCTGTCGCCATCGAGAAATGCTCTCACGGCCTGCGGTGTGACATCACGAGCATCTATATCTCCGAGGACTCTGCAGAATCTTTTGAACACGCGAGGTTGAGTTGCGAATCGCATCCCCAGAGAACGCTTGAAAGCCACATAGGTGTTAACGAGTTCCAGCAGCTTCATCGCAGTCCTCCCAGATCGAACGCAGCGATTTGCCGAAGAGCTGCAAGGTCCACCTTCGCGTAGACGCGTGTTGTAGAAACGCCACGGTGGCCGAGGTGATCCCCAATCTCCTTGAGCGACAACCCTTCCGAGACGAGCCTCCCGGCGCATGCATGTCGCAGCGAGTGCGATCCAAATCGGGTTGTTCGCGCTCCAACTCGCTTCAATCCCGTTGCAACAATGTGATGTATGGCGCCTTGGCTGACTGGTCCATGCGGCGAGTTGAGGCCAAGAAACAGCTCTCTACGCTTGGATGCCGGACGAATCTCCCGCAAATATCTGGCGATCGCCGCGCCAACGGAAGAAACCAATGGATAGGTCTGGACCTTGCGGCGCTTCACTCGTCTCACATGCAGAAGGTCTTGCTCCCAGTCGACATCCTCCAACTGAAGTTGCCTGACCTCTCCGGCGCGGAGACCATAAATGGCAAGAAGCATAACGATGGCGCGTCCGCGTATATCGCGTGGTCGGTCCGTGTCGGCACTTCTGATCAAGCGTTCGACATCCGGCCAAGGCGGTCCCATGGGCAGCGATTCATCCGAATACACACGTGGCCCTTGAATGCCCTCCGCAAGATGCTTACGACACCAATCCCGGTCCCCTGCAAAGCGCACAAACGATCTCAGGGCTTTAACGACGTTGCTGATCGAACGACGAGAACAACCATCCCCAGCCAGATGTGAAATGTAAAAATCGAAGTCAGATACACAAGGTCGCGCAAGCGACGACCTGTGCTCCTGCACCAGACAAGAAATCTTCGGGCGCATCGATCCAAATACGAGATGGTGGAATCGCGGAGCCCACGATCCGATCTCATCCATATGCAGTACGCCTCCCGCTTATCGCGGCATGGGTCGGGGGCGACAGGATGCTCCCACCAGCCCAGATATCGGAGCCATGGCCGCACAATGTTCTCGAACCGCTCCTGAATCAGAACCGGGTCACCCCGCTGACCAACTGAGCGTCGCACTGCCAATGCATGCAGGCACTCCTTGTTGAATGCGAGTCTGTGCTCGTCCTGAATCAGGCGAGCGGCCCAAAGAAGCTCTTTACACTTGAGCTCAATCGTGAGAGGCGTCGATCCTCTCTCAATGCAATGCTGGATGTAACGAGCGCGCTCTTCCGCCAGTGGCGCATCCCGATGACGTGCCAATGCGCGTTCGCTCTTGAAGAGATGTTCGAACATGGTGGTACCTCCTACAGACAATCTTGGAGGTACCACCAGTCTTCGCGGCCCATTTATGTTGCCTCAATCTTCGAGCATGCACAGCTCAGAAACCGCTTCTGGAGGCGTACGCAACATAACCGCATCGGCAACATAACCCGCATTATCCCGAGATCGGGATAAGGCGCACACCAGGCGTAAGTTCCACGATATCCATGTGGCCCAGGCCTCGCCGATCAGTACCTGTCGGCCTCTCCTGGCAGGTACTCAGGATACCTGAACCACGATGCGCCAACATGCAGCCCAGGCCCCCCGTATGGTATTTATCTCGCAACTTGGCTGCGTGCCTTCGCCACAGTCGGCGAAGCATTACAGGCAAGTGAAAGCATCACGTAAAGCAAACGTGTTGCTCCCCGGTTTGCAGCGCCGGGAATATCGCCTTTGAGCAAACGACCGATACATGAGCTAGCCACTTGTTTTTCGCGGGCACTTCGAGAATCAGTACTTACCCAAATGCACGTACTGGCCTACGGTCAACGGGGACAGACCGCACGCTTACTTGACACGGAAAGGCGCAGCTGAGATCTCGGGGGTTCGAGTCCCTCCTTCGGCACCAACAACACAAATTAAAACGCTTACGGCGGCAATACCTGTCTGTTGAACTATACTGGCGCGATCCGCGCTTCCTTCCCGCTCCACCGAAAGTCTTTCTACAATCGCATCCATGCCAAAACACTTCTGGGCGGTGACTGGGCCTTGGGAGTCGCTGAGACAATTTCTGCTCGACCTTCCCATCCACGAACGCCAGCCGGACACTCTGGACCGGATGATCACGCACGAAAGTAGCTGGGATATAACAAAAGACTTCAAAACCCTGAAAGCAGGAACCCAGGCGAAGGCAGGACACCCAGGCTGAGGCCGCTGGCTGTAGCTCACGATTTACACTGGGGGTGAGACTGGGATAGACCCATGGCCACTGCCATCGAATTTCACGATCTCTGCTTTGCGACTCCGCAAGGGCGTCAGTTGCTCGACATGATTTCGTTCCCGGTCGAAGAAGGTACCACAGTCGCCATACTTGGGCGAAGTGGATCGGGAAAAACCACGTTGCTCCGCACGGTCAATCGAATGATTACGCCGACGAGTGGCGACGTGCTGCTGCATGGCAAAAGCGTTAGCGAGTTCGATCTCATCAAGCTGCGCCGAAACATGGGTTACGTAATTCAGGAAACCGGCCTTTTTCCGCACTTCACGGTAGAACGTAATGTTGGTCTCGTGCTTGAAGCCGAGGGCAGTTCCCGACAGGATCGCGTGCGTCGCAGCCACGAACTGCTGGAAATGGTCGGGCTCAATCCCGCGAACTATGCGATGCGCTTTCCGCACCAACTTTCAGGAGGCCAGCGCCAGCGCGTCGGGCTGGCCCGCGCATTAGCTGCCGAGCCGGATTTTCTTCTGATGGACGAACCGTTCGGAGCGCTTGACCCCTTGACACGTGCCGAGATGCAAGACATGCTTCGGGACCTGCTATGCCGTCTGAAGAAGACAGTTTTGCTGGTGACGCACGATCTGGATGAGGCACTTTATCTTGCGGACCGCATCATACTTTTGAGCGAAGGCAAACTGCTTGCCTATCTCGAACCGAATCAGTTCATGTCCACGCGCGAGCCGCTGATTGAAGCCTACGTGCGTGCCTTTCATCGCGGCTGGCACAAAGCGGCGCCGGAGATCCGGCTCCCGAACAGAGGTGTATGAGCGCTGACTTTCTTCGGCAACATGCTAGTGAAATCGCGACTCTGACCCTGGAACACCTCTGGCTCACAGGAGCAGCCATGTTATTTGCCACCGCAATCGCCGTGCCGACAGGCGTGTGGCTCGCACGCTCGCCAGGATGGGCTAAGCCGGTTATCGGTCTAACCAACATTCTGCAGACCATTCCATCGCTTGCGATGTTCGGCTTTCTTTTACCGCTGCCCTGGCTGGGTGAACGTGCCGCACGCATAGCGATTGTGTCACTCTGCGCCTATGCGCTGCTGCCAATCCTGCGTAATACTTATGAAGGTATCCGAGGCATCGACCGCTCCATCATTGAAGTTGCGTGCGCTTTGGGCCTCACAGATGCACAGCGCTTTTTCATGGTCGAGCTGCCCATGGCGGCGCCATTTATTCTTGCAGGCCTTCGCACCGCGACTGTTACCTCCATCGGCATAGCAACGATTGCAGCGGCTGTGGGTGCAGGCGGCCTTGGCGAACTGATCTTTCGCGGTGTGGCCTCAGTTGATAATCGTCTCGTCCTTGCCGGAGCCATCCCTGCGGCCCTGCTTGCGCTTGCTGCTGATGCGACACTCAGCCAACTCGAACGCTGGTTCAAGGTTCCCGTTTCATGATGCGCACGCTCTCTGTTACTGTTGTGCTCGTTGTTAGCACGCTGCTCACCTCATGCTCTCCTCCGAGGTCCGATCGCCCTGTCATTGGCGCGAAGAATTTTACCGAGCAAGTGATCCTCGGCGAGCTTCTCGCACAGGAAATCGAGGCCAAGTCCAATCTCAAAGTCGAGCGGCGTTTTTATCTCGCAGGCAGTTACATCTGTCAGCAGGCGTTAGTTGCGGGACGCATCGACGCGTATGTTGAATACACCGGAACAGCGCTCACTGCAATACTAAAGCAACCAATGGATCGCGATCGAGAATCCGTTCTCCGCACAGTCCGGCAACTCTATTCTTCGCGATACAACATCACCGTTGCCGAGCCGCTCGGTTTCGAAAACACCTTTGCCATGGTGATCCGCGGAGACGATGCGCGACGATTGCATCTCACGACCCTGAGCCAGGCCGCGAAGTACACGCCGAAGTGGCGGCTTGGTGTCGGTTACGAATTCGAGCAGCGCCCGGATGGCTTGCCAGGAATAAAAAAAGCATACAGCCTCAGTTTCTTGGACTCCCCGCGCACGATGGAACTGGGGTTACTTTATCGCGCGCTCATCAATCGCCAAGTCGATATGATCGCGGCCAACTCGACAGACGGTCAGATCCAGGCACTCGAATTGACGGTGCTCCAGGATGACAGGCATTATTTTCCGCCCTACGAGGCGGTTCCGCTGGTGCGCGTTGATGCGGTGAAACGCTGGCCCCAGATTCAAAACGCGCTTGACGCTCTTGCTGGAAGAATTACAGCTGAAGATGTGCGGATGATGAATCGGGAGGTTGACGGCCAGCATCGGGATCCCGCAGAAGTAGTTCGCGAGTTCCGCGTAAAGAAAGGGCTCTGAAAATCAAAAGCCGGCATTATTTAAATTCCTTCCCGGTCCACGCGGAAGCATCGATCTACCTGACGATTGCATCGAAGGCGCCGGTCTCGGTGGTGCTCCCGTGTCTCATCTGGATAAAGATGCGGTAACTTCCGGGAGAAGGAAAGCCATAGGGAAAAGCCGCTGTTGGCGACAGTGGCTCCGAAGCCATAGTCATAGCATTCGCGTCAACCATTCCATTCATCGCCATTCCATTCATTGCCATTCCATTGATTGATGAGCCCGACATCTGGTTCGCCAATGCCACCGCAGGCATTGCGGCGGAACCCTCCGGATGCGTATGTGCGAACGCCGTGCCGTCCGTCTTGACGAACGCAGCATGTCCTGCCATTCCCAGATAGGGTCGCATGTCAGCCGCCGGCCGGCCCTGCGGGTCGAGAAGGTGGAAGACAAGCGTGTAGGGCGTGTTCGCGGTTAGAGTCGCCGGCTTTTCCCATACCATCCTGTATCCATCCGGAAGGCTATATTCTGGGCCGAGTTTACCAGCAAAGATTGATTGCGGCATCGCGCTGGCGTCCTCGCTTCCGAGCGGCGCTCCAATCATTCCCGGTGGAACCATAAGTGTCGAAGTCTCGGTCTCCGGAAAGCCATTGCGAAAAACCACATCCGCATAGAGATGATACGTTCCCGGGGGCATCACCGGAAGCGCATCACTGAAGCTGCTTTCGCCCTTCGGCGCCGGGTGCAGGTGGAACACAGCATCCATCTCCGGCCAGCGCATCGCGTAAAGATGCATCAGATGCCCATGATCCGCCAGGAGGTCAGAATTCTTGACGACCTTCCACCGGTCTTTGGCCTGGGTGTCTAACTGAGTTATCCAAAGATCCAGATGATTCCTGTCGAGCCTCACTTGCAACTCGGAACTGCGATGCATCTCGGCCGCATAGTCAGCAGCCTCCACGTTCCACCATTTAGCGCCGAGCCAGACCACGAGCGCGCAAACAATGAATGCTAACGCACCGGCGGCCAATGCACGTCGGCGACGCGCCAGCCCAGGTATCAATCCAGGAGCCAACCGCGCTTCACGCGCCGCCGCCATCGCAATTCCTATGACGCCCAAAACGAGAATGCAGCCCAGAACGGTTAGCAATACGCCCATCGGCCGCTGCATGCGCTGGATCCCGATTGGGACCGCCGGCACCGGAACGCTGGCCGTAGCCGCGCCGTCAGCACCGTCGATATCAAAGCGCACCTGCCACGACCCTGAGGCCATGATCCAAAGGGAACCGGTAAAAAAAGCTTGATCGCTGGTCGAAGACTGCATCGTGTCAGGTGTCGGTGGATGCTTCGAGGCCTCTCCTGTAAGCGGTAACGGAGTGATCGTCATCCTGTGAATTAATGCTCCACTTGATCGCGCCTCTACCGTAGCTACGCCTGGAATCACCAGTGGCATCCGGACCGTGACGAAGAGCTTGTAACGCCCTACCGCAATGGTTTGGTAAACATCCTTGTTACCAAGATGAGCGTTCGCACTTTTTGTGAAGAGCAAGGCGATCACAAGTGCGCAGAACAGGGTCTTCCAGATCGATCGAATCATCGTTGCACCCCGCGCATCCAGCGGCCCAGGATCAAACCTAACAACGTCGAGATCGAGGCATACATTGAGGCCCGCAGCAGTCCCAGCCACAACGTCATTCCAGATTCTGGACGGAAAAACTGTCGCATCCGATCATAGTCATCCGGCCTCGAGTTGTAGTCGAAATAGATCGTTCCGAAGAAGCGGTTTTGACTGGCTTGCGACATCAGGAAATTTGCAAGCGGCCACTCCACCGCGCAGATAGTTGCGACAAAAATGATGCCGGAGACCAGTGCAATCTGCCACAACCTCCAGCTATTGGTCCGCTGCCAGAACAGATCCAGCGCAAGCGCCGGCGCAATAAGCAGGATGGGAAACTTCGGTGGAACAAGGTGCGTGACCGGATAGTAGACCGGACCCAGCTTCGGCTGCGCAGGAAAGAGCGGCAAGACCAGAATGAAACCAATCAGACTTAGAACGTAGACTGCCGAAATCGTGGTTGCTGCCCAACGGAAGGGTGAGGCCTGGGAGATCGTGGCCAGCACGATTGGAACTGCAATTGCCAAACAGACGTACGCGATCGCGCGATGCAGCATCACGTCCCAGGTGTATTCCATGATGAAGAACATCTGCCCGCACAACAACAATCCTCCCTGATAGAGAAACACCCCTCGGAGGCTCTTGAAATTCGCGTCCTCGGCATCCGACGCCCGGTTCATAGCCGCGAGCATGAGAAACAACATTCCAAGATCAATCGCCCTCACGCCAGCGATCAGCAGAGCATGCGGCGGGGAGATGATTTTCACATCGAGGCCATATGCGTTGTGCCACCAGTTGTCAAAGGGCGCTGAAGTGAGCATCGCCATGCCGCCCCAGCCGGCCAAGAATACTCCCAGTGGAGCGCGCAGTCCGAAGACGTGGACCGAAACTTCGCGCAGATGCGCCGCATATGCAGTTTTGCCCAAGGTGGCGATGAGCACAAGATACAATCCGACGATTCCCGCAATCACTCCGCAAGCGTAGATTGCCATGTGTGCAGGGGTCCAGAAGGTGTCGCGTCCTATGGACCGGTGCCACGCGACATCCCATTGTCCGCCGATCGATGCTGATGTAACCGCGAGTGCTCCAGCCCAGATGTACCACGGCACAGACGTGGTAGGCGCCGCCACAGATGTCCTTGGTTTGGCGGCATCGGCCAAGAACGCAGGGGATTGAGCCAAGTCGGCGGACATAGAAGTTCCTCCGTGAGTTACAAATCTGTCACTTTATTACCGGGGCGAGGTTGCTTCAGGCGCATTTGTAGGATGAGTCGTGGAGCCTGGGCGTTGTTCGTCGTGCCGAAGCTGCACAGACCGAGAGCACGCAGGATATTAGCCCAATCCGCAGTCACCTTACGACGGGGCATCCACAGAGGTGGTAAGCGAGTGGCGATCGGGCTGCGCCGCCCCCGAAGCCGGCGTTGCCAAAAAGCTTACATGCGCGGATGGACAACTCTCTTTGCATTCGGCGGCATCCCATCATTGAATTTGGATCCTTTTCGCAGGAGTCCGTATGAAACTCCCCTTCCCTACGCTTTTCCTCCAAGGAATTCTACCGGCCACACTTATCGCGCTTCTTGCATTCCCGACGGAGTTAAGGGCTGAAACTGAAACTCAGGAGCATGTGGTCAGTTCACAGGCGCTCGAACAAAGAGTGCAGCAGTCCTCCACTGTTCGCGAGCAGAACGTAAAAACGGTCACCGACTTTCTCTCCACTCCCACTGCTGAACGTGTCATGCGGGATTCGAAGGTCGATCCCGTTCAAATCAGAACCGCGATCCCAACATTGTCGGACCAAGAGCTGGCAAGCTTATCAGCGCGCGCTTCTGACACACAGCAGAAGTTGGCTGCCGGCACTCTCGGGATTGGACTTCTCACCTTGATCATCCTCTTGATCGTGGTGATCATCGTCGTCGCTGCCGTTCATTGATGGGCTCATACTGCAAGAAATCGTATGCTTTTCTGCTTCTGGCGGGTTCCTTATGCGCGCAAGCGCCGTCCGCGGTTTGGATAGACGTTCCGTTTGTCCGCCAACCGAGAGACGGATGCGGCGCAGCGGTGATCTCGATGTTGATGCAGTACTGGGCTGCGCAGGAAAGGGAAGTTGCCCAGGGAAACAGCGAAGTCGGCGACATTCAGAAAGAGCTGTATTCTTCGAAGGACCATGGAATTTCTGCTTCAGCCATGCAGAGCTATTTGCGGCGACAGGGCTACTCCGTTTTCGCGCTTCACGGCGCGTGGAGCGACTTGGAGCAGCAGCTGAGAAAAGGACGTCCGTTGATTGTTGCTATAAAGCCGCGAGGCCAACTGGAATTGCACTACGTTAGTCGATCCTGAAAAACCGCTAAAACCGTGATAAAACCTGATGATTTTAGATG
>CAYTJN010000121.1:0-13039 GCA_964438125.1 uncultured Occallatibacter sp.
TGCTGACGTTTTCAACCGCGACGGGAATCTCCAGATAGTCCCTCACCTCGCGAATACGCGCGGCTGTTGATTCCACCGCCTCCCAGGTGTAGGGAAGCGGCAACAAGTCATGCGAATAGGTTCCATCCACGCTTCCCCAGCAGAGATGATCGCTCAGCCAGGGAGTTCCGGTCCGTTTTGTTAGAGCTTTCAGGCGGCGCAAATGTTCACCGTCGGCGGGCTGCGCCGATCCGAAGTACATCGAGACGCCATGCTGCACCACGCGATACTTTTCCAGAATCTGGTCGAGTACATGAAGGGGACGGCCCGCATCCACCATGTAGTTTTCCGAGATAATTTCGAACCAATCGACCACTGGATTCCGGCTGAGGATGTGGTCATAGTGCGGAATACGCAGCCCAATGCCAACGCCGTAATCCTGAAAGTTGTTAAAGCGGTTTCTTGGCATTTCATTTCTCCATCGACTCCGCAGAAGGAGATCGAATTCGGCAGAAGTTTCTTGTTTGAAGTGTGGCAGGGGTCTGCGCGATGCAGGCCCCCGCCATCGTTCAACTAAGCCGCGTGCGGCTTGGAGCCATCGGTGGCGCAACCGCCCTTGCCCTTGCAGCTATTCTTGCCCTTACAGCCGTTGTCGCTGGACTTGCATCCGCCCTTGCCCTTACAGTCGTTTTGGCCTTTGCAGGCATGCTTGTCCTTGTCGTCAAAGCCAATCGAGCGCAGGCCAGCCTTGGCGCTGGTTACCTGGGCTTTGCTTGAATTGCCAGTCTGGGTTTGGGCGCGCACAGCAGTGCCACTCAGGATGCCGGAAACTGCCGCGGAAAGAATCAGTGCTCTCATGGTGCTGTTCATTGGGAAATGACCTCCTCTGGATGTTTTGTTTGTTGATTGCGCGGACTGCTCGGGAAGAACAGCCCAAGTCTGAACGCTTGAAGTGTGCACAGGACCTCGGCCGACGAGGCCAACTGTGAGCGATAGCGATCAACATTAAAGTGCGCGCCAAGAGCCGATAAATCGAGGGAAGTCTCTTGGCTATTGGCTAATCGCTACGCCACTGAAGGACGCGACGCCGATTGAGTTCGAGGTCGCCGTAGGCGTGAGGTCGCCATTGCCGTCAATGGCGAAGACGCCGACATGTGCCTCGCTGCCCGCAGTATAAATGACGGCCAGCCACTTGCGGTCAGGAGATACCGTAATGTCCGACGGCGCGCCCGGCAACGGCACCGATTTGTAGAACACTCCGCCCTGGCCGTCGCTGAAGAAGATAGAAATCGCGTGTCCGGGGGAGTTGCCGGTGTACCAGATGTTCCCCGATCCTTTGGCCACCCAGCACGGAGCGTTGACGGGATACGACGGTGTCGGTCCGGCGATTGGGGTAAGGTTCCGGTCCTCGTCCACGATAGCGAAGCTGTCAGGACTATGAGCCGGCGTAAAGCCCAAAACGTTTCCCCAGAACGCTTCTCCAAGTGGCACCATATCAGCGTCGCTGGGCAGCGGAATGGCGGAACTTATTCCATTCAACACTCCATCGTCATGTGTAAGCGGCAACTGAAGGAGGGATCCCGAGCTCAATGTAACAGCCGCCCAACTTTTTCCTACTGCTATCTGCGCTGCCGAAGGATCGGAGAGACTCACAACGGGTCCATCGACAAAGCCCGAAGGCCACGCATGACTCTCGGCACAGTTGGCGCCCACTACGAAAAGATGCTCATCGGTCAACGCCAAAGAATCTGGGTTCATGCAGTCAGGAGCCAAATCTATCGTCTTTCCAATCGCAATGGAATTGTCGTACCGCACTAATTGGCTGACAGTGTTTGAACCGTAGTTCGCCACCGCTCCGAGGCCGTCCTTGAACTGCAGAATTCCCGCGTTCGTACTGGCGCCGCCCTTGCCGCCAGTGTGCAGCGTCTCTCCCCATGCCAGCGAGGGCGTGCCCGAGGTGTCCAGCTTGAACACTACGACAGCATTGCCGCTTGCGTCATTTGTGCTTGTGATCACCAGTGCGCCGCGTTCCTTCTGCCCGGCAGCGGCCAGTGCGGTAGTGACAAATAAGGCCGCCAGCGTAAAGCCGGAGCGCCACAGACCGGATTTCTGGTGCTTCTGAAAAGTCATTGCGATCTCCTTGGGGATTATGTTGAATGTGCGACCCGGCTGCGATTCCGCGAACTCGACACGGAAAGAGTGCACCTTCACAAGTGGGGATTCGATCTGGACCGGGAGAAAGTTCCGGTCTCAAATCAAGATCTTTGCCAGTGGCACGAATTGCAGATAAAACGAAGGCACCGTAACTTTTAGGCGCTTTGGAGCGAATGATTGTCAAAGGGGGTGTCGATTGCCGACGGCGATGTTATCAAACTTCTGAAGGGGCGCGTCGTGATAGAACTTGTTTGAGGATTCACTGCGCCATGTCGCCGGACGGCAATCTGGAAATACTGATGGCTGCTTATCAGAGTGGCGACTTCGGTGCGGCCACCGTGCTGATCGAGCGGCTGAGTCCTCAGTTGCACCGGTTCTTTGCAGGCCAGTTTGCCAGCCGTAAAGATGCCGACGACTTGCTGCAGGAGACCTGGCTGCTTATTCATAAGGTGCGTCACACCTATCGGGCGGGCGAGCCTGTGATGCCATGGTTTTACGGGATTGCCAGGCACGTGCGCGTGAACCACTATCGCAAAGCGAGCCGTGTAGCACTGCACGAGGAGCAGGTGGAGACGCCATCGGAACTGCCGGCACCTGCCCTTGAGACACCGGGCACGACGACAGAGATGGCGGAGCTTCTTGCGCCGCTGCCTGAGAGCCAGCGAGAGGTCATCCTGTTGTTGAAGGTTGCGGGGATGAGCCTGGAAGAGGTGGCACGCGCCACATCATCCACCGTGGGGTCGGTGAAACAGAAGGCGCATCGCGGATATGAACGATTGAGGGAGCGGCTGGCAGCATTGGGGCTGTCGCAAGGCCGCAGGGGAGGGCTCTCGTGAAAGAGAGAGAGATTGACGAAGTTCTCGCGCAGACCGCAAAAGATGCGCCGGCGGTATCCTCTGCCTTGCTCGCAAGCATCGCGGGTTCGATAAAGCCCTCGATGCGCCCAGTCCGCCCCATGCTTCCGGCGTGGCTGCTCACCGCAGGTCTGATTATGGTCGCGGCCGCCGTCGCTTTGGCCGGCGCCGCCCGAGCCGGACTTTACGGAATCGAACGCCTCACTACCTTCGAACGCATCGTCATCTTCCCGGCGCTCGTTCTTCTTCTATGGGCCTCCGCCGCGGAGTTCGCAGCCTCCATGGTTCCCGGCAGCAGGCGCCGGATGCATCCCGGTGTGCTGCTGGCAATCAGTTGTCTTGCGTTGCTGGGCGTCTTTGCGGCAGTCTTCCGCGACTACCACACCACTCACTTTGTCTCGGCGGGCATCGCATGTCTTGTTACCGGACTCATTCACGCCATCCCCGTAGCTCTCTTGAGCTGGTTACTTTTGCGACGCGGCTTTGCTGTAAATCCTGTAGCTGCTGGGGCCGTGGCGGGCACGCTCGCCGGCCTCGCTGGTGTAGTGATGCTGGAGCTTCATTGCCCCAACTTCCAGGTGCTGCATGTCCTTGTCTGGCATACAGCGGTTGTGCCGGTTGCGGGCGCTGCAGGAGCGCTGCTTGCCTGGGCGCTCCAATCAAGAGCAGGTTCCTGGGTACGTTAACCAAGCGGCTCTCAATGAATTGATCGCTTGACCGGTCTGGTCTGATCATCATCCAACGAAGAAGCGGCTCGATCGCGGTTTCGCAATTTGTCGACCAATCGGACCTGAATCCCGAGTACGTGGAGAGGCCCTATTTTGTGCTTCCTGGGAAGCCTTGCAGGCGCCTGGTTTTATTGGCTCCGCAGGCAGGACTCGAATCAACGGTCAAACCACTTTCAACAACATGCAGGTCAGCGGATGACAACTTAGACCTTGCAAAACAACCTTAGACCGATAAACAGAGCGCGGATAGAGCGCATTTTCCCCGCCCTTGCGTTGTAGATTGATCAGGGCGGTTCGAGTCATCGACCGCAGAATCAGGAAGAGGAACCACAGGTCCAACATCGACGTCAAAATGTGTATCACTCTGCGATTCCTCCCTGTTGGCTGGCAAGACTACACGCGTGTCGTGAGATCGAGCAGTTTTCCGTTTGCACCACGATTGGTGGGGCGTCGCAATACTTTCCTGCAACTTCACTGAAAAGGAGGAGTGTTTGATTCAGGAGCGCTCCGCGTCTGGTCCCGGCGGCCGGGCTCCAAGATCCCCTCTGCAAATTCTATCAACCTGAGCGAAGGAAGCGTCGAGAAGGGAGTCGAAGGACCTGCGGCTCGGTTACTTCCCGAAGCCAAATCCACCTTCTGAAAACTCTGCGATCTTCAGAGACAGGGTCCCCCTACCCCATCTCCACTTCCACCTGATTGTCGGTCAGCAAATCGCCCACAGGAATGAAGTTCCCCTCCGACTGCTTCCCGTTGAGAACCAGCTTTTTCACTCCCTTTTGCACTCCGTCTGGATTCCTGACCTGGACACTAAGTCTTTTTCCGCGAAAGACACGAGTTACTTTAAACTCCCCCCATTCCGATGGAATGCACGGATCGATCCTTAGACCGCCATACTCCGGTTGAATTCCGAGTATGTACTGGGTCGCGGCGTAAAAAGACCACGCCGCCGAGCCACTCAGCCAGGGCACACGCGAAGCACCGAATCGCGGACTGTATTTACTATGGGTGAATTGGCAATACACGTACGGCTCGATCTGCCGGACCTCGGCGCGAGTGTTATAGGCTGCCGGCAAATAAGCCCTAAAATATTCGTAGGCCAGATTGCCGTGACCAAGCAGAGTCTCCGCGATCACCGCCCAACCTTGGGTGTGGGTGAAGATCGCGCCATTTTCCTTCAGACCAGCATTGAACAACGCGGCCCGCATGACGTGAAAATCTGTCTCAATGTATGGCGGGTCACAGATCATCAGGCCAAACTCCGTCCCTAGACGCTCGCGCACAGACCTCATCGTCCGCGCGGCGCGCTCCGGATTCGCATGCCCGCTGATCAACCCCCAGGATTGTGGATTAAGAAAGATCTTCCCTTCGGCGCTCTCCATCGATCCAAACTTGAAACCGTCGGCGCGATAGGCTCGCAGGTACCACTCCCCATTCCACGCGTATTTTTCAATGGATCGGTCTAACTTCGATAACTCCTCCTTCGCCCAACCTTCTTCCTCTTGGGCAACCATAATCCGGCAAACTTCCAGATAGACCTTCAGTGCGTAGCGTAGTTGAAACGCCACGAACGTCGATTCGCCATTTTGCCCCAGGCGAATGCAATCGTTCCAGTCTGCGGAGAGGCCACAGGGCAGGCCGTGCGCCCCCAAGCGCTCCAGATTGAATTGAATCGCAAGCCTCATGTGGCCCATGACAGTGTCTTCACCCATGTCGGCGTATGGCAATACCTTGTTATAAAAAGATAAGTCGCCAGTCTCCTTCACATAGGCCGGTATCGCGTTGAATAGCCATAGGCAATCGTCAGATCGGTATTCATCTTCACGTGGAGCTTCCTCCGCTCCCGGATGATGATCGAACTGCCGAACGACTGGCATAGCCCCGCCCGTCGAGACCTGTCCGGTAATCATCAACTCAAGCCGCCGGCACGCCTCTTCGGGAATCGTATGCATGACTCCCAACATGTCTTGCACCGTGTCCCGGAATCCCAGCCCATCGCGCTCGCCCGCGTAAATCAAACTGGCCGCGCGCGACCAAGCATAGGTCATCAGGCAGTTGAATGGCCCCCACATATTCAGGGTGCTGTTCAACTCGGCATCGGGAGTCTCGACGGTGATCCCGCCAATGCGTTTGTGCCAGTAACTCTTGAGCTTGGCCAGTTCTTCGTGAACCTTCGCCATACTGGCAAACTCTGCGACCGCCGCCTTTCCTTCTTCACCGGCGCGACCAATACCCATCAAAACGAGAAACTCCTTCGTCTCTCCAGGCGCAAGGCTCACCTTGGCTTGTAAAGTTCCGCAAGCGTTATCACCGACGGCCAGAGAGTTTGTGCACTTTCCCTGCTCCACAACTTGAGGATTGCCATAGCCTCGATAAGTTCCAATGAAAGCCGTGCGGTCAGTGTCATAGCCGACAATCTCGGCGCCCACTAATGCCTGAAAGGAGTGACGGCCCTGATCTTTCTCCGCAAAATTATCCGGCATGGACGGAATATTGACGTTTGTTCCGTGGTCGATGATCTGGTCCTCGACCTCCATCTTTACCGTGTGCTGCGTGTATTGCAGATTGATCAGATCGTCTGCGGCCGCCCAGTTCCCCGCATATTCCACGTACGTGAAAGCGCTTAACTCGCGGGACTTTGCGCTGAGATTTGTCAGTTTCACACGCCAGCACTCGAAGGTCTTTCCCAACGGCACAAAGTAAGTGGTCTCTGACTCGATGCCGTCATACTCCGACAAGATGACCGTGTAAGCGCTGCCGTGCCGGCAAACCGACTTATACTTATCGAGCGGCTTGCCCACCGGCTGCCACGAGGCAGACCAATAATCCTTGCCGTCGTGATCGTGCAGATAGATATAGCGGCCAGGTTGGTCCATCGGCACCGCGTTGAAGCGAAGCCGCATAAATCGCCCCATCGCTGCTGACTTATAGAAACTGTATCCCCCGGCATTATTGGTGATAATGGCCCCATATTCCGTCGAACCCAAATAATTACTCCACGATTTTGGAGTGTCCGGACGAGTGATTACGTACTCCTTGTTTGCGTCGTCGAAATAACCGAATTGCATCAAATAGCCTTTCGCTTACGATCTGTGGTCTGTTCGGAAAAAACGAGCAGTTCGGGGGAGTCCCTCGAACTGCATCGTTCAGATCGAATCTGTCTTCCGCACTGCCGCGGCTCAGGGAAGCGCTACCGCTTCACCCGTCGCCTGTCTATTTTGCAACTCGCCCTGTAAATCCTTCATCCTGGATTCGTTGAGCGGATAGAGAATCAGGCCCATGCCGGTCAGCAGGAAACCAGCCGCTGGGATGACAGTGAAAAGCAGCAGTATGCCATGCAGTGCATGCGGTGTTTGCGCCACGCTGGCTTGGTAACCAAATTGAGCAAGCAGCCAGACAGCCGCCGGGCCGCCGATGGCCCAACCGAGCTTGTTTGACATGCCCGCCGCCGAGAAGATAAGCCCTGTGGCGCGGCGGCCCGTGCGCCATTCGGAGTAATCGGCGGAGTCGGCGAACATCGCCCACAACACAGCCGAAGTTGGCCCGGTCACTGCGCTGTAAAGCACTTGGAAGACAAACATCAGCATCACTTGTTCTGGTCTGACCCAGTAAGAAGCAACCAGGAAGACCGAGCCCAGCACCGCCAAGCCAATGTAAGTAGCCTTCCGCCCGGCAAACTTAGTGACGTGTTGAATCACTATCGTTCCCAACAGCGACATGAGTGTGCCGGCAACCATGAATGAAGCAGCTAGCTTCTCGTTGCCCACGTAATACTGAAAGTAGTAGAGAATAGCTCCATTGCGGATGGCCACTGAACAAACAGTGAGAGTTCCCACAAAGAACAAGATCAGCCACGGACCGTTCGATACCAGGTCAGATAAGTCCTGCCCCAGCGAGGTCTTCTGCGGGGCCGGTTGCACCCGCTCTTTTGTTAAAGCAAATGTGAGGAAGAAAAGCGCGACCGCCGCAACCGCATAGATGCCCATGGTCAATTGATAGCCGTGTGCCTTGGCCGCGGCCAGCAGCATCCCGCCCATCTCCGGCTTGACCCGCCCAAAGTAGTCCACCAGATAGAGGGTCGAATATTGAACGATCAGTCCGGCCCCAAAGGCAAAGGCAAACCTGTACGATGACGCGCTCGTTCGCTCTTGCGAGTCGGGGGAGATCACACCCATCAACGCGGAGTATGGGATATTAATCGCCGAGTACACCATCATCATCAGGCACAATGTGATGTACGCGTAGATCAGCTTTCCGTTCGGGCTGAATCCCGGGGTAGTAAACGTCAGCACGCTGATGATGCCAAAAGGAACGGCAAACCATAGAAGATAAGGCCGGAACTTGCCCCAACGCGTCTTGGTCCTGTCGCCCATCACCCCCATGAATAAATCAAAAGCCATATCGAGAACACGCGTAAGCAGAAGAAGCACCGCAAGCTTCTGGAGTAACTTGCGCTCTAACTCTGCATCAGGAGTGTAGAAAAAGACGTCGGTATAAAACTTGCTTTGAAAATAAATGAAGGTCATCCAAAACAAATTGGAGGCCGCATCGCCGAGGGCGTAACCGGTCTTCTCGGTAAATGTTAGTTTCTGCGTCTTTACTTCCATCGGTCGTGCCTCTCGTTCAATAGCCCTCTCAAGAAACCATACCCGCCCAGTGTGAAAGCCATTGGCAACCCTGTGTAACTAGAAGCTATAAACCACGCCGAATGCGGCGCGCGCATTTCGCCGCATGTGCGACGAACATTCCGAGCCAGTCGAGCACGCATTGTCAGCGCCGGCCGGAAGTACCGGCGCAAAAAACGACGATGCGATGTCGTCACCTGAGAGACGAAGAGCAACGCGCGGGTTCAACTTGTAATCCATTCCGCCGCCGGCCCCACCTGCAAACGAGACCCTCGGGATTGCGCTATAACCGGCGCTATTCATCCCGGTGTGTGCCCCGCCCAGCAGCAAATGAGCGAAAAGCTCGACGCGATCGATGAGCTTAACGTGAAAAACCGGGCCAAGCAGGACCAGATCCACTGTCGGGTTGCCGGGATTGTTAGCGTCGTAGGTGTAGGCGTAGTAGCCGCCGTCCGCGGTCAAACCGAAGTGATTGCCCCAGTTGCGCGTCAGCGAAAGATCCACTCCTTGCAAGCCGTTCTCAGACTGGTTCACCTGATTGAGACTGGTGTAACCGTAGCCGGCGAAGGCCTGCCATTTGTAGGAAGGTTCACTCTGCTCGGGCTTGGCAGGACGATCCGGGGCTATCTGGCTGACGGCCGCCAGGGGCAAAAACATGGCCGATACCACGGCTAAAACTGCAAGGATATACTTCCTCTTCAACTTGGGACTCTCCTCAACACTCTTTGCATAGCGTGAAACCGCGCCGAACCGTGCTTCCAAACCATTCTCGAATGGTGCTGATTTCTTCAGCAAATCAGCACTCTTGACCGGTCAACCGGGCACCAAACGTAGTTTCGCTACCATCTTCCGCTCTGAGGCCTCGGCCCGCGAACGGTACCTTAATTTCGATCGACTGTCTTTAGACGATCCTCATCTAGACTATCCCCTCCGGCCCGGTTCGATGAAGTCTCGGCACGCTGTTGCAGAGGAATTATTTTGAGCGGCTTTGGACCGGGATTCCGTCGGAGAGCCGCATCAGCTTTCCCGAACTCTCCGTTACTGTGACAGCGATTCCCGTGGAGAGATAACGCCCAATCACTTCAGGCCGCGCCCAATCAAGCCCCCATCCCTCCTCGATTGCCACTACGGTGTATTCCCCCGGAGCCACGTCCTGAAGAGAAAAACTGCCGTCCGAGTCCGACTGATCGCGGCGAAACTGGTCGCCATGAGCCGTCGGATTCTGCGGAACAAGAACCACCATCACTCCGGAGATCCCGTTGCCTTTCTTCCCTGCCGCGAATTCGCGAGCAAAACCCTCGATCCGCGTATCGCCGAGGCTCACGAGTGCCTGCACTTGCATGGGCTTGTCGCGCACAGTGAGCGCACTCCCAGCCTGCATCTGCCCACCCGCAAAAATCGAGGAGATCGACAGCGTCTTGCCCGGAGTGAAGGTACTGAGTTTCCAAGTACCTGGCGGGACCGCGTCGAAGGTAAATGAGCCTTTGGTGCAGCGTGCTCGCAGCGGGGCCTGACTTTGCGCACCGTCAATCGGACTGAGAAGTACGATCAGATTCTCTGGAATCGCAAAGCCGGAGATCGACCGCAAGCTCCCAGAGACAGTCACGGTTGGTGTGCCCAAGCCTGGATCAATCTGTTGGCTCGTGGTGGCGTCCAGTTCCAGGTTTCGCGGTGGAGTGCCCTGCGTGAGCTGATAATGGCCCGGAGCGATACCCGCAAAGTCGTTCTCCCACGTGCTGCTTTGGTTCAACATCGGCACACTGAGTCCGGTGCTGAAGACCTCTGTGCCAAAGATGCTCTGACGCAGCTCAGCGTTGACGACCGGTCCATCGCTGGCCGGTAGCTCAATCGTCAGATGCAGCGCCGGAACCGCATGCAGATTGACGTTGGCTTCCTCTCGGCTGCCGGCGGACAGGATGATTCGGGTTGCCGACGATTCCTCCGTCGTTGAGTCGAAGAATGTCAACGGGTACGCCACGTCCAGAGCTGCACTGGAATCGCTCGCCGGCCGTTTACGCTGATCAATTGCGCTCGGGTGCAGAGCGTACCAGGGTTCAGCTTTCACCGCCAGAAGGTACTCGCCCGGTGCCAGGTCGTCGAATTCGTATGCGCCCGTGTCGTCGCTCATAGTACGACCCGCTTGAGCGATCCGCGCATCCGGATTGTTATTGTGAGGCTTGGCAAACAGAATCACCTGCGCACCCTCGACGGGATCGCCGCCATCGCCAGCGATCAACCCATGGATCGCCGCTCCAGGACTGAGCCTAAAAACGAGGCTGCTGGTATCCTGGCCTTCGCCGGTCACAATGGCCGTGTTAAATCCCTCGTCATGCTGGTCGTAGAAGGCGGTAAGGAATCCCCGCCTCGAGGCTGTCAACGGATACTTGGCCGCTGCAAGGCCCTCCAACGAGAATCGCCCTTCGTTGTCAGTCATCACGGAAGCTACCGTGCCGAGCCCCGCTTCAGTGAGCGCGGCCACAGACGCCCTCTGCACCGGCTCCCCCGTGGCGGCGTTCACCACTGTTCCAGCAATGCGGTAGCCGGCTGAAGCGGCTGATTGAGTCTTTTGTACCGCTGCAGGTGACGCGGTCTGCGCCGCCGAGCCAACTCCAGCCGCCATCAAAATCGCGATGCCGCAAATCCTCAGACTGATCCAAGCCGTCATCGCTCCGGAACCTCCAGCACAAGATTGCTCGTGGCTCCCGAAGTCAAAGTTACCGCTTGACCCGGCGTCGGTAGCGCTGCAATCACCTCCGGGTTGCGGTACTCCAACCGCACCAGACGGTCGAAAACGTAAACGTGATAGTTTCCTGGCGTCAGGCCATCGACCGTTAGAGTCGCGCCTGAGGAAGGATGCATGTTCATCGGCGGAATATCCAACGTCGTATCGAAGTCTGGAACCACGTAGACGGTGTAAAACGGCTCGTCGCCCGGCAGGAAAGCGGAGAGCATGGTTGGCAGGCTCAGCGTCAGCTTGGCGCAGTCGTCGCGCAGGATCAGTTCCATCGGTGGCGATGAGGCGCCCAAAGGCACATTCAGCGGCTCGCGATCCAGGTTGACCCCACCAGCGTTGAACGAATCGAGGCAGAGGCTGCGGTCGTTGACCTGCACGCTCAGCCAGAGATGGCCAGAACTCGCGCCGTTCAACTCAAGCGAGTCAGCTCCTGAACTCTCTATAAACGGGTCTACAATGCCCTCCCCCATCGGTGCGTATCCTGCGTCCGAGGCGGTCACGGTAATCAGGTCTCGCGGCTTCAAGTTGGAATTAGCATTGCTTTGCGCCGCCGTTCGAACCACGCGCACATGAATTGGCGAACTGCCCTCAGGCCCCAGCGCGATGCGCAAGTTCGTAACTTCGTGGCCATCGACTGATACGTCAGCGAATCCAGACAATCGCTCAAGGCTACGCATTGTTGTTCCCGGCCCGTCTCCTGTGTTGGAGACGCGCGGTTCCGACGTTGTCACGGACCATAAAAGCGAATAGGTTCCGTCTGGAAGACTGACCTGAAATGTGCCCGTCTTCTGGTCGAATTGTCCCGTGTACGCTAGACGACGCCCCGACGCGTCCAACACACTGAAGGACTGAACCGACGAGCTGGCCTGCCCATCTGAAGTGCGAATGCCCTCGAATGGCTTCCCAGTCGGCATGATCGCCGTCGCCGCAACTACGTAAAACGGTTCGAGCGTCAACAGCATATTTGCCTCGGCTTGCTCGCCGTCCTTGAGCCGGATGCGTGCCGCGTCTGACAATTCCCGAGCAGCCGGATAGAAAATACTTGGGTAGCCTTCGCGTGCGACCTTGGCTCCCGCAGCCACTGTGCTCACCGCCTGCTCACTCTCCAATGCAGGGTTCGTATAGAGCGCATAGACACCGGCCGTCAATCCTGCGAAGCGGTATGCGCCACTGCCATTGGTCGGGGTTACTTTGTTCATCGTCCAGACGGCCCGGCCATTGCGCACCACCTGCTTGAGCAGTGTCAACGCAATTCCCTGCCCTGGTTCGCCGGTCGACAGTTCCACACGGCCCCGAATCACCGATGTTGGGCTGAGCGCGAAATCAAGATCGGGCATCGCGGCGGCCACCAGCACGTTGTGCGCCGGGCCTTCTCCCTGGTAGCCCACATCTTCGGTTGCATAAGGACGGTCCTGAAAGCCCGGCTTGCGCACACGAATGGTCTGCTGCCCGATCGGCACGCCTGGAAGCTCGAAGCGGCCTTGATTGTCGGTCATGGTGCCTGTGTCGGCATCACCCTCAATCTGCACCAGAGCCCGAGCCAGCGGCTCCCCTGAAGCCGAATTGCGCACCACGCCATGCACCGTCGTCAAGACGACGGCAGGAGCATTCCCGGTCGACGCCTGCGGCTGCTCGACCGACCGTTGCAACGGCTGTTCTTGTGCCATCCCCAGGGTCGCGGCAAGCAGAAGCGCGCCACACGCAGCCCACCTTGTGCACCGGCCAACAGGCTGACAAAGCTCACGCTTAGCGACATCGCGGGGAACAATTCGGATAGAGTCCACAGTTTATTGTGACGGCTTCGGGTCGCAAATGGAATCAGAACAGGATGGAAGAACCGGAAAACAAAGCTTCTCGCATCATAGACCCGAAGCCATTACTGGAATTTCAGAGGCTGCTCTATCGTCAGGGCAACCGCATGAATGAGAGCAAATCCCATCACAGTTCCACAGTTTCACAGGAAATAGG
>CAYTJN010000122.1:0-12754 GCA_964438125.1 uncultured Occallatibacter sp.
GACCGACGAGTTGGGGTCGATGTGCGCCTTGATCGAGTGAATTCCGTGGCAATCCGTGCACACCGGGGCTAGCCCGTTTCCCTGCACGATTGCCTGCCCGTGAATGCTCTCCATGAAGGTCTTCGAGACTTCGTTGTGGCACTTGCCGCAGGTCGCTGGAACATTGAACTTGTAAATTGGCGACTTAGAATCGTTGGCGGAAAGAGTCTTGTGGGCGCCATGGCAATCGGTGCAAACCGCGGCCTTCGTCGACCCATTCTCGGTGGCGTGGCCATGCACGCTTGCCTGGTAAGAGAGGAAGGGTTGCGCGCTCTCACCGTTCGATTCCATCAGAAACTTCTGCCCGTGGCATCGGCCGCAAGTTACCGGAATATTGAGATGGTTCACTGGCGACTTGGCATCGACGGCAGCCAGAACCTCGTGCGCGCCTCCGTGGCAGTCCTGGCAATTTGCTCCCGGCGATCCAACTCTGTACGCTTTGGCGTGCAGGCTGTGCGAGTAAGCCTCTTGCGCGCCTGCATGACACTCGGCGCAGCGGACCTTCAAAGGGGTGGACTCGTGGGCCAGACCCTTCACGTCCTTATGGCAATCCACGCAGGCAAAAATATCGCCGTGAATAGAATGCTTCAACTTGCTTTCATCGACGTATAAACTAACCTGCTTGCCATTCACTTCAGTGGATAACGTAACATCGGCGTGACATGCGAGACACTCTTTATCCTTAGGCTTCTGCTCGGCAGCAACAGCGAAAGCACATCCAAACAGGGATAGGACCATAAGTCGGTAGACAATGATTCCAGACTTACTACGCCTTAACTTCTCCGGTCCCGACATCCTTTGCCCCGCTACTCCCTGAAATATGCACTTAGTGTTAATACAAGGAGAACTAATCCAATCAAAATCGCAGTAAATCCGACGACCTTGGAGAAATTGATCTGCCAACTGCCGGGCGCATCGACAATTCTCCCCTCCAGCTTTCCTTGGGCCCTCAGCCGCTCATACTCCAACGTGCGTTTGTGCTTGAATTCTTCCTCGCTCTCGACGCCCGTAAAAACAACCATATCCATGGGAAAACTGTCGGGGCGAAGATGGGTATTGACGAAGTGGATTGAAAAAATGAACAGAATGGCAAGCAATCCTTCTTCGCTGTGAATGACCAGCACGGCGTTCAACGCCCAGCCGGGAAGGAACTTTGCGAAGAATGGGGCGAACCACATCGCATAGCCTGAAAAGCCTATGACAATCATGCCCCAGAAGACCGCCCAGTAATCAAATTTCTCCCAGTAGGCATAGCGCTCAAACTGCGGTTTTGGTCCCAGTCCAAGGAACCAGCGAATATGTCCGAAGAGATCCTTCGCATCTTTCCAGTTAGCCACCATCGAGGTCGACCCCCAGAAGATTCCCTTTTCGCGGTGGATGAACGCGCGGGTGAACAAGTCTCTAACATGGATCAGAAACGCCAGAGTCAGAACAACCGCGAAAAGTTTATGAAAGAAGATAATCGCCCCGAACCCGCCGACGATGGTGGCAAATTCTCTCGCCCAGATGCTCTCACTGAATCGCATCGGAAGTCCGGTCGCCGCCAGGCCAAGAAACGTAGTGAACAGAACGGCATGAAGGTATCTCTGCCCCGGCGTGAAGCGCATGAAATACCGGCCTTTTGAGTGGCCCGTCTCAAGGCTGTTATTTGCCGCTGGTTCTTGATCAGGCATTCTTCCCTCCTTCTGCGCCTTTTCTCTTCACCTGCTCGTAACGTGAGCGGATCAGCCACAGGATGGTGTGAATCACAAAGAACGTGAGCGTGCCGGCCAGCAACACATTCATGAACAGGCGAATGAAGTAAAGCGCGGGATTCAGTTTGCGATTGCGTGCGTTGGCGTGTGGCTGGTACTGCACGAAGCTCGCATTCGCACCGGCATGGCACCGGCCGCAAGTCGCCACCAGATTTGCCTTGGCGATTGGGGACCGAGGGTCCGATGCAGGCAACACATCGTGCGCTCCGTGGCAGTCCCAGCATCGCGCCGTCTCTACATACCCTCCCAGAGAACCCAACTGCGAGTGGAAGGTGTCGCGGTAAGTGGATAACTTCTCCTTATGACACGAGCCACAGATGGGCGTCGATTGCATACGGAAAGCGGCTTCTGTCGGTTGCAAAATCGCATGCGCTGTATGGCAGTCCGTGCAAACTGGCGCTTTCAAATTGCCGGCGCTCATCGCCTTCCCATGCACGCCGCCCATATAATTCGCGGTAATTCCGGCATGGCAGTTCCCGCATGTCTTTGGAATATTTGCCTTGTAAGTTGGGCTCTGCGGATCCTTGTGACTTAGGATGTGATGCGAGCCATGGCAGCTCTGGCAGTTAGCCGCCACCAAGAGCCCCTCCTTGCTGAGCGCGAATCCGTGGATCGAATCAATGTACATCGGGTAGACATTGGGCAGGCCATGCTTCCTGGCCATCGCATCGTTACCGTGGCAAGCGCCGCAGGTGCGCGGAATGTTGAGCGGATAGACCGCCGACCTCGGATCATCCTTCGGAAATATGGAATGAGCATCGCCGTGGCAACTCGTGCACGGATGCTCCGCCTTGACCGAATGCACGCTCCCCGCAAGTCCCGCCGCCTGGTCGGCATGGCAACTCTCGCACTTGACCGGCGTAATTTGCTCTGGATGCGGATACTCCTTGATGGACGTGTGGCAGTCGCCGCATTTCAAGCTCCCGTGCAGGCTAGCCCCGAACTTCGCCCCATCCACGCTGATGCTGTGCCCCGAAGCGTCTTGGACGGTTGCATCCGAATGACAGGCCAGGCAATCGCCGTTCGCCTGCGCCATGCCCGGAATCGGGCCGGCCAGACGCGCGATCGTAAGCAATGCCAACGCGACAGAAGAAGCAGTCTTCAATGGTGGCTCCGTTCGATTCCAACTCCACTTCCGCCTCAATCAGGCGCGGGTGACCGGGGCTCCGGCTCCATCTCCCGACTCAACTTATCCGGTCGGAGCTTAACCTCGCGCGCTGCTACTTCTGCAGTGTGCGAATATACCTGACAACCTCTGTGATCTGCGCGCCGGTCAATTTATCCCCGTAAGTGTACTTCGTGAAGGCGATGAGTTGGGCATCGCTGGCATTCATCATCTCCGGAGCCTTCAACGGCGGAATCTTCTGGCTCTTTCCAACTGGTGTGTTGGCACGTCCATCTGCGCCGTGGCACATCGCGCACTTGGCCTTGTAGACGTCTGCACCGCTCGTCTGGGCAAAAGCACTCCCCCCAATGCAAGCGGCCAGCAACAACGCAGCCGCCCCTCTGATACAAAAAATCATTGTCTTGCTCCTATGCCTGTTCTATCGGCACTTATCAATTCCACATCTTTCTTACTGCCTGCGCCGCACCATAGAGAGTGATATACATCACACACACTAAATTGCCAGTTCTACACTTGCAAGGGGACAATCCGCGAATCGTGAAGAAACATTCGCCCGGGCTTTCCAGATCTTCCCGGCTGGTTTGCAGCTGCGCCAAGGTGATACGGGTCACATGCGATTAGGGGCCCAATCAAGCACAATATGACCGCTGCTTGAGGACACTCTTAATGGCCACGGTTGCCGTATCTAACGTAAAACAGATGCTTACCCTTCCCGGAGACGCCGTGCGTCAGATTCAGTGGCGCTTTGCCGACCGTTTCGATCTGCAAATGCTGGTTCAGTCGGCACGCGGAGTGGCGCGCGGAACAGTGGCCCAGTTGGTTGCCGCCGGCGAGCGCAACACCCATGAATGGACCCCTGGGAAAAACGGGATGATGGAGGCCTTTGACCGCGCCGGCATCACCGCCGCCTTCATGGAGCCGGAAGAGGGTGGTTTCATCTCCGGACCAAAGAACCTGGCGCTCTCGCTGGCCGCCTTTGAGCTCGCCTGGGTGGACGGCGGCGCGGCCACGGCCAGCCTTGCCGGTTCTCTGGCGCTGGCGCCGATCCACGAGCGCGGCACACCTGAACAAATTCGCCATTACAAGAGCCGCTCCGCTCCCGCGCAGCCCGGCGATAACCGCAAGACTTGGCGCGGCGCATTTGTGCTGACCGAACCCATCCCTTATGTCGGTGTCGATACCGGCATGTTGAGCGGCAAAGTGCGCGTTGCCGAGTGGAAGGATGGCGAAGAGCCCTGGCTTCAGGTCGACAAGCGAGGACGATTCATCACCAACATTGCCTTCGCCAACTTCGTCACCGCCGCGGTTGGCTCAGACGATCCGCGCATCAAGGGCAGTTGCTTCGTGATTCTCGAAGAGACCGACGAGGGCGTCTTCGACCACGGGACACCCACCAAAAAGCTGGTTCATCAACTCTCCTCGACCGGCGACCCCATCTTCAATCTGAAAGTGCCGGCCAGCCGCATCGTCGGCGGATACACGATCAAGGACGGCGTCATCGTTCCAAACTTCGATCACGGCAATGTTCTCGAGGCCGTTTTCAAACGCACCCGCGTGGGCGTGGGATTGATGTCCTCGGCCAAGTTGCTCTCCGCCGTCGAGCCCGTCATTCGCTATCAGCGTCAGCGCTTCCGCGGAGCCGAGGGCGCCAAGCCCGGTTCCATCCGTTACGAACAAGGAATCCAGCAGCGCGAAGATGCTTTGCATCGGCTGGTCGACATCTGGGCCACCGGCGAAGCGGCCTCGTCACTAGGCTTCGCCACAGCCCGCCTCTTCGACGAAATCGAGCCCATCGAAAAACAGAAGTCGGTCATTCTCAAAGAGCGCGGTATCTGCGGCGGCCGAGCCGAGATGAAAGCCCTTAAGGAGAGTGCCGATCGTGTGATCGAGTTGCTCTCTCTCAGGGCTGATGATCCACGCCGAGCCGAACTCGAAGCCGACCCGCTCGTCCAGTACATGCTCATGGACGCCGAGACCAACGTCGCTTGCCCGGCCACCAAGCTCTGGAACACCGGCCACGGCACCAATATGTTGCGCGAGGCCGTGAGTCTCATGGGCGGCTACGGCATCACCGAAGACTGCCCCGGCTACCTGGGCAACAAGTGGATGGATGCGCAACTGGAAGCCACCTACGAAGGCCCTGAAGCCGTGCAGCGCCGCCAGTTGACCGTCACCATGACCTCCGAGATCTTCCTCGCTCTCTTCCGCTCCTGGACCACCGAGATGCGGCTCATCGCCTCTTCGCGCCCCGGCACCGGCGCCTGCACCCTGGCCTCGGCCATGCAGGTGTGGCTCTGGACCCTGAACCACCTACAAAAGGCTACTGACCCAACCGGCGGCAAGCTCTACCATGGGCAGCGTCAGGGCGTCACCTTTGCCCTCGCCGATGCGCTTTGCTGGCTCGTCGCCTCGCGCTACCAGATTCTCGACGTGCTCGAACTTGAAATGCGCGGCCCCGACGATCCAGTAGCCTCAGAGGGTTTGGAAGGCACCGTGCAATTCCTTTCCGACCTTTGCCATGTACAGGCAGCGTCTGCGGCTGGCGAGGTCTCCCGCATCTGCGCCGAGCTGGTCTTCGGCTACAACTGCCACCCCTCATGGGACGAGGAGGAGCACCGCAGTTGCTTCCTGGCCAGCGAACTCGATGAGCTCGAAGAAACAATGCCTGGAATTTCCGCCTTCGCGCTCGACGTCCTGGAGTCAGACGGCAGCCATCCGCAGAAGGCCGGCCCCTGTGCCGGTTGCGCCGGCAACAACGACTTCCTGCGCCTGCAAAATAAATTGACCGCCTGCCTGAGTGGTTCTCGTTTAGCAAAGGACCGCGCCGCCGAGACCGTCAGCAAAGTAATGATTCCCGAAGCGCTGGACTATCCAGCGTGATCGGCGAATAGATCCTCCGTGCGGGTGCCCCACCCTAGCCGCGTATTTGTTTTTGCGGCTAGGGTGGGAGACCACGAACCTCAACCGGCACCATCAGCAAGGAAGCCCGCATGAGCACAGACCCGATCGTTCAGGAACAGGCTGCGCCGGAGATCGAACGGCAATCGATGGAAATCGACATCGCCTGTGCCGGCTTTGGTCCTGCGATGGGTGGCTTCCTATCCACACTCACCCACGCCTGGACCCAAAACCCCGCCGACCCCGCCTTTGAGAGTAGGATCGCGCCCGGAATGCCGCTACAAATCCTCTGCTACGAACGCGCCGACGACATCAGCGCCGGCGTCAGCGGGGTCGTCACCCGCGGCCAGAGCATCCGCTCCAGCTTCCCTGCCCTGAACCTCGCCGAAATCCCCATGGCCGTCGAGGTCAAGCACGAACGAGTGATGTATCTGCTCGACCCCTTCGGCGCCAGTCGGCGCTCGTTCATCTTACGCGCCGCTGACAACGTCCTTCGCACTCTAGGCCGCCTCGTTGGAGTCAAAGACCAGGCCTTTACGCTGCCCTGGACCCCGTCATTCCTGAACAAACATCCCGGCATGGTGCTCTCGATCGGCCAATTCAACCAATGGGTTGGCTCTCAGTTGATGGCCAATGGCCTGGTGCAGATCTGGCCCGGCACTCCAGTCAGCGGCCCAATCATCTCCGATAAAAAGGTTGAAGGCCTACGCCTCGCCGATCAAGGCGTAGACCATTGCGGCAATCCGGCGGAAGGCTTCATGGCTGGCATGGATGTGCGTGCCAGGTTGACCGTCGTTGGCGACGGCCCGGTCGGCGCGGTCGGCCAGGCGCTGGACGAAAAGCTCGGCCTGCCGGAAGGCCACGCGCATCGCGAGTGGGCGCTGGGGATGAAGTTTGTTATCGAGTTGCCAGATGACACGAAACTCGAACCCGGCACCGTCTGGCACAGCTTCGGCTACCCTGAGCCGGAGATCTTCGGCTTTCTTTACGTTCATCCCGAGCGGCTGGTCTCGGTAGGCATCTTCGTTCCCTCCTGGCTAAGCGACCCCAGCCGCACCGCGTATCGCTACCTGCAGCACTACATCCAGCATCCAGCCTTGTGGAAGTTTCTCAAAGACGGAACCCTGCGCTCCTGGGGCGCAAAGTCGCTCGAAGAGTCCGGCCGCCACGGCGAGCCATACCTCTGCGGCGATGGCTATGCGCGCATCGGCGAAGGCTCCGGTTCAACGAATATGCTCACCGGTTCCGGCGTGGACGAGGCCTGGGCCACTGGCACGCAACTCGGCGAAGCCGTCGTCGAACTGCTGCGCGCCGGCAAGCCCTTTACGCAAGAGAATCTCGCCGCCACTTACGATGCCCGCCGCCGGCAAAGCTGGGTTGAGCGAGGCGCCCGCGAGGCGGAAAGCGCCCGCAACGGCTTTCAAGGCGGCATGGTCAAGGGCATGATCGGCATGGCTCTTGCCGGCCTCTCCGGCGGCAAGCTCTCGCTCAAAGGCCAGATCCCACTAGCGCACAAACAGATCCGCCCCTTCGCTCCAAATTCATTCGACGGCCTCAAGCTCAAGAAGGCTGTTGCGCTGGCCCTTGAAGACGGACGCACGCTCCACGATTCCCTGCTCTCGGCGCGCGGCTGGCCGGAGATTCCATTCGATGGCCGGCTGCTCGTCTCTCAACAGGACGCGCTGTTGCTAGGCGGCAAGATTCAGGCCATGCCAGGCTTCGCCGATCACGTCGTCTTCCGAGATGTGGGCCTGTGCATCGGTTGTGAGCAAAAGACCTGCATCGCCATGTGCTCCGGGCAGGCCATCACGCTCGGCGAAGATGGTGCACCCGCCTTCGAGCGCGAAAAATGTGCCCACTGCGGCGCATGCCTGTGGAACTGCGGCCAATCCCCCGACGGCGTTCACTCCAACGTAGAGTTCCGCGCCGGCTCCGGCGGTCTGCACTCAGCTGAGAATTGAACATTTCCCGGCTTCCGCGGTGTTGATTACCCGATCAAAATCCCCATTTACTACTGGGATTCATCTTCATTCATGTTGCATTGGGTCGCCGCCGGCAAAGATCTCGTCTACGCAGACGCGATCCTGAAGTAACAAAGAGAAAAACCGCTACCGAGAAAGGGCGCTGTTCGAGGACGGCATCTCTCTAACCCTTGATGGCCGCGGCGCCAGCCCCAATCTGCGTGGCTGTTTCGCCTATCCAGGACAAGAACGGGCAGAGGATGTTTCCCGTGATGTACGTATAAAGCGGACTATCGGTCCGAAGCCCGCCAGTGTACCAATCCTCGACGATCATGGCCTGTTGTTCGACGTTGTACTCGCCCCACAGACTGCCCGGCTTATAGTCATAAGCGGCCTGCCCGCACGTAGCCTGCGAGATGACTGAGTCTACCGCATAGCCGAAGCTGATCAGATGGTTCATGCCCTGCCAAACATGGCATAACTCGTGGATGAGGGTAGCCCTCTGATCGGCACTGGCCGTGCTGGCATATCCCATCGGTCCCATGTGCAAGACGTATCCGCCGTTCAAGCACGGCTGAGTCCATGCGGCACTCCGAAGTCCTAAATCGTCCGCAATAACAACAAAGTCGTAGTTGATAGTCCTCTTGTAAACGCGCGACGCGTCATCCTTTTCTTCCTGAGTGAGCGGACGCGATTTCGAAGTCAAAAAGTCCCATATCAGACTCAAGAGCCACCTCCTAGGGAGAATACCGAGCAATTTATACATACTTCCATCGAGACCGTCAAACGTGCAAAATGATTCCTTGACCCGTCGATAAGTTCTTGGAAGTGTTTCCGAAGGGTTTTCGGGCGGTCTTATTGATGGTGCCCGCTTTGGCGACCACCGTTGAAAAACCTTCTACAGAAGTCCTTCTTTGCCGCCCGCCTCGCCGGAAATACTACACTATATGTTGCGCCTGTGGATGAGAAGCCACCGCAAGCTTCTAAAAGCCAAACTGTAAGATGAAATAAGACAACCCTGAAGGAAAGACTGAATGGCAAATGTTCTGCACATCGTAGTTTGCGCGGGCATCGTTCCCGACCCGCTGCAAACTTTGGACCCCATCACCACCCCCACCGGCCCCGGCCTCAAAAACGAAATGGTCCTGCCTGCGGTCCTCGACCCCTGGGCCGCCAGCGCGCTCTATGAAGCGGCAGCCCTCGCCCAAAAAAATCCCGGCAGCAAGCTCTGGCTCGTCTCGCTCGGCCCCAAGGCCAAGCTGCAGCAGGTCATGATGACCGTCGCCCAGAAAGCCGCCTTCGAACTGGTCCCCATCGACGGCCCCATCGGTGGCTTCCCCGATGCGCACTCGACGGCCGCGGTGCTCGCCGAAACCATCGCCGCGCTGCCGGGCCTTGATCGCACCAAGCTGTTGCTCTTCGGCGGTTGGGAGTCGGCCACGCGCGGCGCTGGGGTGACCCTCCAACTCATCGGCGAGCGCCTCGGCATCACCGACCAATTCCAGGGTGTAGACCAGATCGACCTCCATGACGACGGCAGCTTCGAAGTTCTTGAGCGCGTCGAAGGCGGCAAGCACCAAGCCTCAATTTGCGTCGGAACTCCCGCTGTCCTCGGCTGGGCAACAGGCAATCTGGCCGAGCCGCGCAACAATCCTCAAATCGGCATGGCCAATATGCGTACGATCATGCCCGCACTGCAAAAAGCCAAAGCAGCCAAGCTCGAGGCCAATGCTCTTCATTACGTCTCCGTCAGCCTGCCCAAGCAGCAACGCACCACCCGAGTCGTGAAAGACCTGACGCCCGACCAAATCGCGGCCGAGCTGGTCGAGTGGATCGGAGCCGAATAATGGACCCAAAAATGGAATCGATACTTGTACTCACGCATGCAGACGAAACCGGCTCCGCTCTGAGCAAAGCGTCTCTGGAAGCCGTAACGGCAGCCAAGGAACTCGCCAGCTGCCTTTCGGCCTCGCTCACCATCGGCATTGTCGCTGCGGACCCGGTCTCTGCCGCAAGCTCTCTGGCTTCGACCGGCACGCGTCTCCTCGCAGTCTCCGGCGCGACCTTCGCCCAGCCGCGCTTCGCCACCGATGCAGCCGCCGTCGAAGCCCTCTGCCGCGCCGCAAATGCATCGATCGTTCTCATTCCCGGTACCTCGCGCTTTACGCGTGTAGCGGCAGCCGTTTCGCACCGCCTTGGCGGCTTCATTGACACGCACATCACGGCTCTTGGCAGCACAGAAGCCGTCGAGGCCACGCGCTGGTTCTATCGCCAGCGTATCGAGGCCGTTCTCAGTCGCGACACGCGCCCATGGTTCCTCGTCCTCGACGCAGGCACCCACGCCGCCTTCGCCGGAGATTCAGCGGCCGTGCAGGTCGAGCATGTCGACGTTCAGCTCCCCGAGATCCGCACCACCGTCAGCGGGCTGCGCGCTCCCGCCACCGATGCACAGACGATCCGCCCCGACGCCAAAATGCTCTTCGTTGCTGGTGCCGGCTGGACCAAGAAACAGCCCGACGGCCAAATCCATCCCGCCGAAGCCGGCGAATTGATCCTCGGCTTCCTGCGCGCCACCAGCGCTTCACTCGGCAGCAGCAAGTCTCTCGTCGATCAGGGCGGCGAAGGTGAACCGGTGCTTCCCTTCCTCACGCACATGAATCAGATCGGTCAGACCGGCTCGACTCCCCGTCACGCCAAGGGCCTGTCAACCTGCTGCCACGGCGAAGAGCCGCATGTCGTGGGCTGGCGTTTTATTGCCGATCGGCGCGCCATCTCGCTCGACCCCAACTGCGGCTGGACCCGCGGCAAGGCCGACGTCGTCTACATCGCCGACGCCTTCCCCGTGATGGCCAAGCTCAACGCCCTGCTCGAAGCGAGGAATGTATAAAAAAACAATTGCTCGGCACTCCAACCCACAGACAATTCCTCATCCGTGGGTTGGATGTCCGCTTTCTACGCTGGAGGACGACATCGACCGCTTTTCTCAGCTTTTGCCGATCATTTCCCCCCACAGGCGCACAATAGAAACAGACAGAAGAGCAAGGCAATTCCCGTTTCCTATCCCAAACCCCTTGCCCCCACCCCCTGCACCACCACCTTGTATGTTGGCGTTCAGAGGTGTGAGGATAATTTCACGTTTCGGCGGTAAGGCCGTAAGCACCTGCGGTGGGGCAGACGCCGCTCTTCGCTCGCGTGAGGCTCGCCTACCCCCACCGGTATTTTGGAAACAAAATCCTTTTTTTCATGGGTTTACAAGCAGGGTTGCGCTGTAAAATCGTCAAAACAAAGAGATTCCCCGCAAAATCGTCCAGGATAAGGAGTTACGGGGGCGATTGGATTGGAGGGAATGCTTCTGAGGATCATTGTGCGACGGGGAGAGGAAATAATCTGCAACTACCTGCGCCACCTGCGGTGGGGCCAACTGCTCCCTCTTCGCTCGCTTGGAGTTTGTGGGCTCTCGACAGGAAAACGAAAGTCTGTACAACTGTATAATGAAGACCATCACTGGAGCAATACGAGGATTCCCCGATGCCAGCTTACGATTATCTCTGCGATGCGTGCGGACACCGTTTTGAGAGGCGTCAGAAGATGTCCGATGCTGCGATCGAGTCTTGCCCCGAGTGCGCGGGACGTGTGCAGAAACTAATCAGCGGCGGAGCGGGCGCGATTTCGAAAGGAAGCGGCCAGCATTTTGGCGCCAGCCCTGATGCTCAGGGGATGTGCAGTTCGGGCGGGCCCTGCTGTGGCCAAGGCGCTGCGTGCGGCGGCAACATGTTCTGCGACCACTAACTACCTGCGGTGGGGCTAACTGCTCGCTCTCCGCTCGCTTGGGGTTTGTGGACTCTCGACAGAGGTCAAAGATCAGAAAGCGCTGGTTGGGGTTCGTGGTATCCCACCCATTCCGCGATAAGACTGCGGAATGGATGGGCACCCGGCTAGAGATTCCTGCCTGCGCGCTCCTGGACTCGTTTTGCAAACTGGCGCTGTTCTTCGGCTTGCAGGTGAAGCTGGCGGAAAACAAATTCAAAATCTGTCTTGAGGTCATCGAAGATCGCTATGCACTCATCGTCGGATTTACCATGCAGCCCGATGCTCGTGTGCTTATAAAGCTGACCTAACGGATTAACTCCTCCTGGTCTGACGATTGCAGGGACCAGCTCTGCTGCCACTTTCATCTTGATTTCGTACCACTGCTGTCCGGTTTAACTTAGTCTCGTCGCCGCCAAGCTTATTCCCATGTATAGTTTGCAACGATTTTAGGGTGTCCACGATTTGAATTGCGTGGGGCTTGTTTGCGATGCTTTCGGGATTCGACAACCGGGAGTGCCGCATGAATGAATGTGGGCAAGACGCTGTTTGCACAGGTGATGGAGTTCGTGCCGTGGAAGACATTGGGCCGCATCATCGAGCGGCACAAGGGCGATGCTTCTGTACGTACGCTCGGGTGCGCGGATCTGTTTCGTATTATGGCTTTTTCTCAACTCACCTGGCGCGAGTCGCTGCGTGACATCGAGGTTTGCCTGGAGGCCAACCATTCCAAGCTGTTTCACATGGGCATCGCGGCACCGCCCGCACGGTCCACACTTTCCGATGCGTTGAACCTGCGCGACTGGCGCATCTACCACGCACTGGCTATGTGCTTGATCTCCCGCGCAAGGACGTTGTACGCCGAGGATCCCTCGGTACTGGGGCTCGACGCAAGCGTCTATGCACTGGACTCCACCACCATCGACTTATGCCTCAGTTTGTTCGACTGGGCACCATTCCGATCAACCAAGGCGGCTATCAAGTTACATACGCTGCTGGACCTGCGAGGTGCGATTCCCGCCTTCATTCACATCGGCGACGGCAAGCTGCACGATGTCAACGTGCTCGACATTCTCTTTGTCGAGGCGGGCAGTTTCTACATCATGGACCGGGGCTATCTAGACTTCGCGCGATTGTACGCCATGCATCAAGCGGGAGCCTTCTTCGTC
>CAYTJN010000123.1:0-12726 GCA_964438125.1 uncultured Occallatibacter sp.
TGGACGTGCGCATCGGCTGGAATCCGGATTCGTTTGGATATACGTGGCAGTTGCCGCAGATCTACAAGAAGAGCGGGATCGATTATTTTGTAACGCAGAAGATGGCGTGGAACGATACCAATCAATTGCCATTCAAGTTTTTCTGGTGGGAATCGCCGGATGGGTCGAAGGTGCTGACTTACTTTCCGCACGATTACGGCAATCAAGATCTGAACCCGGTGCGGCTGGCGCGCGACTTCACCACCGCGGAGAAGCAGGCGACTGGACTGCGCAACTTGATGGACCTTTATGGCATCGGCGATCATGGCGGCGGACCATCAAGGGCGATTCTGGATGAGGGGGCTCATTGGTCTGCGCCCGGACCTGTGACATCGAAGATGCAATTCGGCACAGCGCAATCGTTCTTTACCGGTCTGGAAAGGCAGATTGCGCTCGACAGCCCAGTGTGGGATTATGCGTCGATTGCCAAGGGGTATACGGCGCCGGCAGCGGTTCCCGGCAAGGTGAGCATCCCCACGTGGAAGAGCGAGCTTTACTTTGAGTATCACCGCGGCGTAATGACGACCCAGGCAAACCACAAGCGCAATATGCGTGAGGCTGAGGAAGAGATGCTCAATGCGGAGAAGTGGGCTTCGCTGGCGTGGCTCGACGGCAGCGCTTATCCCGCGACGGAACTGAATGAAGACTGGAAGAAGGTGCTCTTCAATCAGTTCCACGACCTGGCAGCAGGCTCCGGAATCGCCCAGATCTACAAAGACGCGCAGAAGGATTACGACGTGGTGCGCCTCTCAACGAACGAAATCACGCAGGCTTCTCTCGACAAAGTGGCGGAGGGCATCGACACGCAGGGCGAAGGAACGCCGGTAGTGATCTTTAATCCTCTCGGATGGACACGAACCGGCAAGGTGTGGATCAAAGCGCAGGTTCCGTATAAGGAGGGCTATCACTTCCGTATCGTGCCGCCACGCTCGGCAGGCCCTGTGACTTATCCGAGCAATATTTCATGGGACCAGCAGACCGGCGTCGCGGAGATGGATGCGGATGTTGAGGTTCAGGGGTTGGGATATGCGGTCTATCACCTGGTGCTCGAACCAGACAGCGGCGGTCGTACAGGAGCCGCGTTTGCCTTGATTCCGCAGAGTTTTGAGAGTGAGGCCTTCATACGGATTCGGAACAGCAAGCTGCAATTGACGGTGAATAAAAGCACGGGCTGCATCACCAGTCTCGAAATGCATTGGAGCCAGGGTCAGGACAGGAAGTGGACGACGGTAGAGGAGGGCGCGGCACCGGCCAGACCGTCTGAAGTGGCAGTTGAAACCATTGCTCATGAAGGCTGCGCCAATGAACTGCAGATATTCAAAGATGCACCCACGAAGTACGACGCATGGAATATCGATCCTGGAACGCTGGATCAGCCGACTTCGCTGGTCCATGCCGATCGCGTTGAGCTTGTGGGAGCGGACACGCGCGCCCCGTCGGTTCGCGTAACACGCACCTGGCAGAAATCCAAATTCGTGCAGACGATCAGCTTGCGGACCGGCGCCGATCAAGTCGACGTCGACAACGAGATCGACTGGCACGAGACGCATGTGCTGCTCAAGGCCGCGTTTCCTTTGTCGGTCACGAGCGACCACGCCACTTATGAGATTCCTTACGGGAGCATCGAACGTCCGACGACGCGCAACAATAGTTGGGAGAAGGCGCAGTTCGAGGTTCCGGCGATGCGCTGGGCAGATCTCTCGGGGCAGGGCGAGGGCGCCCGAGTCTACGGTTTGAGTGTGATCAATGAGTCGAAGTATGGCTACGACGCGGCGGATAATGTGCTTCGGCTTACGCTGCTGCGTTCGCCCGTCTGGCCCGATCCCGAGGCTGATCGCGGCCATCACCACTTTCGCTATGCGCTCTATCCGCATCTCGGCACATGGAAGGAAGCGCAGACGGTTCGCCACGGCTGGGAGTTCAATTACCCGCTGACAGCGGTTACCACCACTGCTCATCCTGGGCTGACTCCAGCGGTATACTCCTTCGCTTCGGTCGCGCCGGAGAATATCGTGCTGACGGCGATGAAGAAAGCGGAAGATGCGAATGCGCTGATTTTGAGAGGCTATGAATGGGCGGGAAAGAGTTCGACAGCGAAGTTTCACGTGCCGCCGGGAGCGCTTTCGGCAACCGTGACCAACCTGATGGAGTCTCCGGAGACGCCCGAAGCAAGCCCGCTGGATGTGACGGGAGATATGGTGAAGGTGCCGATCAAGCCGTACGAGATTTTGACGATCCGGGTGGATTACCCGAGTGGGAATTCGAAACAATAGGGACTTTGGTACTCTAGCGGGGAGGAGCCTGACTTATGAACATCACTTCCCCGTTTTTCGTGGTTTCGGTGATTGTTTTGGTTTTTACTGCGTCAATTCTCTTTGCCACCAGCAGCAAGGAAGATAAACACTCGGAGGACTGACGGCGCGAAGTTTTTTCAGAGACAGTGAGGGCCGCTGCGCTTGTGCGCCGCGGCCCTCACTCCATTTGGATGGATAAAAACCACAATCACTGCGGCTTTCTCTCGTCCTTTTTGTCCTTATCAGACTTTCTTTCTTCCTGTGGTTTGGCAGCCGGTGGCGGGCTTGGCCTCGGAGCAGGCTGAGCCGCTGGAGGCGGGGTTGGTCTGGCGGGCGGCGGAGCCATGGGCCTGGCTGCCGGCGGAGGTGGAGGTGGCGGAGCCGTCCTCGCCGGCGGCGGCGGAGCGGGCCTTTCTGCCGGTGGCGGCGCTGCGGGTCTTGCGGCCGGAGGCGCGGCTGGCTCGGGAGTGGACCTCTCCATTGGCCGGGGCTGTGGAGGGGTTGCCGGTCTCTCAGCGGGCGGAGGAGCGGGCCTGTTCTCCTCAGGCGGGGCAGGTCTTGCCATGGGCGCAGGAGCGGGCTTCGCCATCGGTTCAGGAGCCTGATTCCGGACTGGCGTTGCGGAAGGCGCGGGAGCTGGTGCGGGCCGATCGGCAGGGACCATCGGACCGCCGGGATTTCTGGTCGGCGCCGATGCTGCTGGAGGCGCTGCAACCACGGTGCGGCCTGGCAAAGGCCTAGCCGGCGGGGCTGCCTTCACTGGGGGCTCCATCGGTGGGGCACCCGGCTTGGCCGAGACGAGCTTGCCCGTCTCATTAATGAGAGCAGGGCGCTGAGCTGTGACCGGCACGGGCCGGGTGGGTGGATGAATGGCGACGGTGACCCGGACTGGCTGAACCTGAGGACTGGCGATCACTTGCACATGGTTGAACTGATTGCGGTCCACGACGACCGCCGCGGTGCGCGCCGAACGGCCGGCTGCGAAGTCGTTATGGCTCATGGCAGAGACGCCGATGGTGCGGTTGACGTAGGTGACATTGACCACATTCATATTCACGTAAGTAGTTTGCACGTGAACGACCCGAGTCTCAGTGATGTTGGAGATGTTGATCTGGTCGATGTAGCGGGGGCTGGCGTGATACCAGGGGTGGTACGGCTCGCCCGGACCGAGGGGGAACCATGCGGAGATGCCTGCGCCGCCTACTTGAATGCCACCGGCAAAGACGACCAGCGCGGGAGACCATACCGGATGGGCGGCAGGCGGTCCGGGAACCCATCCCCAGCGGCCTTCAAAGGAAACCCAGCGGCCATAGTGGAAGGGCGCGTAACCCCAGGATTCGTCTTCGACCCAGACCCATCCCCATGGATCGTGATTGACCCAGTGGCCGTAGTGGTAGGGCGCCCAATCGGCGGGCACGTTGTTGGGGAACCAGATAGGGCCGTAGTCGGTGCCGGGCAGCCAAGTACCGTTGGCATCCAGTTCATACGCACCGGGGATCTCACGGCTCACATAGCGATAGGAGACGGAGTTGGCGATCTGCTCATCGCGCCAGTGACTCCATTTGTCCAGATCGTCCCAGTCGGCGGGTTGCAGCCATTGGGGGTAAACGGGGTTTGAGCCGGCCAACTCGAGAGCCGTCCCTTGACCGATGTACTGGCTAAAGCCGCCCGCGCCAGAGACCACGACATTACTATCGTAGGAAAAGTTGGTGAAGATCGTCGCGTCTTGATCGGGCATCACGTCCACGCGAAGTTCTCCCTGCTGGTAGAGGCCGGCGCTGCCGCTGGGGGAGTTGATGTGCAGCCACTGATTCTGCCAGAGACCAAGCGTGTGGACGTGCACGGAGCCCTGTGCGACGCCGACTGAAAGGCTCCATGGAGTGTCGGCGACGAGACTTACATCGGAGTTAGGCCCGATGCGAATGTAGGTCTGGCCGACCTGAATCTCGGCGCGGCCGTCCGAGTCGGTGAAGATGCGGTCTCCGGGTCCGATGGGGTAGTTGGGCATCGCCTGGCCCCAATCATCCGAGCCTGCCTGCTGAATGGACACCGCGCCGGTGACCAGGGAGAGCCGGCCGGCCTGTGCGGGTGGATCGTCTTGAGCGTATTGGTCATCCTGAGCTTGGGAAGGCGCGGCAGCGAACGTCAGAAGGACTGCGACAACGGTTGCCAGCAGCAGTTTCCGGGCTTGACCGAGGGAGTATGAATGCATCGTAATCTACCTTTCGTTGGGCGCTCAGTGTCTTCCGTTGTGGGCGAAGGTGATTGTTCCGGAGGGAGGAAATCTGGCGCGTTGGTGGGTGAAGCTTGCGACCATCGGGGGCTCTCTGGATGCAAAGCCCTCCATGGTGGATACTAACCCGCTTGAGCCGGGAAAGTGGCGAAAATGTTCTTGCGAGCCAAGAGATCAGGAATCAAGATCCCTCTGCGAGGAACTGTTCTGGCTGTCTCGGCGTATAACGTGGTAGAGGCAATTGGCATCATGCGAAATAGGACAGAGATCGTTATATCATTGGCGGCGGGCCTATTGTTGGCGGACGGAATTACGGGATGCAGGGTCCATGTGGATAAGGACTCCAGCGGCGACGAGAAGAAGGTCCAGGTGGACACGCCATTTGGCGGCATCCATGTGAACACCGATCAGACAACGGCGGTGGATCTAGGATTGCCAACTTATCCCGGTGCGGTGGTGGTGAATGGGGACGACCAGCACAAATCCGCCGATGTGCATTTGGGCTTTGGCGAGTGGGAGATGCGGGTAAGGGCAGTGTCCTATGAGACTGCGGATTCGCAGGACAAGGTGATCGATTTCTATAAAAAGGCACTGGGACGATTTGGGGACGTGATTACCTGCCAGGGCAAGCATCCGGTAGGATCTCCGACTGCGACGCACGAGGGGCTTAACTGCACGGACGACAAGAACTCCAACGTACAGGTCGACGAGGGTGATTACCATCTGAGCAAAGGGGACCTGCAACTGAAGGCCGGCTCCAAACGCCACCAGCATATCGTGGGCTTGGAGAATCCCAAAGATGGGAAGACCCGTTTTGCACTTGTTGCACTGGATCTGCCTGCCGCAGTGGAGTCTGGCTCGGGAAAGAGCGACTAGGGCTATGCGCGGCAGCCTTCATTGCCATCTCGGAATAGAGATTTACCCAGACCGCGCACGCAAGGGACAACAAAACCCCGTCCAGATAGGGACGGGGTTTGTGTCCAATCGTGAACCTCGCGCCAAGGTGAGGTTCAAATCCTGGTTGTAGCATTTTTGATAGTCCCGAAGGACCGTCAGGCCTTGCCGTTCTATGCCTTGGCGATCTTGCCGGTCTTGATGCAACTGGTGCAGACTCTTATGCGCTTGGCGTTGCCGTTCACGAGGGCCTTTACTGCCTGCAGATTCACGCTCCAGCGCCTCCGAGTGACGTTGTGTGCGTGTGAGATGTTGTTGCCGAACTGCGGACCCTTCCCGCAGATATCGCATACCTGTGCCATGACTTCGCTCCAAACTTTGGTGTTTCGCGCCGCCGCTTCAAGCCATCTCAGCTCCAACTGAATGGAGCGGAGTTGTTACTTGTCAAACGGGGCAAAATAAGACACACTACCCCGGCGGTTGCCGAAACTCCATTATACCCGGAAGGGCTTCGTTAGCCAAACGGCGTCAAGTCTTAATCGTGTCCACACGTCCCTCGCGAAACTTTTCCAGCAGCTTGAGGTATGCGCGTGAGGTGTCGACGATTGCATCCGGGTTGCCGGCGTCGATGGCGTCAAGATTAACCAGATCGCTGCCCACACCGAGCGCGCGGGCGCCTGCGCGGAGAAATCCTTCGGCAGTTTGAAGCGTGACGCCGCCGGTGGGGATCAATTTGAGATGAGGGAATGGAGCCAACAGTGACTTGAGATAGCTGGCACCGCCGACGGCCGAGCAAGGAAAGATTTTTACGTAGTTTGCGCCAGCGTTCCAGGCGGTGATGACCTCTGTCGGTGTAAGAGCGCCGGGAATCGAGAGCTTGCCGAGGGCGCGGGTCTTGGTGATGACTTCAGGGTGAAAACTTGGGCTCACAACGAACTCGGCGCCGGCGTCAATGGTGGCTGCAGCCTGGTCGGCTGTGGTGACTGTGCCAGAGCCGAGCAAGAGTTTGACGCCGTATTGTTTCTTAAGTGCTCTGAGCACATCGAGCGCGCCGGGGACGGTCATGGTGACTTCAACAACGGTGACACCACCGGCGATCATCGCCTTGACGACTGCGAGGGCCTGGGCGGCGCTCCGGGCGCGAAGCACAGGAATGAGGCCTACGCGTTCAATGGTTTGTGCTGTGGTTTCTTGCATGGCGATCCTCTAGCGGCGACAGGAATTCTTCTCATTGGCCAAAGATACTTTAGCGCATTTCGCTATCGACCGTTTGTGAACGAGTCGCGGCGTGCGTAGCAGACTTCTCGGACGCTCCGGAATCCGCATCGTCCACATTTTCGTCTCGCCGCAGTGCAGTAACTCGGGCAACATAAGCACGTCGGCGACACGGGCCGCAGTCGAGCAGACTAAGTGCACAATGACTTCGTTGCTGTGACTTTCGGGCAGAGAAGGTATCGGAATCCTTCTGCCGGCATCGATGTCAAAAATGGTCCCCTCATAGCGCCCGAGAGCAGAGGCCGCAGATTCGAATGGCTATACGAAGATAATCATAGTGCGTTTTGCGAGGCTTGTGTTAAGCTGTGGCGGAGTCGCGGCAGATCTTCCCGAAGCTTCCCTGCCACTACTTCAAACATTTCCCTCTTCATTCGCCGAAAACGTTGCTAGACCGCATACTCATTGTCGAGCATCCACAGTCTCCCCGCCACTGTGGCGGGGAGCAAGCTGTGTATCCACCAGAGTGGAAGAACGCCCGCCGCGCGTCGTGGGATTCTTTCTCTCCGGAAGTTCTGCGCGCCATGAAGGGCTCACTGGTAGTCGCAAATACGGTGCGCGGCGGCAATAAGGTGAATGAGTTCTTTCAATGGCTTCGAACCAATCCATTTTCAGTTCGCGTCTTTGCCATTCTTCCGTCCGACGACGGTGCACTGCTGCAAGCGGCCACAGAGACGGCAGACGACTTTCTTATTTGGCCGATCCGCCCCGAAGAACTGAAGACGCGGACGGCACGGCTTCTTGGGCCGGCGCCTCAGGCCCCCCAGGATCTGAGTGAAATTCAGACAGCACTCGCTATGGAAATCGGCCTAGGACATCTTGTAGGTCAGGATCCGACCTTCCTCAATGCCCTGGCGCAGGTTTCGCTCTTTGGCGCCTGCGATGCTCCGGTGCTGATCACTGGCGAAACGGGCACCGGCAAGGAACTCTGCGCCCGCGTTACGCACTTGTCGAGTAAGCGCCATCGCGGGCCCTTCATTCCAGTCGATTGCGGGGCATTGCCGGATCACCTTTTTGAAAATGAGCTTTTCGGCCATGCCCGCGGCGCATTTACCGACGCACGCACAGATCAGAAGGGGCTGGTTTCGCTGGCCCAGAACGGCACGTTATTCCTGGACGAGATCGACAGTCTCTCGCTTGCGGCCCAGGGCAAGGTTTTGCGTCTGCTGCAAGAGCGCGTTTACCGCCCGCTCGGATCTGAAGTTTTTAAGCAGGCTGAGGTTCGAGTCATCGCGGCCACCAACCGCAAACTGGAAGAGCTTGTAGAACAGAAGGCTTTCCGCTCCGACCTCTACTTCCGCATTAATGTTTTGCGAATTCACATGCCAGCCCTGAGGGAGCGCCGCTCCGATATTCCGATACTGAGCCGGCATTTCATTGATGAGATTTGCAAGACAAATGATTTGCCCAGGAAGACTCTTTCCCCGGAGGCAGCGAGCAAACTCGAACAGTGCCCGTGGCCAGGGAACGTTCGCGAACTTTATAACTCCATGCAGCGTGCGGTGCTATGTTCGCCGGGAACTCAGATCGACGCTTCCATCTTCCATTTGGATTCATTCAAGGATGCCCCTGAGACAGGCTTATGCGAGGCAGCCTGCAAGGGCTTCCGCCATGCGAAGCTGCGAGCGATCCAGCGCTTCGAGCGGGAATACGTCAAGCAGATGATGGATAAACATAAAGGCAATGTAACTCAGGCTGCCCGCGAGGCTTGCCAAGACCGCCGAGCCTTCGGCCGCCTGGCACAGAAATATCGCATCGCCAGCGCCTCTAGCTGATGGGTCGGCGGCAACCCACGTGGGTAAATCTTGACCCACCCTGCTAAGTCATATCCTTTTACTCTAAACGCGAGAATTGCTGCAGAAGCGAGAGTGAAAGTAGCTGGGATGAAAATATCCCACCCCGTGCCAGGGACCTCGCAAATCCAGATGTAACTCATAGATTCTTTTGCTGCACATACAAGGGGTCGTTTGGCCCTTGAGATGCACTTACATCTTTCAAAGGCGACCTTATTGTGACCGATGAGAAGCCTCTGAGTATGGCAGTTGCCAAACAAATCCTGAGTTATTTCCTTCGTAATCCCGAGATCGCGGATAGCCTTACTGAGCTAGCGCGTTGGAGGCTCATGGAGGAGCAGATCAGGATGAGCGTCGAGAACACCCAATCGGCGCTAAATTGGCTGGTGGCCCAAGGCTACGTGGAGCAGGAAACAAGAGTGGGAACGGAGAATCTCTTCAAGTTGAATCCGGCGCGCCGTGAGGACGCCGAGTTGCTGCTTAAGGGAGAGTCGCAGGGCGAGCCTCCGCGGAATCAGGGACCCACTAGCTGAATGGGCCGCGGAAGAGGGCGCAGATCAAGCAGATCGTTGTTAGCAGACATCGGAGTTTCAAGAGCGTCGGCAGGTAAAAGGAGAATCAGGTGGCTGATTATCAGGCCGTGTTTGCCGTCGGGGACGCGCTGACGAAATACCTGACGAACAACTACGACGCCACTGTTGTCGGCTTTCCATGTACGTTCAAACTGGTTTCGAGCGCTGAGATCGCTAACCAAGACACTACTCAGCTTGATAAGACAGTCTCGCTTTTTCTCCATCGCATGACTACAGCAGAGCATTACCACAATGTAACTCGGCTGTATGACTCGCCGTTCGAGCAACCGGTGCTCTATCTCGATCTGCATTACCTACTCTCATACTGGGATGCGTCCGCGGAAGGTGCGGAAGCGGAACAGAAAATTCTGGTTTGGACGATGACTCAACTTCAATCCAATCCGAACCTGGACGCCTCGATTCTCTCCCTTTCATCCACCGCACCAGGGTGGTCCAAGTCCGATGCAGTGCAGATCATTCCTGCCGATCTGAGCCTTCAGGACATCCTGGATATCTGGGATGGTCTCGGTCCGAAGTACCGCCTGACGGTGGGTTACGTTGCGCGCGTGGTAAGGGTCGACCGGACCTTTACCCCAGGATTGCCGGTGGTGGCCACACGCTTCGAGATGCAGAACGGAGGAGTTGCGTGATTGAAGATGTAGACCGCCGGGTTCTGGGAGCATTTGTTTGCGTAGATGCCATCACAGGTAACTCCGTCGTTCCCGCTATTCCTGTTACTGCGCCGCAGTGGACGGTAACTCCCAACCGCAGCGGCATCTATGTTATCTTCAACGGGCCCGGTTTCAACTCGGCGACCGATCAATTTATTCCTTCGGATCCGTGGCCCGCACCTGTTTCCTTTGAAGTCTCTTTACAAGACCCCAGCCTCAGGTATTTGCCACGGCGAGCCAATGTGCAGGCGCCGCTTGCCATTCCGGCGTATCCCCCCGTTCCAGTCGCGCCCACTCTGCCCACCGGAATCTTCGCACCGCAGCAAGTCCCTGTCTATCCGTCTCCCGCTGGAGTTATAGGACCTAACTGGGCATCGATCCATGCGTCCGTAACACTTAACGGCACGACTCCACCTCGGGGATTGCCGTGGGCTGTCTTGCAAGTGGTCCAGGATAGCGACAAAACCGTGCTGGCTACTGGACAGACCGATGCCAATGGCGAAGCGTTGCTGGCAGTGGTCGGACTCACCGTACAAGCCAACACCGGCGGCACCGGCCCTGTGACAGTTTCGACCGTGGCGGCCACAGTTACAGCTTACTTTGATCCCAGCGTACTTACTCAGCCGGTAGGCTGGATTCCAAACCCAGATGACATCTTGACCAATCTCACTTACCCCGCACTCAAGATCAGCAGCCAAGCGGTCGAGCTTGGTTCCGGACTGGAGATAGCGATGAGTTTCGCAATGACCGTTTGAAGCAAGCGAATGAAATCGGAATTCACACCGGGAATTGAAACGAGCCAGGAAGTAAACCAAGGAGGACCGCCGTGCCCACTTACCAGACACCAGGTGTTTATGTCGAAGAAGTCAGTTACAGCGCACCGACAATTGAAGGTGTGGGGACTACCACCACTGCATTTGCCGGACCTACATTAACCGGTCCCGTGAGCGGCATGCCTTACGGTGGACTTCCAGCCAGCGGCAGCGCTGTTTCCGGGAGTCCGGCGCCGACTGTTCCGCAGTTGCTGTCCAGCTTCGGCGACTTTCAGAACATCTATGGCGGATACGCAGACTTGGCGCTGACAATCTCGTCGGAGAACGTGAATCCGGCCAGCATGGTCAACATCAATAACACGGCGATGGCTGTTCAGGCTTTTTTCTTGAACGGCGGTTCTGCTCTCTATGTCTCCCGTGTTTTTGCCAATAACGCGGGCACCACAGCTGGGACGATCGATCCAGGCATTGCCACGTCAGGCACTTCGTCGGCGAGCGACGTGGTCGTCGCTGGACGATTCCCTGGCGCCTTCCTGAACGGGGCCTCAGTTACCGTGACGCTAACTGCCACTCGCGTCTTGAACTTCAATAATTTGGCGAATCTGCCCAGTGGTTCGCTGCTTGGCGAACCTGGAACAGGCGACGGCGCACCGACCCTCTTCGCCAACGTGACAGGCACGACGTTTATGTCCAACGCCACCGTTCCGGCTGCGTTAACCGCAGGCACCTTCCCGACAAAACTTTACGCGCTTACAGTGCAGGTAACGGCGCCGGGCGCGAACGGACAGCAAATGGTCTTCGCCGGTCTGGGCCTCGATCCTAATCATCCGAGTTATATTGGCGACACGCTAGGAGTTAACCCGCCGCGTCCCATCGATCAGTTGCAAAACCAGATCTGGTTCAATATCGGCACGTCCTTGGCGACGGGCTTCGCTCTCTTCGGGGAACTCTTTCCGACGTGGATCGATCCCTCGACAACACCGGCATCTTGGAAGGCCTCGAATGCTTTCACGAGTGGACAGGTCATCATTGATTCGCTCGGCAATATTCAGATCGTCACAACCGCCGGTACGTCGGGAGCGACTGCACCTGCGTGGAACACCGTATCAGGAAAAACCACTACGGATGGATCAGTTACGTGGACGAATCATGGCCCGTGGCATCCGGTTACCGCGTTCACGCTTGGAACCGGGACGGGAGGTGCAACAGCGGGAGACGATGGCGCCGAACCGATGGCAACGGACTACGTTACGCCTCTCCAGTATTTACAGGCCCTGGAAGACATCGCAATTGTTGCAACGCCAGGTTCGTCGATCTACGCAGATAGCACTGACATCATGATTGGCGCTCTCCTTCCGCATGTTGAAGCGCAGCGAGCTTATCGCGTCGCAATTCTCGAGGCGGGGCCGAATCTGCTGGACTCCGACTATGAAAATGTCCGCGCGCAGATCGACTCCAGTTACGCGGCGCTCTATGTGCCGTGGATCTGGGTGCCCAACCCACTTGCCGTGGCCGGCACATCGAGTCCCGCGCAGATCCTGGTTCCGCCCACCGGTTCCATCGCCGGCATTTATGTCCTCAACGACACAGAGAACAGCGTCGCAAAAGCACCCGCGAACATGGTGGTTCAAGGAGCTGTGGATTTTGAGCGCCATATTACTTTCGCAGAACAGTCGGTTCTCAATCCTATGGGGATCAATTGCCTGCGCTTCTTCCCCGATCGCGGCCTGCGCGTATGGGGAGCCAGGACCGTAAGTTCCGACACCGAACTGATGTACATCAACGTCCGGCGTTACTTGATCTATCTCGAACACTCGATCGATGTTGGCACGCAATGGGCGGTCTTTGAAAATAATGGGCCGTCGCTCTGGGCACGCGTAGCGGATTCGATCGACTCCTTCCTGAACAGCGAGTTTGCCGCCGGGAACCTGCTGGGCACGTCACCCTCCGATGCATATTTCGTGCGCTGCGACCGCACCACGATGACGCAGAACGATCTGGACAATGGACGCTTAATTTGCCTGATCGGAGTCGCACTGCTGAAGCCGGCTGAGTTCGTCATCTTCCGCATTGGACAGATGACCGCAAACGCGCCCAGTTAGGACCTGCTTTACAGGCGCAAATAACCAAGCTGAAAGAGGAGGATTTCGATGCCGAACCGTACCGCACCCTACCCATCCTATAA
>CAYTJN010000124.1:0-12691 GCA_964438125.1 uncultured Occallatibacter sp.
CCAAGCACCATTTCAACGAATATCGCAAACTCCAATCTCGGTCAGGCATCAGGCGCGCTTGGAGCGAGAACTGTCGACTTTCAAGCTCGTTTCAGTTTTTGAGAATCCGCCCGAATCCTGAGTCGGACGAACTACTGGGGCAGCTCTTTGCCCGTCCTGGAGCCCGTGTCTTGGAGCCTGTTATGAATTTTCGCGTCGGCCGGAAAGTTCAAAATGGGCTCTGGAGGCCGGAGCGAGGCCTGGAGCTAACCGTCTCGCGAGTTCCTTCGTCGAAAGGTCTCAAGCGATCACCGTATTATCGATAAGCCTCGTGGCACCGACCCACGCAGCGACGGCAAAAAGACTCCCTGGCGCAGCAGCTTCCACCCGCTCCAGCGTCTTCCAGTCCACCAGTTCAATGTAATCAACCCGCACGCTCGGCTCACTGGCAAAGGCTCGCTGCGCCGCATCGATTAGCACGCCGGCGCGTCGCTCTCCACCTGCTGTCATGGCCTCCACTAACCAGACCACCCGGCTGAGCACAAGCGCCTGGCGGCGTTGGGCCGCGTTGAGATACACGTTTCGCGAGCTAAGCGCCAGACCGTCCGGCTCGCGGACGATGGGACAAACCACAATTTCAGTTGGAAGCCGCAGGTCAGCCACCATCCGCCGCAGCACGGCGACCTGCGCCGCGTCCTTCTGGCCAAAGAACGCACGATCCGCCTCCGCAACAATCAGCAGCTTGGCCACAACCGTCGCCACCCCGCGAAAGTGCCCCGGCCGGGACTGGCCGTCCAGACGGTCGCTCAAGGCCGCAACTTCAACGAACGTCGCTGAGCCGGCGGGGTAAAGCTCTTCCACCGCCGGAGCAAAGACCGCATTCGCGCCCGCCTGCTCGGCCAACGCACAATCAGCTTCAAAACTGCGTGGGTAACGCTCGAAATCCTCATTGGGGCCAAATTGCGTGGGGTTGACAAAGATGCTCACAACCACCGAACCGCACAGCTCGCGCGCCGCCCGAATCAGCGAGGCGTGGCCCGCGTGCAGCGCGCCCATCGTCGGCACCAGGCCGATCGTCTTGCCGCCAATCCGTTTTTCACGCGACCAACCGCGCAGCTCTGCAACGGTCCGCAGGATCTCCATCAGACCTTTCTCAGCGTCCCTGTCTGCATAGTAGATTCGAGCGCTCGGCGTGCCGCCTCAGGCAGGTGGTAGCTCTCTTCGTCGGATGGAAACGCACGGTGCACCACGTCGTCCCGATACTGCTCAATAGCCGATCGGATATGCGCACCCGCGTCCCCATAGCGCCGCACAAACTTCGCTGCCGGAGCAAAGGTCAGCCCCACCAGGTCATGAAAAACCAGGATCTGCCCGTCGCAATCCGGCCCGGCGCCAATTCCAATCGTCGGAATGGGCAGCTCGGCCGTAATCGCAGCAGCCACTTCACGCGGAACTCCTTCCAGCACCAGCGCCCCAGCGCCCGCCTCGGCCAGTGCAATGGCATCGGCTTTCAACGCCAGAGCGGCGTCCCCGCTACGGCCCTGTACGCGGTAGCCTCCCATGCGGTGGATGCTCTGCGGCGTCAGTCCCAGGTGCCCCACTACAGGGATCTCCGCCTCGACCAGCGCCTGAACCAGCGCCACACGCGGTCCTTCAATCTTCACCGCCTCTGCGCCCGCCTCTTTCACAAAGCGAACCGCGTTGCCAACTCCTTCCGCGACAGCGCCGTGATAACTTCCAAAAGGCATGTCGGCCACCAGCAACGCGCGCCGCGCCGCTCTCCGCACAGCCCGCGTGTGGTGCAACATCTCGTCCACAGTAACGGCAAGAGTATTCTCCTGCCCCAGAACCACCATGGCCAGCGAGTCTCCAACCAGAATCAGATCCACGCCGGCCTCGTCCGCCAACCGCGACGACGAGTAGTCGTAGGCCGTGAGCGCGCAAATTGGCTTGCCCTGCCGCTTCATCTCGCTGAGCGACGGCATCGTGACCTTTGAGTTGGGAACCATTGTGATCGGGGTGCCCTGCGGCACGGAATCAGAGCCGCCAGGAAAGTTGGTAACGCTCATTCGACCTCCAGTGCCGCTCCGTCAACTCAGGATGCGACCCGAACAACCCGAGTATACGCCCCTTCCCTGAGCCAGACGTAGCGCGGCCGTCCCAAACTCTTCGCAAAAGAATTGAAGACAAAGTTGCCCGCAAACCCCTCGGCGCGCCAAACTGAAAGACACGATGCTTTCACCTCTGGCAACAGGAATCTCAGTAAGTCTTGGTGCCGCGGCCACTCTGGGTCTCGCCGCGGGTGGTTGCGCCTATGCCGCGATGTTTCCGGCCTCCCAACTCTTCGGCCCCACACTCATCGCCCCGCCGCGCCCCAGCGAGCTCGCACTTACCTTCGACGACGGCCCCAACCCCGCCTGGACGCCCCGTCTGCTGGAGACTCTTGCCAACCACGACGTCCACGCGACCTTTTTCCTGCTCGGAAGCCGAGCCCAGGAGGAGCCGTCGCTCGTACGCCAGATCGTCACCGCTGGACACCTGATCGGCAACCACTCCTGGAGCCATCCAAACCTCGCACTCGCATCGACCAGCCGTATCGAACAAGAACTCTCCCGCACCAGCCAAGCCCTCGAACAAATCACCGGCTTACCTGTCCGTTTCTTCCGCCCGCCCTTCGGCGCACGCCGGCCTGCCGTACTTCGTATCGCTAGGCGCTTAGGCCTGATTCCCGTGACGTGGAACGCAATGACCTCCGACTGGAAGAATCCATCTGCCCTCGCAATTGCCAGCCGTCTCATCCTCACCATCGACGACCTGGCCAGCAGAGGCCACGCCGCCAACATCGTTCTTCACGACGGCGGCAACCAATCCCCCGTCGCGGTTCGCGCTCCCTCCGTAGCGGGCGCCGACCACTTAATTAATAACTACAAACTAACTCGCAAGTTTGTAACACTGGACTCATGGTATTAGTTCCGTGGAAGAGTTAGTTAGCGTGAATGCCGAGCGCGTTTCAGGATGCAATAATCAATTCATTTCGCGCTGTCGCAGCAAGCACCGGGCTTCAGACTCAAGCAGCCCGATGCATCCGCGGGAGCTAACCTCATCCCGCGCACCCGAAGTTAGCTCGCTGGATATGAGTTAGAAATCCCTTCAAATCATGAGACTCGAATACGCCGGGTTTCCTAACTCAAATGCAGGAGTGGAGGCTTCGTTTATCTCCCGCAGGTCCTTCTTCACTCCCCGGCCAGCGTCTCCAGCAGCGCATCGAAGTCTTCCAGCCGTCGATATTCAATAATCACCTTGCCCCGCCCGGCATGATCTTCGATGTGAACTTTAAGCCCCAGCGCCCTTTGCAATCTCTCCTGAACCTCGCGGACGTTGGGATCAGCCGGGGCTTCTGGCTTCGTCTCCTTTTTCGCGGCCCGCTCGGGATGCAATAACCCTTGAACGTAAGTCTCCGTCTGGCGAACAGAAAGCGAAAGTTCAAAGACTCGCTTGGCCGCCGTTTCAATCTCTTCGGCGTGCTCGAAAGCCAGCAGCGTCCGTGCGTGCCCAAAGCTCAGCTCGCCTAACTCGACTCGCGTCTGTACAGATGGAGGCAACCTCAACAATCGCAAGAAGTTAGCAACAGAAGCACGATCCTTTCCGGTCCGCACCGCCATCTGTTCCTGTGTCATATGAAATTCGCGGGACAGCCGCTCGAAGGCCCGCGCCTGTTCCATCGGGTTCAGGTCGGCACGCTGCAGATTCTCGACGATGGTGATCTCCATCGCCTGTTCATCTGAAACCTGCCGCAGAATCGCCGGGATGGTCTTCTTCCCCGCCAGCTCGGAGGCCTTCCAGCGACGCTCCCCGGCAATCAGCTGATAGCGCCCATTCGCCAACGGGCGCACCAGGATAGCCTGCACCACTCCGTTCGCTGTGATCGAGGCGGCCAGTTCGGCCAACTGGTCGTCGTTCATATGCGACCGAGTCTGGAATGGATTCCGATCGATCTGCTCAAGAGGAATCTCAAGTGGCTTGCCTCCCTCTGTTTCCTTTGCGGAAGGAGCCTGCGCGGACGGCGCGCGCGGCAGCAGGGAATCGAGGCCCTTACCCAGCGCGCGGCGTTTGATCTCAGTGACGGCAACTGTCATGTTAGCGATCCTCGGTCTCCGAAAAATCCCGGAGCTTCCAAACCTTTCGTTTTCTTCGTCTAATTGATCTCTTACACAGTGGAATGCTTATTGTCAGGACTGCGGGAGGACTTGCACCTTCACGTCGGGTTCAACAGCAATAGGTCCCTTCTTCAAAGTGATCTCGATCTCGTTGCGTGCCAAGAACTCACCCGCCAATTCGAAGTAGGCCTCGGTTCCTCGTGAGCGCGAATCGTAGAGGGCCACCGGCTTTCCATGGCTTGGAGCCTCGGCCAGCCGCACGTTGCGGGGAATCACAGTCCGGAAGAGGCGCTCTTTGAAATATTCACGCAAGGTTTGAGTCACCTGCTGGGCGAGGTTCGTTCTGTCGTCGTACATCGTGAGCAAAACGCCTTCGATGGTGAGCGCTGGATTGTAAGCGGCTCGCACGCGCTCAAGCGTCGAGATCAATTCGGAAATGCCCTCCAGGGCAAAATACTCAGCCTGCATCGGCACGATCAAGGTATCGGCCGCGCTCAAAACATTAAGGGTGAGCAGATCAAGCGCCGGCGGACAATCCAGAACAATCAGATCGTACTGCTCTCGAACCGGCTCCAGGGCGCGGCGCAGACGCAAAGCCCGATCATCGGCCGCGGCTAGTTCGATGTTGGCGCCCGTCAGGTTTTTAGAGCCGGGAAGCAACGAAAGTAGCGCAATCTCGGTGGGCAAAATCACCTGTTCCGCCGGGCAATCTCCCATTAAGACGTCATAGATCGATCTCCGATTGTCGTCCCGCTGAACGCCGATGCCTGAAGAGCAGTTTGCTTGCGGGTCACAATCCACCAAAAGGACCTTAAGGCCCTGGATTGCCAGACAGGCCGCCAGGTTAATTGCTGTGGTGGTTTTTCCAACTCCGCCCTTTTGATTGACAATGCCAAGTATCTTGCTCATGGGATTTCAGACTAAAGGGAAGGGCGATTTGAGGCTAGCCACTTGCACTGTGGAGAACCCAGCCAAGCTGTGGAAACTCTTCGGTCGAGGGTCAGGAGCGTTCGAGGCAAGCCTATGCAAGCTAAGGGCTTCCAAGATTCGGCTGCTGTCGCGGCGGAGCATACCCGAAAAGGCAATTTGGTGGAAAACTTTAGTGTTTCAACGCTGAATACTTGCCAAATCTTAAAAAATGTTCCACCGGTCCCAACTTGAGATTTTTCCCTTTTCAGGCCGAAGATGTAGGTGTTCCACGTGGAACGGTGTTCCTCGCTGAAGCCCCGATATGTTTCACGTGGAACAGGTAGCGCGATAGCATCTATCATTTTCCAATGCCTTATACGTTTGGCGACAATGCGGACGCCAGCCGCCGACTGCGCCATCTAGCCGAGCTCTACGAACCAGAAGCTCGGTCGTTGCTGGACCTTTTCATGGATTCCGCCGAGGCGTGCTCTCCTCGTCTTGCCCTCGATCTCGGCTGTGGTCCCGGATGGAGCACCCAATTGATCGCTTTCGTCCTGAAACCGATGCGAACTGTAGGGCTCGATTTCTCGGACCGCTATATAGCCGAAGCTCGGTCAAACCATCCTAAACTTGAGTTCCTGCTCCACGAGGTCCGGCGATTCCCGTTCCCGGCGGGTGCTCCGGATCTGCTCTTCTGCCGTTTTCTACTGACGCATCTTGCGGAGCCGCTCCAAGCCTTGAAAACGTGGGCCGATGTTGCCGCACCCAAGGCGATATTGCTGATTCACGAGAATGAGAAGATCGAATCTCCTCACCCATCACTGCACCGCTACTATGAGCTCGTCGATCAAATGCAGCAGCATTACGGCCAACTGCTCAACGTTGGCGCGAGTCTCGAAGCAAACCTGGCCCAAACTGGGTGGAGGATTCGAGAAAACCGTACACTGGCGCTCAAAAAGCCAGCACAGAAGATGGCTCAACTCCATCTCCCAAATCTCAGAACTTGGCGCAACAACGCATTCGCTGCCGAGAATTTGATTTCAGCGAGCTGGATGAGTTGGAGGCAGCACTGGATTCCATTGCATCTGGAGCTGTCGAAGCGGGCCTGGTGCGCAATACCGCAAGGCAGATTGTCGCCGAACGAATCTGAACCGTTTAGGCTGGCCAACTGTCCATCCCGGCGATCCTTCGTTCACCAAGCGCAAGCAGCCTTTCACCGCCGCCTGCCATGCGAATCGATTCAGCCCAGCAAAACTCGGTGCCGGCGATAGTTTTCAGCGTTTCTGCCTGGCTATCGGTAATCATGAGTGCCAGCCAACCACCTGGGCAAACCAGGCCAGTAGCTGTCTTAACAGCCTCATCCATCTTGTCGACCGCTCGCAACGTCACGCAATCGAATTGCAATTGCAACTCCTCAGCCCGACCAGCGTGAACCTTGGCCTCAATCCCCAAGACCCGCACCGCCTCCAAGAGGAATGCCGACTTTTTGCTCTGAGATTCTGCTAGAGTCACGGCGATGTCCGACCGGCAGAGTGCAATCGGCAATCCGGGGAATCCGGCGCCAGAACCGAAGTCCAGCAGCGTTGCAATTCGCTCCGGCAAGGCATGAGCGCAAGAGATCGACTCTACGAAATGCCGCGAGAGAATTCGCTCCTCATCCCGAATTGCCGTCAGATTCAAGTGCTTGTTCCAGCGAAGCAAAAGCGAAAAATACAACTCGAACTGCGCCGTCAGAGCGGGATCTATCTTCTCCAAGCCCGCCTCTGACAGCAAGTCATTAAGCCGAAGCCCGACGGAATTCCCTTCTTCGCTCACGCCCGAGCGACCGACTCATTGATCGATCGCGGCTGCCACACCGCCGCCGCCTGAACAAACGCGGCAAAGATCGCGCGAGAAAAGGCGCTCTGCGTGTAGGTCCGTTCGGGATGCCACTGCACCCCAATGACGAACTGCTCCGTCGAGCCCAGTTCGACCGCCTCGACTACGCCGTCACCCGGAGACACTGCACTAACATGCAAGCTGTCGCCTGGCAATCGTATCGCCTGATGGTGGCTGGAGTTAACTTGCAGTTCGGCCGAATGACCCAATGGAACCAGGGCTGCCAGGCGGGATCCGGGCGCAATTCTCACTGGGTGCGCCTCAATCACTTCTCGACCTGGACGATGATCCACAGCAGTCTTCAGGTCTTGCACGAGCGACCCGTTTAGCCACACGTTGAGGCTTTGCGTACCATGGCAGATTGCCAGGATCGGCTTATGCAGGTTGAATGCCTCTTGCAACAGAACTTCGTCCACGGCCGTGCGCGCCGGGTCCGCCTCTCCACAGTCTGGCATCCGATCTTCGCCATATCTTTGCGGGTCAACGTCAAATCGGCTGCCGGGCAGCAGGATTCCCTGCACTCCGGCAAGCAAACGGGCTATGCGGTCCTGCTGCTCATGCAATGGAACGATGATCGGCGTCGCCCCGGCGGAACGAAGGGCGGCGAGATACGGTGGCAGGGACCGTTGATTGTAGGCCGGATCGCTACTGGTAGGTTCGGGAATTGCGACGTGTACGCACATAGCTGCAACAGTGTACAGATAGACGCGCCAAATGCGATACAGGAATCAGGAATCCGTATCAACTCGTTCAACTGCAACTTCAGAATCCGCCACTGAGACCATAGTCGAGAGCGTCTAAAACACCAATCGCAAGCGAACTCGCCAGTGCTTCCAAAGCGTAAACTCCGCGTTAATTGTGCATTGCCGCCGATGCCCTGCGTCCCTGGAGCGGTGTTTCCTCCAACTCTCGCACCCGTAACTCTTGAATCGCAGCCCGCAGCTTCTCGGTCAATTCTTCACTCTGGCGTAGAGTCATCCCCGTGGTATCAATCGGCTCCCCAACGCTAAGCGTCACCTCTCCGGGGTAAAAATGGCGTGTGTGGATCGGCAGCAGCTCGTAGACCCCGCTCAGTGCAATGGGCACCAAAGGAACCTGCGCGCGAATCGCCAGATACGCCGCACCGGAGAGGAAGGGTTTCAGTTCGCCATCCTGAGTCCGCCCACCCTCCGGAAATACGAATAACGCCATCCCCGAGCGCAGCGCCCTGGCTCCCGCACCCAGGCTGGACAGCGTGGCCCGTGGGTTCTCAGTGTCGATTTGAATCTGTCCTGATCGGTTTAAGTACCATCCTATGAATGGAATAGGCCATAATTCCTTTCGCGCGAGAATGCGAAACTGGAAGGGTAGCGCACTGAAGATCACTGGCGTATCCATGTAGGAAGTGTGATTCGAGGCGTACACGGCCACGGCATGCTTGCGCAGGTTCTCACCACCGACAACGTTGAGCTTTGCCCCCGCGCACCACACGCAGGCCCTTGCCCAGACCCGTGCGATGCGGTGCTGCACGTCGCCTTTGCGGTCCACCAGCGACATCAGCAGCGACAAACTTCCGCAAACCGCCGTAATCACCGCAAAAAGCGGCGTCTGAAGTAAATTGGTGCGCACTCGACAAACCCACGGCAGAGGATTGGGACGCCGTCTCATCTTTCGACTCCTCCCAACTTCCCGTCCAGCAACAGCGACCGCGCCTCGCCCACCAGATAAACCGATCCTGAGACGACCACCACCCCGCCTTGTCCGCGCTCCGTGGCCCATTTCAACGCTTGCTGCACCGAATCGGCTTTTACCACCGTGCTCCCTGTTGCCAGCCCCGCGTCTTCCAAATTCTCGAGTGCGGCCGCTCGTGACGAATGGATCGGCGCCACAATCACATGCTCAAACAGCGGAAATAAAATCTGTGCCATCTCCGCCACGGGCTTGTCGCGCAGGCAACTGAAGATTAGCATCCGCCTCTTGCCATCCAGATTGCCTATTCCAGCCCGCAACGCCCAGGCACCTGCCGGGTTGTGCGCCACATCCAGAATCCATTCCACGCCGTTCTTCTCGATCCGCTCCAGCCTCCCCGGCCATCTTGTCTGCCGAATACCCTTGGCAATCCCCTCCGGCGTAATCGGAAATCCGTGAGCAGATCCCAACTCGACGGCCGTCGCAATGGCCAGCGCCACATTTCTCTGCTGGTGCATGCCACGCAACGGCGAATCCACCTCGATCCGCTTACCCAGAACTTCGATCTCGTAGGATTCAGCCGGACCCGCGCCAATCGTCGGCATGTAATTCGCCGCGTTCACCCCGCGCATATCGAGCTCTGCGGCAGCCTCACCCAGCGCTTGATTGGCCTCTGGATGCTGCGGCAATGTAATCAGTGTCCCGCCCCTTCGCAGAATCCCGGCCTTCTCCCGTGTGATTGCGGCAATCGTTGAGCCCAACCACTCCATATGGTCCAGCGAAATGTCTGTAATCACCGAAAGCACTGGATCCACAATGTTCGTAGCGTCGAGCCGGCCGCCCATCCCCACTTCCAACACAGCTACATCCACCTCTGCCTCGGCGAAGTAAACCAGCGCGATCGCCGTCAGCACCTCAAAGAAACTTGGAAGTTGCAGCAGCCTTCCATTCTCCCTTAGCTCCCGCGCAGCGTTCTGAACACGAAAGAACAGCTCTGCGAAAACCTCATCCGCAATCTCAGCATCTCCAATTCGGATGCGCTCATTCACACGCGCCAGGTGCGGCGATGTATAAAGCCCGGTCCGCACTCCGCATGCCGTCAAAATCGAGGCCAGGGTGGCCGCCGTCGAGCCTTTGCCGTTCGTTCCCGCAATCAGCACTGAAGGAAATCGCCGCTGAGGATTGTCCAGTGCGTCTAGTAGTACACCGATCTCATCGAGTGAAAACTTCCGCCGTGGCTGCCCCAACTGCGTATATAGCTCCGGGACCATGGCATTCAGTTGTTCGATGGCTGCTTGATAACACATGAGATTTAAGTATAAAAGCCGCATCCTCTTCGGCGCAGCGCCGGCCTTATTGGCGAAGCAGCAGTTGCAGAGCCTCGCGCGCGTTTTGCAGGCAACTCCGCGCCTCATCTTCCGAGAGCAGTCCCTGATGCACAGCCTTCTTGCCGGTATCGTTTACCAGGTTCGCCACCCGCGGGAAATCGGCGTCGAAACCAGTCATCTGCAGATTATTGTTCACCTCATGCAGCAGGTTGCCCAGCGTAGCCGTGTTGCGATAACGTGTCCGCACCTGACGGATAAGCCCCGCCGGAAGCTTCTGTTTAATGGCCTCTTCCAGCACTGATCTGCACATCACCGCGCACGCCGTAAACAATCCAAAGAAATAGCAGCGAGTGGCTTCGTCCAAATATCGGTCGGCCTCCTCCGAACTTGGTGCCGCAACGACACACTCGCGCAGGTGCGTCGCCCGCACCACCGCCGGCTCAACCAATTCCATCAACTCCAGTGCAAATGCGGTCCGCAACAAATCGTTTTGCCGCCCATCCAGGGCACGTTGAATCTCTTGCCACGCCGGCGCGGGTCCCTCGAAACCGGCATATTGCAGCTTCGTTAGAGAGGTGAGCCGTTGCCGCGCGTGCTGGATGAACCCCTGCTGCATCTCCTGCGCCAGCATCCGCCAGCCGGCTACAAAGCTTTGCGGGTCTTGCTTATACCGCGTCCAAAGCTCGTCGAAGACAATGCCGGGAAGCACCTCTCGCAACTGGGCAAACCGCCCCGTCCTGGCCAACTCCGAGATAGCATCACAGAACTCCCGCCCCGGCGTGCCCTCCGTGGACATCTCCAGCAACTGATCTTCCAGCCGCCCAATATCGACGCCCATAGTTACCTCTCATGAATCAACTTTATCTGTGAACCCTTCAATTGCCGCATAAACCGCATGCCTTTATCGCGTTCTCGCGTTGAAATGGGAACCTCGTTCCGCCGGCAACCGAAGCCGGAAACGCCTTCGTCTTTCCGCCCCTGAAACGTTCCTCGGAAAATACTTCCCTCCTGAACTCCGCCTCAACTGTGCATAGCACGTCGTCTCCAACCACCTGACCCACTTGCCTCTGGACGCTCTATTCACATAAATCAACCGCTTTCAACAGCCCATTTCCGGCCCCCTCTGGGAACCGTGGGAAACTCGGGTGACATCCCTCCGCCCTTTCCCTACATTTCCAAAACTCCTCAATTCCACAGCCTCGATTTAGAAAACTCTCCCAATCCGCAACGCCTTCTCGTCAAAGCCTTTCAACTCTATTTCCACTTTTCCTGCCTGAACGACGGGTACTGTTATCTTTTTTCTTTATCTCTTATCCCTTTTCCTCTATCCCGTCGCTCCTTTTGGCCCTTATGAATTCTGAACCCTGCCGTCGCACCTTCCGCTTCGGTTTTTCGCCAGAGCGAAACTCCGCGATGATCAATCCAGCTCCGCAAGACTCATCATCCCTCGGAATCCAGAGAAGCACCCTCGTTTTCCACGCGCACAACACTGCGGACGTGAATACAATCAAGAAGAAGAAGAAAAGATAGGCGTTTCCGTTGGGGCGCGAGTTGTTGTACAGTGTGGCCAGCGCCGAGTCTATTTTTTCAGGAGTCGCAAAGCGTGGGGGATGGGTCTATGTCGATCGTCGAAAGCCAAGTGGAAAAGCCGGCCATGCAGGGGGCAGCAATGGAAATTACCGTTACCCGTCAGGATCTGGTCAAGGAGCTTACCGCCACGCAAAGCGTCGTCGAGCGCAAGACCACCATTCCCATTCTCTCGAATTTTCTCATCGAAGCTGAAGACGACCGTCTGAGCATCACCGCCACCGACCTGGATCAGGCTATGCGCACCAGCGCGCCGGCCAAAGTAAAAAAGCCCGGAGCCTGCACCATCCCCGCGCGCAAGCTTTACGACTACATCAAACTGCTTCCAGAAGGCGACATCTCCATCAAGCTGCTCGACAACCATTGGGTGCAAATCCGCTCGGGCCGCTCCAACACCAAGATGGTCGGCATGGCGCGCGCCAACTACCCGCAGGTTCCTGAATTCCCCACGGTCGCGGCCACCAGCATCTCGGCCGTTGCGCTTAAGACGCTTATCAATCGCACCATCTTTGCCATCTCCAATGAAGAGTCGCGCTATACGCTCAACGGCGCGCTGCTGGTCATCAAGGCCGAGTCTCTCGCCATGGTTGCCACCGACGGCCACCGCCTGTCGTATGTTGAGAAGCCCAACGAAGTCCTAGAGGGCATCAGCGGCGAAAAGCGCGTCCTGATCCCCCGCAAAGCACTTCAAGAGCTGCAGCAGTTGCTCTCCAACTCCGATGCCGAAAAGGTTGAATTCTCCGACGACGAGCACACGCTCTTCTTCCGCGTCGGCCACCGCACGCTCAGCACCCGCAAGCTCTCCGGCCAATTCCCCAACTTCGAGGCCGTCATGCCCCGCGACAATACCAAATTCGCCGTTGTCCGGTCGAGCGAACTAGCCTCGGCCATCCAGCGCGTCGCCCAGTTCGCCGACGAACGCTCCGGCGCCATTCGCATGCGCCTCGAAAGCAATGAACTCAAGATCAGCTCCAGCTCTACCGAGTCCGGCGAGAGCGAAGATACGATCGACACCCCCTATGCCAGCGACCCGATTGCCGTTGGCTTCAACTCGACCTATATCCTTGACTTTCTCAAGGCCCTCAACAACGAGGGCGAAGTCCGTCTAGAGTTCAAAGACTCGCAGTCCGCCGGACAGATGCGTCCCGAAGACCCCGAGGCCGAGTACAAGTATCGCTACGTCCT
>CAYTJN010000125.1:0-12599 GCA_964438125.1 uncultured Occallatibacter sp.
CTTGGAGTTCTGATACAAAGAAAACTCGGCGGAAATCCCGTCGCCAACCCTGTTTTGATTGCGATCGTCCTGATCGTGACCGTGCTGCAGTTTTCCAAAACGCCTTATGCAAACTACTTCGCCGCTGCTCGCATCATCCACTTCCTGCTTGGACCTGTAACGGTTGCCTTGGCGGTTCCGCTGGCAGCCGGCTTGCGGCAATTTCGAAGCAGCCTCGCTGGCGCTGTTCCCGCGATTGCCATGGGGTCGCTCGTCTCGGCTGCGACCGGGTTATGGATCGTCCATCTTCTTGGCGGAAGCGCCGTCGTCGCACACTCCATGATTCCCAAAGCAGCGACGACTCCGGTCGCCATAGGAATCTCTCAGCGAATCGGTGGACAACCGTCCCTGACGGCCACGTTCGCAATTCTTTCAGGAATTCTCGTGGCAGTCTCAGTCGGACACGTTCTGAACTGGTGTCGTGTCACGGATTGGCGCGCCTATGGCGTTGCCGCAGGCACAGCAGGCAGCGGAATCGGAACTGCACGCGCTTTTCAGTTAAATGAGCTTGCGGGAGCCTTTGCCGGTCTCGCGCTTGGTTTGAATGGCCTTGCAACAGCGCTAATCTCTCCCGTGCTGATTTATTTGAGCGGACCAAAGTAAGTCACAACCTTCTGCACGACGCTCAACATTCCCGCCGGCCCGAGCGTCTTCGGATTTTCTGCAGGCATTCCAAGCCCCATCCATTCCGCGTCTTCGCGGAATGGATGGGGCGCTTAAAGAACTTCGCTTCGGTCCGACAAAATACACTTATGCGAATTCCGAGTAGGCCGCCGTAGTAAGGAACTCCTGGAACTCTCCCGTGCAAAGCGAAACGAGTAACTCGGCCGCGCGATCGAACTTTGAGTCGGCATAGCGCGCACTCCCCAGGCTCTGCTTGACCCGATTCAGGATGTTGCCCAGAGCCCAGTTCAGCGTGTGCCGGTCGATCCTCCGCCCATTGCTTAGACGGGCATTGTAGGAAATCCACTGCCAGATCTGTGCCCGCGAAATCTCTGCCGTGGCCGCATCTTCCATTAAGTTATAAATGGGAACACAGCCGTTGCCACGGAGCCAGGATTCAATGTACTGCAGCGCTACATCGACATTGCGGACGAAGCCTGCTTCTGTCAGCGGGCCGAGCGGGATCTGAACAAGATCAAGTTCAGTGACTGGGCAGGTCGGCTTCGATGGCGGATAGATCTGGTTGAAATCTTTCATGTGTTCGTCAAAGATAGCCTTCGCAATGGGAACAAGGCCGGGGTGCGCGACCCACGTGCCGTCATGACCGGCGCGGACCTCACGCAACTTGTCCTGGCGAACCCGCTCAATCGCTTCCTCGTTGGCCTGCGGGTTGTCGCGGATCGGAATCTGCGCGGCCATGCCTCCCATGGCGTGGATCCCGCGTTTGTGGCAAGTATGAATCAGCAATTCCACATAGGAACGGAGGAACGGTTGCTCCATCGTGACGCTGCCTCGCTCCGGCAGCGTGAATCTGCGATGGCATCTGAACTTCTTGATGAAGCTGAAAATATAGTCCCAGCGCCCGCAGTTCAGGCCAGCCGAGTGATCGCGCAGTTCGTACAAAATCTCATCCATCTCAAAGGCTGCACAAATGGTCTCGATCAGTACGGTGGCGCGAATGGTTCCCTTTGGGATGCCGACGTAATCCTGCGCGAACAGGAATACGTCATTCCACAACCGGGCCTCCTTATAACTCTCCATTTTCGGAAGATAGAAATAAGGAGCCGTACCGCGTTCCTGTAATATCCGAAAGTTGTGAAAGTAATAGAGACCAAAGTCAAACAGTGAAGCCGACATTGGAGAGCCGCCGACATCGAAGTGCTTCTCTACCATGTGCCATCCGCGAGGCCGCACAAAAAGCACTGCGGGATTAGCTCCTAATTTGTAGAGCTTGCCTTCTGCAGAACGATACTCGATGGTGCGCAGATTGGCGTCGCGCAGGTTACGCTGACCCTCAAGGCAGTTACTCCAAGTCGGCGCGTTCGAATCCTCAAAGTCGGCCATGAAGATGTTCGCCCCTGAGTTCAGTGCATTGATCACCATCTTCCGTTCTGCAGGGCCGGTAATCTCAACCCGTCGGTCGAGCAGGTCTGGTGGAATGGGAGCGACCTTCCACTCAGACTGACGGATGCTTTGAGTTTCTCGAGGAAAGTGCGGCAATTTGCCAAGGTCGTAATCTTGTTGGCGCTGCCTGCGTTCGCACATCAGATCAATACGTCGGGATTCGAATCGCTGATCCAGGCAGCGAAGAAAATCCACCGCCTCTGACGTGAGCATCTCGCTCTCGGCACTGAGGCCGGGTGCGGAATCGGGAAGAACTTGCGTCATTGCACTCATGGAATGATCTCTCTTTCATGCATGGGTAGTTATTCAGGGAATCCAGTAACCAGGCACTCAATCGCCTGAGACCGGGATCACATATTCGGAACCTGACGCGGTAGAAAGAACGCCGGGATGAAACTGTTCTTCCTCAGTGGAGCCAGGCAGAGCACGGATGGATGTCTCACCCGCAGCGATGACGTTGGCCACCTCGTCAAAATAACCAGTCCCTACGAACCTCTGGTGTTTCACCGCGCCGTATCCGAGCCTGTCAGCTAACTCAAACTCACGCTGCTGCAATTGCGAATAGGCCGACATACCTGACCGTGCATATTCATAAGCGAGTTCAAAGGTCGAGAGGTTCAGCGCGTGGAATCCCGCCAAAGTTACAAACTGGAACCGGTATCCCATCACGGATAACTCCCGCTGGAACTGAGAAATCTCCTGGGAATTCAGCTTGGCGTTCCAATGGAATGACGGCGAGCAATTGTAGGCCAGCAGCTTTCCAGGGTAACTCGCATGGATGGCGCGTGCGAAACGTTTGGCCTCTTCGAAGTTTGGCTCTGAGGTTTCGCACCACAACATGTCCGCATAGGGCGCATACGCGAGGCCGCGCGCGATGGCGGCATCGATTCCTCCGCGCAAAGTGAAGAACCCTTCCACGGTGCGCTGACCCGTAAGGAAAGGCGAATCCTCTGGATCACAGTCGCTGGTAATAAGCTGCGCGCCGTTAGCGTCTGTCCGCGCGATCAGGATCGTTGGCACGCCGAGAACATCGGCTGCGAGGCGCGCCGCGATGAGCTTTTGAATCGCTTCGCGGGTGGGGACTAATACCTTGCCACCCATGTGGCCGCACTTTTTCGCCGAAGAGAGTTGATCTTCAAAGTGCACCGCGGCAGCGCCAGCTTCGATCATGCTCTTCATCAATTCGAAGGCATTCAGCACGCCCCCAAAACCAGCCTCGGCATCGGCAACAATCGGCAACATCCAGTCGATAGAGTCATCACCGTCTGCGTGCGCAATCTGATCGGCGCGGATCAGCGCGTTGTTGATGGATCGTACGACACTTGGAACGCTGTTGGCCGGATAGAGGCTCTGGTCGGGATACATCTGACAGCCAAGGTTCGCATCGGCTGCAACTTGCCATCCGCTCAAGTAGATCGCTTTCAGACCTGCCTTTGCCATTTCGACAGCCTGGTTTCCTGTCAGCGCTCCAAGGGCGGGTATGTAATCCTCTTCACGAAGCAGACGCCATAGCTTCTCCGCACCGGCCCTCGCGAGCGAGTACTCGATGCGTACAGTTCCGCGAAGACGTTCCACGTCCTCGGAAGTATAAGTACGGGTAATGCCCTCCCAGCGGGGTGAATCCCAGCCGGACTCTCTCGAATCGCGCTTGCCCATCATTCTCTCCTCAGGTGCGGTTTATTTAACCGACCTGACAGTAAGATGTAAGTAAACATCGGCGCGATAGCGGATACAAGCGCAGCTAGTCCGATTCGGACGACAGGACAACTCCGACCGATAGCCTCGATTTACGCGCCGGGCATCGTGACTTACATCACTGGACTGTAAAGCGCAATGAATAGAGTTACGCCGCTGCGGTAATATGTTGCAGATCGATCGAGTTGCTTTCAAGCTGAAAGCCGGCACGACATGACCATCGGACCGCAGTTCGTAAAAGATCTGAGCAAGGCACTGAGCTTGCGCCGGGTAACAGAAGGCGTAGCCATGCTGGATAAAACAAAAGCTGCGTGGGCAAACCTTCATCCCGGAGACCAGCATGCTACGGAATTGCTCCTTTTGATCGCACAGTGGGTCGACGTTGGATATAGCGATCATCATCTGCTCGACTCACTCCTCATCAGGTTTTCCGCCAGGCATCGAAGAAGGTTGCCGCTGGAAGATTATCTGCGCCTACGCATGGTTGAAGGCTTCCGGGCACTCTCTGCCGACGATGTAGACGTGGCCATTGAAATACTGGACTTTGTATTGAGAGCGGAACACGGCATCGCGGAGGAGAACTTGCTAACCCTCGCCCATTTTTGGAAGGGTAGGGCTCACAGGAAGAAAGGCGAATACGAGATCGCTCTAAAAGAAATCGTTCTTGCGCGCGAACAATCGCTGAAATCAAGTGAGAATGCCGTGTTTACCGCCGTAATCCAAACCCACGAAGCATGGCTCCTCTTCCAGAAGGGAATGAACAAGGACGCTCTCCGATTGCTGACCCATGCCGAAGCTACGCTGAAAGAGACTGACCATTTTCTTGCGCGAGGCAATATCGAGTCGGCACGGGGACGTATCGTTCGCCGCTCGGGTGAATACGCAAAGGCTCTCGAATACTTCAATCACGCCATTGCGATTTACTCCTCAGGGAGTCTCGAGCATAGAAATCTCGCGCGAACTCTGGTAAATGCCGCCTTCGTAAAACGGCTCTTGGCGCTTCAACTCCGCAAGAATATCGATGCCAGGGCACGCAAATCGAATCAGGCGCGAGCCCTGAGTCAGTCCAACCCAAACGGAGCCCCTGCCATGCGCGCACGTTATCAGCAACTCTGCGATGAGGCGATTTTACAATTGCAGCAGGCTCGCGAGATCTATACTCTTCACGGCGATTCGGTCGGGTTGGGGGCAGTGATCGTCAACTCCGGTTATCTTCACCTGGACGGAGGCGATATCGACCGCGCTGCCCGCGAGGCTTCAGATGCCTATCAGATTGGACACGAGAAGAATGATCCGATTCTCATGGCGCGAGCCCGTGTGCTGCAGACATCGACGGAAAATGCCAAAATCGACGAGCAACTCGGCGAAGATGTGGACACCGCCGTTCACGCAAACCACGCCAGGGAATTCAGTGAAGAGGCGCTCAACCTGGCGCAGCATACGCAGAATCCACGATTGCTGGCCGCCGCTTATCTTGCCCGAGGAATGACAGCGGCGAATGATTTCTTCCAGGATTGGAGCCTCGCGAAACGATGTGCGAGCGAGGCGGCCGAACTGACAGGCGCGGCAGAGAACGATCACCTGGTGGATGATCTTGCGGCACTGAAGGCCCACATCATGCGTGCATCCGGAATCAACGACACGTTGCGCGAATGGTCCGAAGGCATGGTAAGAGACAAGTCCTTCCAGCAGGTCACGGAAGAGTTTGCCGAAATTGTAATTCCCAAAATCTGGCTGCGGGAGGATCGAAAAATATCGAGGGTTGCTGAGAGCCTCTCGATCTCTCCCAAAAAGGTGCGCCGAATTCTGCGAAGTGCGGGACTTCTCGGCGGAAGTGAGACTGCTGGTTAGAACAAAGTTGCTTCGCCGCAAACGAATCGAGCGCCCCTGTTGAGGCCTGTTTAGAAATGGAATCCACCTCCGCAGATCAAAACTTCTCCAGTCACATAATCTGATAGCGGGCTACAGAAGAACAGCACAGCGCCGGCGGCTTCTTCCGGCGTTCCAAGCCGACCCAGCGGGCATGCGTTCTTTACCGAATCCAGAATCGCTGGCTGCACTCCCAGGCGAATCTCGTGGCCATGCATCTCCATCTTCGCGCCCACCCCCGTCAACGGCTGCACCAGCCGCGTCCCGATAAGTCCAAAGCCGACCGCATTCACGTTGACGTTGTATCTGCCCCACTCTTTCGCCAGGGTTCTTGTCAGGCCGATCACGCCCGCCTTTCCCGCCGAGTAACCCGCTTGGCCGGGGTTGCCGTCGGTGCCCGCAATCGAAGTGATATTGACTACCTTCCGCATGACTAACTGCGATGCCGCGATCTCTCTCTTTGCGGATTCGCGGACGAATCCAGAGGCCGCGCGCAAAATGCGAAATGGCGTCACGAGGTGAATCTCAAGCATCGCTTGGAATTGCTCGTCGGTGGTCTTCTGAATCACGTTGTCCCAACTGTATCCGGCATTGTTAACAATGATGTCAATGGCTCCGAATTGGGCCAGCGTTGACTGCACGATCATCTCCGGAACCTTGGGGTCAGTCAGGTCCCCCGTGACGTGGCTTACGTGTTCGCCCCTTCCCAACTCTTCTTCCGATTCCAACAGCATGTTTTCATCCAGGTCGTTGATCATTACGGCGGCTCCGGCGCCGACCAGCCGTTTAGCGATAGCCCTGCCGATGCCTCGACCGGCCCCGGTCACAAGCGCTATTTTGCCTTCCAGAGTGAACGGCATTGCAGGGATTGCCTCCGTATGGGGTGCAACTTCAGAAGAACCCATTTGATGTCTCCTTTAGACTTCTTCCGCGCTGCAGCAGGGAATTGCTGCGATGCACAATATACAGATGTTTAAAACCCGAAAACTGTTGCATTTTGTCAATCAACAAGCGTCCGGGTTGATCGCCGCATTCTGAATAAAGCACGGATGTGATGCATGTAAACGAAAGAGCGGATTGTGTTCGCCGTGGCGTGTGTCAGACGTCACCGACGGCTGTGATGACCGTCACTGTTAGAGGTGCGCTTTCGTGCTGATATGTGATTGCTCGGGATACAGATTCATGTCTTGAGCTTCCCCAAATCCCCAATCCCCAAAGGAGGTAGCCATGCAACATTCTCCAGTTTTAGAGCCGTTCTCCCATTTACGCTCGACAAACAGGCCCTGCCTCGTCTCACACGACTCCGGGCCAGAGTGCAGCATCGAACACTTTTTGGCGGTCATCAAGTTGGTTGAAGAAGAACGAGCCGATCTCGATGGATATGTGTTTGATGAGTCCTGCTTGTCCATCTTCTGATCGCTCAGCCCGGAGGGGGGCTCGCTGGAATTGAAATCCCCTGCATCTCAGAAATTCCCCGGTTACGTTGTCTGAAAGCGGGCTGCAGCAGAAGAGCACAGGTCGAGCGGCTCTTCTCGCGTTCGAAGTCGGCCCAACGAACATGCATTCCTAAGAGAGTCAAGCAGGTGTGCTTGCACACCGAGGTCAAACTCGTGTCCATGCATCTCCATCGTTGCGCTGCCGCCGGTCAGGGGCTCTACCCAGGCCGGGCTAACCCCCACAGCCTCCTCGTTGATGCTGTGCATGCCTCATTTCACGCGGGCTCGGCGATAAGTCAGGCGATAAGTCAAAAGATCGGTTACCACTCGCAAGAACGCATGCACCCTGGATCGAGCATACTTCTTCACCCGCCATCAATGTCGCGTGCGCCTTGAACGAAGAGTAATCAGATTTGATTTTGATCGGCTTTCCCCAGATTAGCTTTCATGTTGGAACAACCCACCCGAAGTCAGTCGATTTTCGGACAGGATAGGTGTGTTTTCTCTGCGGCGCTTGAGTTATGTATGAGGCTCAAGCAATTTTGCTCTTACTTCTGCAATCGCTAATTGAAAGGAATCTCTGTTATGCAGAACCGTGAAGTTGTAGTTCTCAGTGCGGTAAGAACTCCCATCGGGAAGTTCGGTGGCGCACTAAAGGACATTCCCCCTACAGAGCTTGCGGCGGACGTAGTGCGAGAATGCGTGAAGCGCGCTGGACTCTCCGCGTCCGAGATCGGCAATGTCGTCTTTGGAAACGTAATTCACACTGAAGCCAAAGACATGTACCTTTCGCGGGTCGCTGCATTACGCGGCGGGTTGCCTTTTGAAACCACCGCGCTGACACTGAATCGCGTTTGCGGAAGCGGCCTGCAGGCCATCGTGACGGCAGCGGGCATGATCGAGCATGGAGATACCGACGCGGCCATCGGCGGCGGCGCCGAGTCAATGAGCCGCGCTCCCTATTGGTTGAATGCAGTGCGCTGGGGCGCGCGGATGAACGATGCAACAGCAGTTGACGTTCTCGTCGCTGCCTTGACCGATCCATTCGACAAGATCCACATGGGGATGACGGCCGAAAACGTGGCTCGTAAATGGGGAATCACTCGCGAGGACCAGGACAAGTTGGCGGTCGAAAGCCATCATCGCGCGGTCGCCGCAATTCAGGAGGGGAAGTTCAAAGAGCAGATTATCCCCGTCGAACTCAAGAGTAAAAAAGGAACCACGTATTTCGAAACAGATGAATCCCCTCGAACCGATGCAACAGTCGAGAACCTGGCCAAGCTCGCGCCGGCATTCGACAAGGACGGAACGATCACGGCGGGCAATGCATCCAGTATCAGCGACGGAGCCGCAGCCGTCGTCTTAATGGAAGCGCAGGCCGCCGAAGACCGCGGACTGAAACCGATCGCCAAACTCATTGATTACGCCGTTGCAGGAGTTGAGCCCGGATTGATGGGAGTTGGTCCTATCGGCGCCGTAAGGAAGCTCTACGAGCGAACCGGTTTATCCACTGCGGATATGGATGTCATCGAGGCCAACGAGGCCTTTGCGGCGCAGGTGTTGGCGGTCCAACGTGATTTGGAACTCCCGCCTGACAGAACGAACGCCAACGGCAGCGGTATCTCGCTCGGCCATCCCCTCGGAGCAACCGGCGCGATTGTAACGGTGAAGGCTATTTACGAACTGCGTCGCATCGGCGGTGAGTATGCCCTCGTCACAATGTGCATCGGTGGCGGACAGGGTATCGCAGCCATTTTCCAGTCCATCAATTGACAACAAATCGAAAAAAGAAAAGGAGCATCCCCCATGGCAACAGCAACCCTATCCGAAGTTTTTGTTCCCACTTCAAAATCGCTGGAGAACAAGGTCGCGTTTGTAACAGGCGCCTCTCGCGGCATCGGACGCGCAATCGCGTTGGAGCTCGCCGCGCGAGGAGCAATCGTCGCTATCAACTGTCGTTCAGGAGTCCTCGAAGCCCAGGAAGTCAGAAACGAGATTGGACAGAATGGAGGCACAAGCGAGGTCTTCCGCGGCGATATCTCAGAAAACTCCGGGGCACGGCGAGTAGTGAGCGAGGTCTTCGATGTATACGGAAAGATCGATATCCTCGTGAACAATGCCGGCATCACGCGGGATCGCAGTATTCGTAAGATGACTGACGATGATTGGAACGAAGTCATCAATACCAATCTCAATAGCGCTTTCTACTGCACCAGCGCGGCAATTCCGTCCATGATCGACAATGAGTTTGGCAGGATCGTTAGCGTTGCATCTTTCGTTGGACAATCGGGCAACTTCGGCCAGGCCAACTATGCGGCCAGCAAGGGAGGACTGATTGCGTTTACAAAGGTTCTCGCTCTCGAGCTGGCGAGATTCAACATCACCGCGAATGTCATTGCGCCGGGTTTCACCGCAACGGATATGACGAATCTCATTCCAGCCGATCGCATGGGAATGATCAAAGAAAGAATACCCATGCGCCGGCTGGCACAGACAGAGGAGATCGCCAAGGCAGTCGCCTTTGTCATTTGCGACGGCGACTATATCACAGGACAACAAATCAACATCAACGGCGGAATCTATATGTAACCGCCCGATTGTAATTACTGGGAGCGGATTCTGAGCCAGTTGTCGATAAAGGGCCAAGTTTGCTTGTGGGCTCCGCTCCCAGCCATGATTCCGATGTGCCCCCCGCTCACGCGATAAACTTCAGTGTCTTTACTACCAACCTTCGACACAATTGTTTCAGACTGACAAGGCGGGGTGAGGTGATCTCCCTCCGCAATCACCGTGAGCAGGTTCGCTCGCAATTGACTCAGGTTGACAAGTTCTCCGCGAATTTTCAATTCACCCTTCATTAGTAGATTATTTCGATATAAGTCCACAATAAGCTGTCGATATGCGCCGCCTGCCATCGGAAAAATATCAGTAACCCACGTGTTCATAGCGTGCCATGATTCAACAGCATGCGGATCGTCCAGGTTATCCCACAACCTATAATAGGTAGTCAGGTAATTCTCGACCGGTCTCAACGCCTTTGCGCCGTAATCGATCATCTCCCCCGGCATATTGCCAAAAGCAGCGAGCAGCTTGTCTACATCGAAATACTTTTCATCTGTCCAACGCGCAAAAGTCAATCCCTCCCGATTTGCAAAATCAAGCGGTGCGGTAAGTAAAAGTAAATTGCGCAATCCATCATCAGGACGTAGCGACGCGTAGATCGTCGTTAAAATTGCTCCAATGCACCAGCCGAGAAGGCTGAATTCCTGCGAACCGGAGAGTGCCTTGATCTTGCGAACCGCCCTCGGTATGTAATCCAGCGCATAGTCGTCGAATTTGAGATTCTTATCCTCAGGTCCAGGAACCCCCCAGTCGAGAAGATAGACATCATAGCCACGACTAACAAGGTACTCAACAAAGCTGTGACCGGGTCGAAGGTCCATAATCGTCGGCCGATTCATCAGTGCGAAGATCAGCAGCAGCGGCACACGGTGACGAGCCCCCGCAGGAACGACCGGAATATATCGATACAACTTTGCCTTATTCAGAGTCCAGATAAGTTCTTTCGGAGTTTGGCCAATGGCCGCCTTGGTCGTCATCAACCTGCTAAATGTCTTGAGCCTTTGGTCGAAAACCGACCAACTGGCGGGCAGTTGCGCAGCCTGAGTCATATCGGACTTTTATGCCTTTCTCGCGCCAGTGTGGCGCGAAGATTTTGCCTCGGCCCCGGCCGCCCGTTTATCGTAGGAGGCCGAGCCTGTAGCCTTTGCAGCAGAGGGATTCGCTGCAGCCTTTGCGGCAGGGAGGTCCCGTGTAGCCCTCGCGGCAGGCTGATTCTCAATAGTCTTTGATGCAGTGACATCCCCTGTAACCTTTGCGGCAGGCAGATCCTCTGTTGCCGGCGATCGACTCTGGGATGCCAATTCGATAAGTCGGTCGAGCTTGGCGTCCATATCATCCAAACGCATTTCAAAATTCGTAAAACGCTCAGACAAGCTAGTGACCTGCTGTCGCGAAGGAAGCGATAACTGCTCCAGCGCCATAATCATCGCCTTATCGAGAGCATCCCGGAAAGGAGCGGTCAGAGTAAGATAGCCATTCAGCATGGCGCCAGTTGCTTCGGCGTACTCCTCACTATTCACCGCATTGACCATCACTTTCGACATGCCTTCGAGATAGGCATCCCGCATCCCGCGGAAAGGCTCAAACGGATCGACTGGGAGATCATTATTATTTTCTGCGGCCACATGCAACTCCCATCTTCATTTCACGAAAAGTATAAACCTAAGCGAGGCGGCAGACATTGTTTGACACATATTTGCGCTGCGTCCGTGCCTTCCGCCTCGCGTATATCTCCTCCGGAGAAAGGATTAGTGCACGACCTGTCCATGGACAACGTCAAGCAGTTCCTTCTGCGCCTCGACAATTACCTCCATCCCGCGCTGCATTGAATCTGCGGCTGCTTCCACCGGCGTTCCGGCATAGCCCAATTGCTGCTTGGCCGTGTCAAACGCCGCCTTCGCCTGTTTTGCCGAATAGTCGAGCGCCTTCTTTTGTGTGGCGATCGAATGCTCAATGATCTCCTGGGCTCTCGCCTTGCCTTCCTCCATACTGTCCGCGGCCCTGAGCTTCCGCTCCTTTACCAACCCAGCAAGCGCATGGGTCTGGCCGATTACCAGATCGATTGCGCCTTTTTGCGTCTCGGCAAAGCGTTCAAAGGCTGTTGTTGCCAGATCGAGAACTAGTACGCTCGGTGCAGCCACTGGATGCTTCTTCCAGGTGCTCACGACTTCCGCATTGTGCTGAACAGCCGCATCCAATGCCTTCTTCTGGATTTCGGCCAGACGCTCAATGCCGCTCGTGTAAAGCCGGGTCATCGATTCGATCACGTCCACCTGTTCGCCCGCCGCAGCCGTTTCCGGTCCGCTCGGTACTGCTTCCTTAGGATCCATACGTTTCTCCATCCCGCGCGTTTGCGCTGCGTAATATGCTGCGGTGCAGCATGGTTTTATATTGCGCTGCTTCTTGCAACGTGTCAAGAGGTAAAATGAAAAAACTATGGCAAAGAATACCGTGGTGATCAAGAAATACGAAAATCGGCGATTGTACGATACGACAAATAGCCGGTATGTAAACCTTGAAGAAGTGGCCCAGCTTCTCCAGCAAGGGAACGAAGTCCAAGTGATCGATGCCGCCTCCGGTGAAGACATCACACGGCTAATCCTCACGCAAATTATCGTAGAGGACGCCAAGACGGCCGACTCCACCTTCCCCCTCGATCTACTGCGGCAGATGGTGGTTGCTACCGGGCGCGCCAGCCAGGAAAACGCCCTCAATTACATGAAGACGATGCTCGACCTCTATCAAAACACCTATCGAGCCATGCCTAACCCCTTCGACTTATTGCAAGGTTATCGTTCCAATCCGGAGAGACCGGGCGATGGAAATCATGTTGAGCAACCAGCAAGCTCTCAGAAAGCAGAGGCTGAATCG
>CAYTJN010000126.1:0-12374 GCA_964438125.1 uncultured Occallatibacter sp.
GCCGGAGAACTTCTGCCAGAGCAAACTTAGATTATCACTATCTACAACTGTAGTACTAAGCCATATGTGCCGCACAGCAGAGCGGCGCGTCTTAGGACTGGTGCGGCTCTGAAGGCAATCCTTCGCTGGCGTCGTTTGGAAGGTTACGCGGAAGCCCAAATGCTTCAAAGAGGCGCGGCTCCAAAAACAGAGTAAGCGCGGAAATCATGTCCCGGTCGAATGTGAGCACGTGGATGGAGTGCGCGTTCCAACGCCCGTCGGAGGCGGCGCGTTCATACACGGCGAATGCAGGCTGCCCATTGGCCGCAGCCGGTACCAGGCGAAGCCCGCCACACGTTTTCCAAGCCAAGGCAAAGAACGACCGGATTGCTTCCCGGCCAGCATACCACTGCGGCCACGGCGGCATAACTGCGGTCGCGTCCTCTCTGAGGAGGGCCACAAAGCAGTCGAGATCGTGACCTTCCCAGGCCTGAAGATAACGGCCGAGAAGTTTTTGCTGCGTGGCGTCTGGCCGGGACGCCACCGGTGGCCGACCGACTGGGTAGCGCTTGGCAAGCGTCTCTCGTGCGCGCTGCAAGGCGCTGTTGATCGAGGCTGTGGAGCCGCCAAGAAGGCCTGAGGCTTCAGCGGCGGCCCAACCGAGCACATCGCACAGCATGAGCGCTGCCCGCTGGCGCGGGGGCAACTGTTGGATGACGGAGACGAAAGCCAGTTGTACCGCCTCGCGCGACGTATAGCGCGCCTCGGGATTCGGCGCGTCCTCGGCGATTCCTTCCAGATTTGAGTCAGGATAAGGCTCAAGCCATGCAATATCGGTTAGCGAAGGGCCGTCCGGCATATGCACCGTGGAAGGGCCCAGTTGGTCGGGCAGCAAGCGTCGCACGTGCTTGCGGCTTTCGAGCGCATTGAGGCAGGCGTTGGTGGCGATCTTGTAGAGCCATGCGCGAAACGATCCGCGTTCATCAGCGGTGTCGGCTTCGAAGCTCGAGAAACTGCGCCAGGCACGCAGATAAGTTTCCTGCACAAGGTCGTCGGCTTCGTGCAGCGAACCGAGCATCCGGTAGCAATGCAACTTCATTTCTCGGCGGAACGGTTCGGCGAGCCGTTCAAACGCCTGGTCCCCATGCTCCGAGGTGTGCTCCTGACGGGATGGTTGCGCCGTTGCCATTGCGACTACTATGGGACCTCCTGTGATCATTTTCAAGCGCTTTCTTATCTGGTCACGGCTTCCAGGCCCTTGCCGGCGACGATGAACAGATCTCCCAGGGAGCGTTCCAAGTATGCAACCAACTCGTTCACCGCCGTGGTGACTATATATGAGGTCGGCCGCGGGTATCCCAAGATAGCGGGAATCGCCCGCGACTACATGCTTTCCAAGGTCAGTATCGAGAACGATTCGCGGCGCGAGCGCCATGAAGCGCAGTCCGAGGCCGAGGCGGTCCGACTCTTTCTGGCCGTAGTTGGCGATGAATATCTAGGTGCGCTCAGCTCCGGCATAACCACCAGAGAGCGGCGAGCCACCCAGAGCAGCGCAGCTTGAAAGGAGCACCACCATGCATCTTGTGCTCCCGGTGCTCGGGTCGCTACTCGCGCCTCGCTAACCTCGCAGATCATTTGCCTCGAGAACCGTTCAGTGCCGTCCAGGCAGCTAAGGAGTCCATGTAGTCTCTCCAATGAACGATCTTTCTGTTCTCAATTGTGACAACCGAGATGAGCCGGTTGTCATAAGGCCTCCCGCTCGAAAGAATCGTGCCGTGCACCTCGTATTCGAGGATCACTACGCGACGATCTTCAGAGCGATGGACGACAAGTGAATTGCCTGAGTGAATCTTGATCGTCTTCCCATATCCAGAGAGGCTGGCCATTAGATTGGCTCTCCCTCGAATCGTCACAGGCCAACCCGGAAAGCGATAGCGGGACTCGAAGACGGCGTCTTCGTCAAAGGTATCGAAGTAATGTGTCCCATCCACCAGCCCCCTCAGACCTCTCATGACGACTTCAAAGTATGGATTCAGAGCTTCGAAAACATCGTATTCCGACTCGGCGTGGAAGGTGCTTCGATCGACTACATCAGGCGCTACAGGTTCATCTCTCATGGTGTCTTTTATCGTTCCCTCCTTTGCTGCACAGGCTTTTCGCTGAGATGCCGCGCTCATTGGCAGTTGCATGCTTTTACCTCTGCCTCGCGCCTTCTAATGGCGGCTCCTGCAGGGTCGGTGATGATATCGACCCACAGCGGGTGGGGCGCGGTCTCGGCGTCGTAGTTGTCGTGCCAGTTCCACCACTTGTACGGCGGGGTCTGCGGGTAACCCTCAGGTGAATCCTCCCAGGCCTCCTGACGACCGAGCGCCGTCATATCGAGGTAGCTCCAGGTAGTTCCCATCGCCTCGTCGCCGCGGCTGTTGATGAGGTATGTGCGGAACACCTTGTCGCCGTCGCGAATGAATGCATTGTGCCCGTGCCACTGGTCCACGCCAAAGTCCATGTCGAAGCTGTCGGTCATTGTGTACCAGGGCATCTCCCAGCCCATCCGCGTCTTCAGGCGTGCGATGTCGGCCTGCGGCGCGCGCGAGGCCCACGCGAGCGTAGTGTCGCGAGCGTTCAGATGAGACAAATGAGCCACCTGATCTGCACCCAGGGAGCAGCCTCGGCAAGCATGCTCCGGCCATCCGAAGACCCCAGGCTCGAAGAAGGCACGGTAGACGATCAACTGACGGCGGCCTTCGAACAGATCGAGCAGGGTTACCTTGCCGGTGGGTCCCTCAAACTCGTAAGTCTTCTGGACTGCCATCCAAGGCATCCGCCGGCGCTCGGCGGCCATTGCATCACGGGCATGCATCAAGGCCTTTTCTTTCACGAGGAGTTGCTGCCGCGCAGCCTCCCACTCTTGCGGCGATACGATCGGGGGTGTCTTCATTCCGTGAAGCGCCTGCCCTGGCTGTTTGTCACTCACATGAGTCGTCGCCATCTTAGTTCTCCTTTGTCCTTTGAGATTGACTGCGACGATTCGTCGTGAAGAGTTTCTTGAACTTGCCTATGCACACCGCCAGAACTCCGCCCGTAGAACCGGCTCCGGCGACCATTGCTGCTGCGCTTGCAATGCATACTGGGCACATATCAACCTCCTTTTGGGGGAATTCCTATTTCATATGTTGGATGCACGACAACAGGTTTTGCCGCCTCCCCTAGATCTTTACCACACTTTCCTTGGGGTTAGGCGAGCCGTTGCCTTTTGCGATCAGGCTCTTCAAACTGCCGCGGATGTACGAGCCCCAGGCGTCAGAACAAACGTTGAAGCATTCGTAGGCAGGGATCAGGCCTTCGTGCGTGAAGTGAATCTCGGTCTTCGCGCCCTTCATCGCGATGTCGAAGACTATCCTAGTGCCCTTCCACTCCGTCTTGTCCTCGGTGAAGCTGAAGTAGTTGTCTGTAACCAGCCAGGCCGCTCGCCTGTGATGCACCAACTCGACGAGCTTCATCGTGCACGAGTGGAGGCTCTGATAGTGGTACTCCAACTCATCGTCGACCTCTGCGGTGCTCCCTTCGATCTCTTCAGAACACCATCCACGCACGTTCCGGATGGCCTCGAATGCTTGATTCGGCGATTGGTCGACCAAAATGATTGCGGTGTAACTCTGATGCGACATAGTCGCTCCTTAGCGTCGCAGATTCGTTGGTGTCATCGACGCGCCCCGCTGACCAAACGCCGCATGGGTCTTTACGCTCTCTCACACGAACACGTCGGGCTGGCTCTTTCCGGTTTCGATCAATTTGCGAAGGTTGCCTTCCACCAGTGCGCCCCACGCGCCCGAGCAGCCGCCGTAGCACTCGAATGCGGGAACCAGGCCCAAATGCGTGAAGCGGAGCTCGGTCTTGCCGCCCGTTTTGGTGATCTCAAAGACAATATCTGTACCGATCCACTCGTTCTTGTCTTTAACAAAGGTCAGTTCGGCGTCTGTAACATGCCACACAACCTTTTTGCCCGGAACGAATTCCGTCACTTTTTGCGCGGTCTTGTGCATGTCCTTGTAGCGGTAGGTGAACTCAGCGCCAAGCTTGTTCGATTCGCCTTGGACCTCTCCCGACCACCACCCGCGAACATTGTTGATGGCTGTGAAGACCTCTTCAGGAGTCTGCTCAACCATAAGCGAAGCGGTAAACCCATCCTTTTTCATGATCCGAACCTCCATCCTCTCTGTGTGTTGGCTGTCAGTGTCGCGCGGTGAACGGCGCTTTTTAGAGCGTCACGCTCTGCGGAACAAAGCCTGAATACTGCTTCTCGAACGTCTTAGCAACGCCATTGCGCCAGCCGTCGGCGATTGAACGGGACATGGGGTCGGGGAAGATGTCTTCTTCGCCTTTCTCCACTCCCTCGAAGATGCCCTGTGCGGCGGACTCGGGTGATGCCTTCGGGATATCGAAGCCGCGGTTCATATCGGTATCGATAGGACCCAGGAAGACGCCGTGGACCGTCACGCCTTCACTTGCCACGAGCCTCCGCAGCGATTGCGTCATGCTCAGCGCGGCCGCCTTTGAAATCGAATAGCTGGGCGTGATCGGCAACGGCGCCAGCGCCAGCAGCGAAAGGTTGTTGACGATGGCTCCTTTGGAGCGTTTCAGCTTCGGCATGAACGCCCGCGAAACTTTGTATACGCCAAAGAAGTTCACCGCCAGCGCCTGCTCGATGACGGCCGGATCGCTCAGATCGTCATACGGCGCGATTCCGGAGTTGTTGATGAGGACGTCGAGGCTCCCCACCCTGTTCACCGCCTGTTCGATCTGCTGAACGCTCGTCACGTCGAGCGTTAGTGGCGTCACGCGTTCGTCGGCGATGTCGATCGTTCCGCGGGTCCCGGCATAGACTCTCTTGGCTCCGCGCCGCAGTGCTTCAGTAACGAGGGCGCGGCCGATGCCGCGGTTGGCGCCAGTAATCAAAACTGTTTTTTGTGCGATGTTCATGATGATCTCCTTTTCGAGCCCAGCGACAAAGCCCCGTCTCTTGGGGCCCAGTTTGGGGCTAACTTTGGCTTGCCCGATCTTACCTCTCTACTGGGTAAAACCGGCGTAGGGGCCAAAACTCATCGGTGTCCGGCAGATTTTTTGTCGTCTGCCGGAATGCACGCGCAGAGATCCTTAATCCCGCGTCGTCGCGCGGAATTGCGGCGGCGCGCGAAATAGCACAAAAGAGGTTCGATTTGGAACCGTTTGATCTCCCACGTCCAGCCTGTTTAAGAGCTATAAAACGGCTGGCCGGAATGGTGGGACTCAAGCCCACGACCTCTGCCGCCGAATTAATGGCCGCGCCGTTTTGTAACGGGAATCGTGAGACTTGCCTTGGCCAGTTAGGATGACAAGGAACAGTGTTTGTTCCGAAGAAGTAGGCACCTCACGAACCACGCAAGACCATATGACCTGGCGCCTGTTGTAAAGAACCTGCTGCCACTTTGTTAGCCTCCATTCAGCAGATGCGAGCCATCCTTCAAGGCGATGCCTGTGAGCCGGCGGCGGCGCGCTTCGGTTAGGTAGTAACTTAGCTGCGCGGCTGCATCAATATAACTCAACCCTCCGGCGCGGATATTGGAGATGCAGTTGCGCTCGGCATCGGTGCGCCCCGGACCAGGTTCCCAGGTGATATAGGCCCCGAGCGAGTCGTGCGAACTGAGTCCAGGGCGCTCGCCGATCAGCACCACCGACAGTTGCGCCCCGAGCGCCGCCCCGATCTCGTCCCCAATGGCGACTCGCCCCTGCTCCACCACGGCCAGCGGCGCAATGCGCCAGCCATCCAGCCGGGACAGCAATTGCTGCAGCAAGGGCGGAGCATGCCGCTCGACGGCGATCGCCGAAAGCCCGTCTGCCACAATGAGCGCGAGATCCCAATCGCCCGCGGGCAAGCAGGCGCGACTGGCTTCGTCCAATCGCCGGCCCAAATCCGGGCGTTTCAGATAGGTTGTCCGATCCATCGCCGCCGAGCGCAGCATCAACACTTCCTCTCCAGTGATGGCGGCCATATTTGCCGCCAAAGACGAGACCTCCAGCCGTGCCTGCACAGCGTCGCGAGCCTGTGCGTGTGCGCGCTGAAAATCGAGCTGATCGGAGGTCTGCTGGCTGACGCCGGTTCGGCCCAGAGCCACGCGCGCGGGAGTCAGCGAGCGCAACCGCGCGGCAAGGCCAGTTGGCCGATCGAATATCTCGCTCATGCCAGCAGCCTTTCTGGATGTTCGGCTTCCAGCGCCAGGCGATGATAGCCGTCGCCAGCCAGCCATTGTTCGAACTCCGGAGCCGGCCGGAGGCCCAGCACGCGGCGCAGATAAAGCGCATCGTAGTAGCTCGTGCTCTGGTAGTTGAGCATCACGTCGTCGGCGCCAGGGACTCCCATGATGTAGTTGACTCCCGCCGCGCCAAGCAGCGTGAGCAGAGCATCCATGTCGTCCTGATCGGCTTCGGCGTGGTTCGTATAGCAAACGTCGCAGCCCATGGGGAGCCCCAGCAGCTTGCCGCAAAAGTGGTCTTCCAGACCGGCACGAATAATCTGCTTACCATCGTAGAGATACTCGGGCCCGATAAAGCCGACCACAGTGTTGACCAGCATAGGCCGATAGCGGCGGGCCACGGCATAGGCGCGGGCTTCCAGCGTTTGCTGGTCCACGCCATGGTTGGCGTTGGCGGAGAGCGCCGAGCCCTGGCCGGTCTCAAAGTACATGACGTTGCCGCCCATGCTCCCATCGGCGCAGATCGCGCGCCGCCCCAACGATTGCCCGGCTTGTTGCGCCTCGTCGAGTAGCGCGAGATTCACGCCAAAGCTGCGGTTGGCAGCCTCAGTCCCGGCGATGGACTGAAAGAGCAGGTCGACAGGAGCGCCCTTTTCGAGCGCTGCCAGTTGCGTAGTGATATGTGCCAATACGCAGCTCTGCGTTGGAATTTCAAAACGATTGCGCAAGGCGTCGATCAGCCGCAGCATTTGCGTGGTCGTGGCCACATTGTCGCCGGCGGGATTGATGCCGATGACAGCATCGCCGGAGCCGAGAAGCAGGCCGTCCAGAATGGACGCGGCGATGCCTGCCAGGTCGTCGGTGGGATGATTGGGCTGCAAGCGCGCGCTCAACCTTCCGGCCAGTCCAACGGTCGTACGAAAACGCGAAATGACACGAATCTTCGCCGCGGCTGCAATCAGATCCTGCACCCTCATCAGCTTGCTCACTGCGGCAGCCATCTCCGGCGTAAGTCCCGGCGCAAGTGCAGCCAACCGTTCGACAGTTGCGTCGTCAGAAAGTATCCAGTCGCGTAGCTCGCCCACAGTAAGCGAACGCACGGGTCCAAGCGCTAACGAGTCGTGTGCGTCTACGATCAACCGCGTCACCTCGTCATCTTCGTAGGGAACAACCTGCTCCGACAGAAAGTGCGCGAGGGGAAGATCGGCAAGAGCATACTGCGCGGCCACGCGCTCCTCGGCCGACTGTGCCGCCAAACCTGCGAGTGCATCGCCGCTGCGCAAAGGAGTTGCCTTGGCCAGCAGTTCGCGCAAATCCCTAAAGCGGTAGCCCCTGTTGCCGATACTGTGCTCAAAACCCATACAAGTGCATATAGACTAACCCGGCCGGCAGCTTTTGCTCACCGCGGGCCGATAGAGAAAATTATTGGCTCGTACAAATGGATTGATTCTCAGAGTGAAGGTAACGGCGAATTCGCAAGAATCGGCGGAATGTTCTGACCAGATCAATCGGCAGATGGGAAAACTCGGCCAGCGCAAGCCATCGCTCGTAGTCTTTGGGCTCGATGATCAGAGGGCAGCGTTTGTGGAACGGCTTTATGTGGAATTGAACGTCGCTGTCAACCGATTTGAATACTACCCCCGGTCTCGGTTGCCTCGATGCCTTATTGTCATTCTCCGGCAGCGCGATCTCATCGAGCGCGCACAAGCACTCGTACTTTTACTCCACATCTGGGTCGAATAGATCCAATTGTGGATCGGTTGCACTCGATTCCTCGATCCGTGTCGCGCGCATCTCTTCGGCTGGCGGTATACGAAGAAGATGAACAGGAGGCCGCTCTGCCAAGGTCAGGTATTCCTCGTAATCGCTCGGATCAAGAATCGTGGTCAGGCGATGGTGGATGGGTCGGATGAGTTCGTTTGGCTCGCCGGTGATCACGGCGTAGGTTGGTTCCCACTGATTGGTCTTCGGGTTCTTCCAGGTCTTCCAAACGCCGGCGATTCCGAAGGGTGCTCGGCCAGGGATCACGACCTCGTACTTCGGCTTTTTCTTTCCTCGCTCAGCCTTTGGCCATTCAAAGATGGCGTCGGCAGGCACGATGCAGCGCCGCTGTCGGAACGAGTCCGTCCAGAACTGCGCCCGGTCGATGCCTTCTGAGCGCGCCGTAAAAAGATGGCGATCAGGCAGTTTGAAGCCCCAGCGCATGAACCCGATCTTATGTTCTCCGGCTTCGCCGGTAAGAACGACGGGCTGGATGGAGCCGGGAGCGATATCGTCCTCAGGCTCCAGGTAGAGGCCCGCCAAGTCCGTCCCGACTTGAAAGACCTCGGCGATTCGTTGTTTATCGGAACGTCTGCGGTAGCGACCACACATTCCAGGCCAGTGTAGACGATAATGGCCGAGGCGCGGATTTGAATCCGACCTCTCGTCGTGAACAAGACATAACTAAAGCCTAGAAATCGGAGGGCGAATCGGTTGCCAGGCAATGGCCTTCATGCAGTACAACCGGGGGGAACCCCGTTGAGTCGCGCTTTAGTACAGCTCGACACGAATACTGCCAGAAAGTCGGTTTGGCGAATGGAATCCGTGACAGGTCGGGCTTAGAGGATCAGAGTTGGAAACGGCGTTTACGGAAACCTATTTTGTTTTCGGCACACAACTCAAACAGGATGAGCGCATTGGCTCGCGATGCGGTAATCGTTTACTTGCTGCCTCCTAAGAAAGCTAAGAATCTCGCTCAAAACACGGATTCAGCTTCCATTCCAATTGCGCGAGCTGGATTCGCGCAGAACCAGGCGCGGCTGCACCAATTCGCGGCATGGGCGCAGGGGTGTCTTGCTTTGTACTAGCCGGAGTGCCAGATGCGCCGCCCGCTGCCCGATGGATTGGCTGTCCTGATCCACCGAACTGAGAGGGACACGAAGAAAATCCGAGTAGGAAAGATTGCCGCATCCCACTACCACAATATCCTTTGGAACGTCTAACCCCGCCTCGATAATGGCGCGCATGGCGCCAAGTGCCGAGGGATCGTTGAAGCAGAAGATCCCATCTGGCCGGGGATCGCACTCCAGCAACTGTCGCGCAGCATTGTAGCCGCCCAACTCGCCGCGATGATCGCCAGAATCGCCGAGGGAGACAGTGTGCCCTGGGTAGAGCGTCATGCCGGCGGAAGTCAGTGCATCGCGATACCCCGCGGCCCGGCCATCGGCGGTGCTCACTCTGGGACCGCGGATATGCACGATTCTCTGGCAACCCTGCGCAATCAGATGCTCGGTGGCCAGCACACCTACTGCATGGTCATCGACACCGACAAAGTTGGCGTCCAGATCATCAAACCGGCGATCCAACAATATATAGGGCGTCTTCATCTCTTCGATGCGGAGAAAACTCTCTACCGACGATTGCGCGGAGGCAATCAGCAGCACATCCACACGGCGGGCCAGCAGATGCTCAATCGCGTCCTTCTCCAGTTCAACATCTTCGTCAGAGGAAGAAATGAGCAGGCTGTAGCCGGTTTCACGTAGGACCGTCGAGATGGAGTGAGCTAAAGCCGCAAAAAAGGGATGAAGGAGGTCAGGCACAATCAGGCCGATAGTCCAGGTCTGGCCCGTTGTTAGCGCCTGAGCCGCCATGTTCGGATGATAGTTCAGCTCCTTCATCCGCTTCAGGACCCTCTTGCGGGTCGCTTCGCCGATGTCCGGGTGATTGCGCAGGACTTTGGAGACGGTGACGACCGAGATCCCCAGATCGCGGGCAATATCTTTCATTCGTACAGCCATGGGCGGTGATTCTCTCCGTCGGCGGTGCGCGCACTGCACAAGATGATCCGTCGGAAGCATATCACTTTAACGCTTACCGGACAGTTTCCCAATACGTGCATGTACGTTTACCGAGAATCGCATTTGACAGCAAGAGGATTCGAGAACTACGATTTGTGCGGTTAAGTAACCGGTAACTTTTGTGGATCAGGATCTTATGGATCAAGATTTTCCCGTACCCTGGACTCCGGCTGACGATGCCGTCGATCCTTCTCTGGTTCCTCAGCGTCTTCTTTCGACGGGCGCCAAAATGCCGGCCATCGGGCTGGGAACCTTCGGCTCAGACCACGTCTCTCATCAGGGCGTCGCCGATGCCGTCCTGGAGGCTGCTCGCGTGGGTTACAGGCACTTCGATTGTGCTTCGGTCTATGGAAACGAGGCCCACATCGGCGCGTCGTTCCAGAGGATGCTGGAGAGCGGGCTACGGCGCGAGAAGTTATGGATTACCTCAAAGGTGTGGAACGACAAGCACGACGAAGTGATTGCCTCCTGCGCGAAGACTCTCTCCGATCTGCGCCTCAATTATCTGGATTTGTATCTGGTGCATTGGCCATTTCCGAACCATCACCCGCCTGGATGCGATGTGAATGCGCGCAATCCCCATGCGGTTTCCTACATTCATGAAAACTATATGCGCACCTGGCTCCAGATGGAAGAACTGGTCGAGCGCGGATTGGTGCGGCAGATCGGTACCTCGAACATGACCATACCGAAGCTGAAACTCTTGTTGCGTGACGCGCGCATCCGGCCGGTGGTCAATGAGATGGAATTGCACCCCCACTTTCAACAGCCGGAACTCCTGGCTTTTCTCAACGAGCACGGAATCGCGCCGATCGGCTACTCGCCGATCGGTTCGCCGGCGCGGCCTGAACGGGATCGTACCGCCGGCGACACTGTGCCCACGGAGGATCCGGTGATCTTGCGGATCGCGAAGAACCATGGTGTTCATCCTGCCGTGATCTGCATCAAGTGGGCGGTTCAGCGTGGACAAACCCCGATTCCTTTCTCTACCACCCGGCGCAATTACCTTGCTAATCTCCGCGCGGTCACGCACGATCCGCTGAGCGAAGATGAAATGCGTTCGATTGCCGCCGCGAACCGCAACTGCCGCTTGATTAAAGGGCAGGTCTTTTTGTGGAAAGAGAACCAGAGCTGGGAAGCATTGTGGGATATGGATAGTGAAATCACACCGCCGTAGACGGGTTCGTGCTCTAATGGGACAATTTCATTTCGAAGCAATCATCAAGTGAGCAAGTGAATGAGTGGAAACGCGTAATTATTGCTATTTCACTTCTTCACCCTCCCACCGATATTGATTTTGAGCGGAGAGAAGCATGAGCAAAACGATGCGGGCGGCTTATCTGCCCGGAAACAGCAGCGTGGAAATGCGCACAGTTGAAGTGCCCGCTCCGGGTCATGGCGAAGTATTGCTGCGAATCGAGGCTTCCACGATTTGCGGCTCGGATATTCGCTGCATTTATCGAGAACATCTGGGCAAAGGCCCGGAGGGCTATCAAGGAGTCATTGCCGGTCATGAGCCTTCCGGACAGGTGGCCGAAGCAGGTCCGGGATGCCGCCGCTTCAAGACCGGCGATCGTGTGCTGGTCTACCACATCTCCGGTTGCGGAGTTTGCAACGACTGCCGGCGCGGCTACATGATCTCGTGCACCAGCAGCCAATATCGCCGTGCCTACGGATGGCAGCGCGATGGCGGCATGGCCGAGTATATGATCGCGGAAGAGAAGGATCTGATCGAATTGCCCGACGCGTTGACCTATGCCGATGGCGCGCAGGTCGCCTGCGGCTTCGGCACGGTCTATGAGGGATTGGAGAAGGTCGGCATCAGCGGCAATGATACTGTACTGATTACCGGGCTCGGTCCGGTCGGCCTGGCCGCCGGGGCGCTTTGCCGCAAGCTCGGCGCGGGGATGATCATCGGCATCGACGTGGTGCAGGAGCGGCTCGATCTGGCCCTGAAGCTAAGGCTCTGCGACGTGGTCTTGCCGTCGAGCGCCGACAATGTTTCGCAGGTCCGCGATCTGACCCATGGCTTTGGCGTCGAGCGGGCCGTGGATTGCTCCGCCAGCGCCGAGGCTCGCGCCACCGCCATTCGCGCTACCCGAAAATGGGGCAAGATGGTGATGATCGGCGAAGGCGGGACCGTCTCCTTCAATCCCTCGTCCGACATCATACACGATCAAAAAACAATCTACGGATCGTGGGTCACTTCCACATGGCTCATGGAAGAACTTGTCGAGCGTCTCGTGCGCTGGAATCTCCACCCCGAAGAGATCATCACGCATCGCTTTGCTCTTGAACAGGCGGGGGAAGCTTATGCCCTGATGGC